>JBDRJH010000394.1:0-4685 GCA_043815125.1 Verrucomicrobiota bacterium
CCGGGGGGGGGCCGTCCCTGTGCCCGGGGGTGGGGGGGTGCCCCCGCCCCCTGTTCGGGCGCGGGGGCGGGGCGGCTCCCCGCTACACAGCCCGCGTTGGTTTCAACGTGAGCGCGAATGGGAACCAGCGTAACCGAAAAAGTAACCTATTGGGTTACTTTTCCCGGGGCTCTCCCGGCAGGGGATAGGGTTATTTGCGGGTTGTCCGCCTGAGCTGTTTCCCTTTTGTGGATGGCAGCTTATGAAACCCCGCACCTGTCTCCCTCTGGCCGCCGCCCTGTCCTTGTTCATCTCCGCCCTCGACGCCGCCGACCTGATCGGCGCGGCCGGCGTTCTGCAACGCATCCAGACCCAGGCCGCCGAAGGCCAGACCGCCCTCAACCCCCTCGATGTCCTGCGTCAACGCCTCGCCGACTACGACCGCGCGGCGCCCACGCTCCCTCCCGAGGCCGCCGCCCTGCGCTGGGTGGAGCTCCACGACGAGTATGCGCGCCTGCCGTCGTCTTCCCGTTACTCGCAGGATTACCAGAACCGCATCGACCTGAGCCGGCTGCTCCAAAGCCTGCCGCCCGCGCCGGCCTGGGACGCGCTCTCGGCCCTCTTGCTCGCCCGCACCGAAAACGCCGCCACCTACAACGCGCTCGCGCAACGCCTGCTCGGCCACCTGCTCAACGGCGACCTCGCCGGACAACGCGAGACCTGCGCGCGGATGATCGCCAAACTCGGCGCCGACAAAAAACTCGAGAGCTATAAGCTGGAGAATCTCAACGAAAACCTCGTCCGGCTCAGCGACGCCATCAACGCCGCCTCGGGCGACGGCGATCGCCTCGCCGGCTTCGAGCGCGAACTGGCCCGACAGGAACAGGCCGCGGCCCAGGGCGAAGGACACGCCGACCGCTACCTGTCGGTGCCCGACCTCGTCGCCATCGGCGGTCCCGAGGCCGCCGCGCCGCTGCTCCGCCGGGTCATCGTCCTCGGCGCGCAGCCCAACATCGACGGCAAACGCACCCGCGCCCTCTACAAGGAAATCGTGCTCGCCGACATCGCCACGCTGCCCCGTCCCGCCTGGTCGTTCGTCGACGGCATCGAGGACCTCGCCCTCTACGAGGCGCTCGTCAAAAAGTTCCCCGAGGAGCCGCAGGGCCGCGATCACGCCCGCGAGGCCGCCTGGTCCGTCTACGTGGCCGGGCTCGTGGCCAACGATCAACCCGACGAGGCCGTGCGCCAGCTCCTGGCCAAATCCGGCAATCTGGCGCAGGGCCAGTCCTACCAGATCGGTTCCGCGCTGAACCAACTCGAACGCGCCGGCCGCGGCGACGCCGTCGCCGAATTCATGCGCAAGGTGCTCGAGGCCGACCCCGTCATCGATCTCTGGGGCGCCTACATCCAACTCTCCGCCCGCCGCTCCGAGTCCGCCGACGCCCTCGGGTTGTTGCGCGCGGCCATCGCCCGGCCCGACCAACCCGCCCCGGTCAAGTCGCGTTTGCAAAGCCACCTCGCCGACGCCCTGCTCGCGGCCGACGAGATCGACGAGGGCGTCGCCCTGCTGCTCAACGTCGTGCGCGCCGACACCAAGGCTCCCGTCAAGGAGACGGCCGGCGGCACCGAGCTCCCCAGTCTCGCCGAGCTGGCGCAGATGGGGGTCGAGCTGACGCCCGACCTGCTCAAGGCGTTTGCCGAGGCCCAGGCCGAACTCGGCGGCAACGACGACGGCGCCGGACAAGCCGCCATCCTGAGCCTGCTGAAAATCGCCCGCCTGCTCGAACGCCCCGACCTGACGGAAACCGCGCTTGCCGCCGGCCTGGCCCGCCTCGGGCAGGCCGATGCCGAGTCGCGCCTCGACGCGTTGCAACGCGAGGTGATCGACGCGCTCGTCCGGCTCGACCGCGCCGACGAGGCCGAGGCGCTGCTGGTCAAGGCGCTCACGCGGGCGCGCGCCACCGAGCGCTCCACCTACCGCCACGCCTCGCAATCCGTCGCGCTCGAGCTGGCCGGTCTCTACGGTCGCCTGGGTCGCCACGAGGACGTGCTGCGGCTGTTCGACGGTTATCCCGACTGGATGGCCGACGACCTGGCCGACTTCGGGGTGCGCGCGGGCGGACACTACTCGACCGGCGAGCCCCGTCCCTACCAGCTCGTCGCCGACGCGCTCATCGCCACCGGCCGCGAGGCCGAGGCCGTGCCCGTGCTGCGCCGCATGATCGTGCGCCAGCCCGGCTCCGACGACGGCTACGAACGGCTCGAAAAACTCGAAGACCCCGGCTACGCCGCCCTGCTCGACAAGGCCGCCCGCATCGACCGCTTCCAGGAACGTCCGTTGATCTGGAAAGCCCGGTTGCAGCTCAAGGAAGGGCACCTTGAGGAAGCCGAAAAAACCGTCCGCGCCGCCATCGCCATCGACCCCTCGGACGGCGAGCAAGGCAAGGGCGACCGCATGCGCGCCTACGCCGTGTTGGCCGACATCCTCGAAAAACGCGGCGACGCCGAACAAGCCGCCATCATGCGCGGCGCCGTCGCCGCCATCCGCCTCTCCGAGCAGGCCGACGACTGGTGGAACGCCGGCCTGTTGACCCGCGCCGTGCGCCTCTACGAGGAGGCGCTGGAGAAGTTTGCCGACGCCTACTGCATCCAGTCCCGCCTCGCCCTCCGCTACAGCGAACTCGGCGACGACGCCAACGCCGAGAAACACTACCGCCGTGCCTTCGAGCTCATGCCCTCCAGCTTCGGCCGTATCGAGAGCCATTGCTTCGGCTGCGAAGGCGCCTTCAACGGCGAGGTCGCGCAAAATGCCGCCGAACGCGTTTTCTCGCGGCTCGCCGAGACCATGCCGGACCGCGCCCAGGTGTTCTACCTGCTCGGCTACCTGCGCGACAGTCAGGAACGCCCGGCCGAGTCGGTCGGGTTTTACCGCAAGGCCGTGGAGATCGACCCCGACTACCTCAACGCCTGGCAACGACTCCAGACGGCCGGCGAGGCGACCGGCATGTCCGCCGCCGAACGCGAAACCATCGCGCTCGCCATTCTGCGGCTCGACCCCGCCGGGCTCCACGCCTCGCCTCGGGCCGACGCCTTCGTCGATCTGAAACGACTCTGGACCGTCATTCTCCAGGCAGAGGGCGGCCTGCCTCCCTACGAAACCGGTCCCGTCCATCGCTTCTCGGCCGCGGCCGCCCATCGCGAGACGCTCCGCCAGGCCGGCGGCGACACCCAGTCGTCCGGCCGCTGGGAGAACACCCCGCCCAACCTGCGGAAAAAACTCACCGAAGTGGACCGCATCGGCCAACTCACCCGCCTGCTCGAGCCCGACTCCTTCTGAAGCCCCGCCCATTGCCCCCCGGCCCGCGAAACGCCTCCGCCAAAACCCATTTGTCACTTAATAGGTTACATTTAATTTGTTGGAAAATAAGCGCTCCTGGGATTTGTCACTTATTAAGTGACAAATGGGTCGTTGAGTCCGTCGGTCACGTTGTCCGCCGTTTTTTGGCCGGTCGCGCTTGTGATGATCGGTGCTGTCGGACTGGCGATTTGCGATCTGGGGAGCCAGTGGAAACCCACGTTCCGCATCCCGCGCATCAAGGACCACGGCGCGATCACCGTGCGTTTTCGTTGAAAACCCCGCGTCTCCGTCCTCTGCTTGCGGCGATGTCACGCCGCCTGCTCGCCCTTGCCTGTCTCCTGCCCGCGCTGGCTCTTGCGCAGGCCCCGGCCAACGTCTCCTCCGACTACCGCGATGCGGTGCAGGCCCGGCAGAGCGGCGCCTACATGATGGTCATCCACGCCGACGGCAAAAAGGCCCTCGTGCCCGTCGCCTCCCTGCGCCCGCCCGACCTTGCCTGGTTGCGCCAACTCGCCGAAACCAAGCCCCTCGCCAAAGGAAAATCCTCCGTCACCGTCGTCGCCGAGAAGGCCACCGTGCCGGCCAAGCAGACCATCGTCACCTCCAAGACCGAGAACGGCGTCGAGACTGTGCGGCTCGTCGCGCCCAGCGTGCTGCGCGACCAGATCGGCGGCACCTGTATGCTCTACGCCCGCGTCCACTGGCTCGATATCGCCGGCCACTACGTCAACGACGCCGCCATCTACAAGTGCATCAACGGCGCCCCGCCCGACGCCCCCTGGCAGGCCCCCCAATACGCCAACGGCCTCACCACCATCATCACCGAGCGCCGCCCCCGTCCGGTCATGCACACCCGCCCGCCCGCCGCCGACGAGTTCAACTGGGCCCGCGAACAACTGCGCAAGGGCCGCCCCCTGCTCGCCGCGCTCCCGCGCGAGATCTGGCAGGCACTGCCCCCCGGCTTCGTCGCCCAACGCCCGTGGAGCGGCGGCTCCGTCGGCCACCAGATCGTGGTCAACGGCTTCACCTACGACGCCGCCACCGGTGAGGGCAGCTTTCGCATCGTCAACTCCTGGGCCGAGCTGCCCGAGTTCGACCTCTCGCTCAAGGCCGCCGGCGGTGGCAACCTCGTCTTCGAGGCCAGCCTCTCCCGCGTCGGCGAGCCGCCCGAGGTCGTCGTCAAGGAGGTCGTGCAACGCGTCACTTTCCTGAAGTCCGTCGGCTCCAGCAACCTCTACGAGGTCGTCACCAACCGGGGCACCGAGCGTATGCTCGCCCCCAGCGAGGCCGCCGCCCGCCGCCTGGTCGAGGAGCGCCATTGACCAAAACCTCCCGAGGGATTTTGCCC
>JBDRJH010000395.1:0-5934 GCA_043815125.1 Verrucomicrobiota bacterium
TGGATTTGCCTGAGATTCGATGTGCAACGGCTAGCCCTAGAGGAACCCATCGCTTTGCTTCCGATGGGAATCAGTATGGCAGCAAGTATGGTTATCACGGCAATGACCGTCAAAAGCTCAATCAGCGTGAAGGCTTTCACCTCCTGACGAACTGATGCCAGATTATCCATGAGAGGTAGCGATTGAGAAAGAGTGTTCGCGCCCGTCAGATCCGTTCCAAGCGACGTCGGTATGCCAGCATGAAGAAAGAGGCGACACCAAGCACAAGACTTGCAGCGGCGGGTTCGGGAATCGTTGAAGTGTAGGTCATCTGGAAATTACCAAAGTTCACAGCGCCTACGTTGGTGCCCCCGCCATCTAGGAATCCTACCCCCTGCCAGCCTGCGGTATAATCGGAAATGGTTCCGGAAATGCTGGACACCGCAGCTACAGTCCCAAAGTCACTCGAATTCAAGCGTGTTGTGCTATCACCAGTGCCGGAGATCGTAGTATCATCGAATAACCTAAATGTATAACTGCCTGTGTCGGAAATGCTAAAATCTATAAAAGTTGCTGCTCCCGCATAGGTGAAGGTGCTGCTGCTAAGAATCGTGGACCCGTATAACCCGTTGGTGAACTCTCGCACGGTCAAAATGGAACTACTGTTACTTCCAGGGGTTCGCTGTAGCGCAAAAAACCATCCCGAAGCAGTGGAAGACGTGTCACTTAATCCTATGAGAAAGCCAGCCTGTGAAACAACGCCGCTATCACCACTCGAAAGGGAAGTGATTCTCGTGCGCATGGAAATCGAAGTGTCAGATGTGGCTTTGAGCGCAGTATTCCCCGACGGAGCCGAGACGTTTATATTGTCGGGATCCGTATCATCCACTAAGGCCCAGTAGGTGCTCGGAGAGGAGCCGCCGTTAACGTTGGTCGACTTGAGGACTCCACTTTGGACATAGAAGCCAAGGTTCGCATTACCATTGTCGAAACTACCACCCGGTTGGCTTGTGCCAAAATAGTGATTGCGATCACCGGTTGTCCGCGAAAAATCGAAACTCAGCACCGTGCTTGCAGACGACAAGACGGGGAGAACCAAGCTGATCAAAAGCGGTGCGATAAAGCGGCGCTTGAGTGAGGCTAATGAGGTGGAGGGCACCAGAGACGACATGTGCGAACAGGAGGTTTTCATGGGTAGCGGGGGGGGGGATTTAGTCCGGTTGTGAAGCACCGGATTTGAACTGCCATGAGTATGTGCTTTTTGCCATTGCCTGTAAACCGCATTACATGCCTTAATTGTCGCATAACATGCCCTCCCTCACTGCAGCTAAATCGGCCTCATCTGAAGGCCTGTCCACTTCACCCCAGCCATCCTTGCTCGAAGCTTTTTGTGACCAGATTGAGCAAATCACGGGCTTACGCATCTGCATCTATGACTTCGGGTATTTCACGATGGAGAATGATCGGCTGCAGTTACCTTACCTGCGCCGCGAGCACTGTTCCCCCTATTGCCTCCTCGTAAAGTCCAACCCTTCAGCAGCGGCATGTTGCATTAAGACTGAATCGTGGCGCTCCTCAAAAGCTGCCGAATCCAAAACGGCGTTCGTTCACCGCTGTCATGCCGGTATCGTCGATATGGTGGTGCCTATCAGGCTTGGAGCCCGAGCAGTCGGCGCAATCTTTGTTGGTCAATGCGCTCCATCAGATTTAAAGCAGCAAGCGATGGCATCCGAACGAATCGCTTCCGATTATGGGCTTGATGGGGCCGCGTTGCTTAAGGCCATAGGCAATCTACCGACAAAAGAAGCCAGCTCGTTAAGGAGGTTGGATCAAATCGCTTTTTTTGTGGCCGATTACATCCGGCAAGCATTGGGTTCGGCTGTTACCGAAAGCATGGCAAACGTGCATATCGTTCGAGATGAGAGTGGGCATATTCGTATGGACCGCGTGCCCAATTATTTTTTGGATCAAATATCTGTAGGGGCAGGCGTTATTCGCAATGCGCTGCAACAAGTGCGTTCACAGTATTGGACGGATATTTCCCAACGAAAAGTGGCCACTCTCGTCGGCGTTTCCGAATCTCACTTCAGTCGCTTGTTCAAGCGAACAACGGGCATGACATTTCGGAGATGCCTAGTAGAGTCCCGCTTAAGCGCCGCAGCATGGTTAATAAAAAAAACCGACCTTAAGATCAAGGAAGTCGCCGACTTACTTAACTATCGTGATACGTCATCATTACAAAGGGCGTTGATGAGGCATTCCGGTGCGACTCCGACTGAATTACGCCGACGCCAACCGATGCCTTGGCACATGAATCAGCCGACCCTGATGCCGAAATCTTAGGTTAGACGTCCGCGCGTATCCTAGCGTAACAGTGCGACCGCAGCGACGACGGACGGGGCTTCACAACCACTTCAACAGAAATTCGGTAGCCGAGCAGTTGCTCAGCTACCGTTCGTTGCATGTGTCGCTCGACGGCGGCGCGCATGGGGCGGGCACCGAGAGTCTTGTGATGCCCTTCGCGCAGGAGGCGCTCGAAGTCCTCAGAAGTTACATCGACGGCATGGCCAAGGTCGCGCAGGCGCGTTTGCTCGATGGCGATCATCTGCTCGCAGATTTCTCGCTGCACCGCGTAGGGCAGCCGGTTGAACACGATCTTTTCGGTCATGCGGCCGACGAGTTCCGGGCGTAATTGCTGCCCGACGCGTGCGAGCACCGTGCGCTCGATTGACGCGAAGGGAGCCGACTGCATGCGCATGGCTTCGGCCGCGCCGATGTTGCTCGTGAAGACGACGTAGAAGCCGCTCAGGTTTTTGCGCTCACCAGTCGCGAGGGTGATCGCGGCGTCGTCCAAAATCTGGAGGAACAGGTCGAGCACGAGTGGATGCGCTTTCTCCACTTCGTCGAAGAGCAACGTGCCGCAGTCGGCGCGGGTGAGCCCGCGGCCGAGCAGGCCGACGTCGTCGGGATGCGCGCCGATCAGTTTCTCGACGGAGCTTTGGTTCTGATACTCCGACATGTCGAAGCGCAGCGGCTTCGACTCGGCGAAGAGGTAGGACGTGAAGACGTTCGCGATCTCGGTTTTACCGACACCGGTCGGGCCGACGAAGAGGAACGAGCCTCGGGGACGGTGGGGATTCGCCAGACCAAGTTCGCCTCTTCGCAGAACGGAACACACGGGGTCGATGACGTGAGCCTGTCCTTTGATGTGTTCGTGCAGATGCTCGGGCAGGTGACGAAGTTTCTCCAGATGATCAGGTGTGATGTTGGGCATGGCGGTTCTTCTTTCGGTTGGGTTAACGATACCAAGCAGGCACGCGGCCATCGGTGCCGAGCGGCGGCAGCTTTACGCGGCGGAAGCCTCGTTCGCAGTGCTGCACGACGGCCTCGAATTTCCGCAGTCGCCGCAGTTCGTGCGGTTCGACGCGATAGCGGTCTTCCTCGGTCCAGGACACGTTGCGTTTGCCGCCGGAGTAACCGGTGGTGCGTTTCTTCGCCTTGTGCTTTCCGAGGGTGTCGGCGGCGATTTTGGCCGAGTCTTCGTCGGCCGCGCAGAACGTCACCCGGTTGGCCATGTTGGCGATAAACACCTTGGCCTTTCGTTCATCCTGCATCGGCGGGATCAACGACGTGTAGGACTGGGTGGCGGCGACCACGGTGGCACGTGCTTCGCGGATGACGTCCACGACGTTGTAGTCGCTCATGCCGTCCTCGCTCGCAGTGACGATCTTCTGCGCCTCGTCGGCCCAGAAGATGAGCAGGTTGTCGTCGGCGCGTTGCGCGGCGGGACGGTCGAAGCGGCGCAGCGCATGTGCGTAGAACGTGAGTTTTAGAAGCGTGTTGATATAGCGGCGCTCCACTTGGAATCGCTGCGGTAGCGCGACGCAGACGACTTTGCCCCGGTCGATATCGTCGAACGAGAAGCTGGATTTCGGCGGGCAGAATACGGCCGCGATGTCGGGATCGGTGAAAACCTTCAGGTAGTTGGCGACCGTGGTGCGGACTCCGCCGAGTTGCTCGGGAGGTTGCGACTTCAGCGCCTCGTAGTGTTCGAGCAGAGTCTTGGCAGGCGAGGTGTCGGACTCGGTGACCAACGTCATGAGTTCGTCCAACATCGTGTTCGAGGTCAGGAATTCGTAGGCGTTGTCGAGCGTGACCGGCAGTCCGGCGGCATCGAGCACGCGAAACGCGAACTCGATCTGCACCTGGGCTTGCGTGCGAAAAAAGCTCTGTTCGTTGCGCTGGCCGAGCGCGGAGGCCACGTCGCAAACGATCTTGGCTTTGGCCGACCACGGCAGATGCGGGTTGTTCAAAAAGTTGAAGGTGTGCGTCGGTTTCCAATCCGTCGGCGCGTCCTCGGGGCGGACTTGCAGGAGGATCAGATCCTGCGCACGTCCGAGGTGACGAAACATCTCGCGCAACGTTTCCCAATAGACGCCTTTGTCATCTACGCAAATGCCTCCCCACGTCGGACAGTTGCGGCCGACCTGCCAGAGCATGGTGTTGATCGCCGCCTGGGTTTTCCCGCTGCCGGTCTGGCCCGTGATGAGCCAGCCACGGCAAAAGTCGTCCATGCGCCAGACGAAGCCGCCGAGACGGAGCACCACCGGAGGCGGGGAAGGCCGGGCGGGCTGCGAGCAGGCCGAGTAAAGTTGCCACAGCGCCAAACCGCCGAACGCGAACATCACCGGCGGATAGCCGCCGGCGGCATACGCTAGGGTCGCGCTAAGCATCGCCAGAATGAGATTGGCCAACATGGGGAGCAGGCCCGCCGCTGGACTGCGGACGCGGGAAGCTTAGCCGGCGGCGACAACCGCCGTCTTCCAAGAACCGCGCAAAAGCTTACGAGATCGTGCCCGTTTTTCGGGCCGGCGGAGCCCCGCGCGGACAGTCCCGACATGGCAATACCCGCCAGCGCCGCCCGCTGCAGCGGGTCGGATGCAGGCGGGAATTGCCGGGCGGTGATACCAACGGCACGCGGGCGGAGACGTGGGCGCGCTCGTCTCTTCGTTCCTTGCTTCCCACGACTCCTTCCGGGCCGGGGCGCGACACCGCTGTCATCGCACTGGACACGCTTGGGCGAGATTGGGATTCTGCAGCGATTATCTGATATGGGAAAACGTCTCCTGCCGGACCTCATCAAAGAATACCGACAACTCGTCGCCGAAGTCGCCCGATTACAGGCGGAAGTTGATCGCGAGCTACCGGCCGCCCTCGCCGCCCTGCCGGCGACCTACGGGTATGCCGACATGGACAGCTTCATCAAAGCCGTGATCCATGCGTGCCGTCAGCCGCGCCAGCAAAAGGCCGCCGCCCGCACCCGCACGCCCCGAGCCCAGGGCAAGCGCGCCAAGGTCGCCGTTGGTGTTGGCATGGCCAAGGCCGAGCAGCCGGTCCAGCAGTCAGCGGAACCGCCGCGCCCGATAGGCACGTCGCTGGATGATCCGAAGAATTTCGGACTGATGCCAGACCTCGGCTTGCTCGGACCGACAGGCGGAGATTCCCCGCAGCAACAGGCCAAGCTAACCGAGTCCCTGAAATTTGCCCAACAGGTGCTCCATACCTCGGGAGTCCCCGCCGCCGTCTGGCGGGAGTGGCGCCAGTTCGAGCGCAAGGCCAGCGAAGTCCTGCGCACCCTCAACACGGTGGTGCGCACCGAAGAGGTGTAACGACCGCCGACCGGGCAAGACAGCAGGCGGGCGGTTTGCTGCGCGGCTCCGTCCGCCCGCTGACTTGCTTGGAGCGGTGCATAGGGCGACACCCGCGCGGAGACTCGGTCCGGCCTCGCTACGCCCGCCGTCCGCCTTCCGCGAGCCACCTTCGGTGACCACGCTCCGGCTCCCGGCCAGGCTACGCTCGGTCCTCCCGAGACTCCGCGCGGGTCGAGGGGAGAGAAAGACGATTCACGCGGATTCAGCGGACGCATCGACATGCGTGCCCTCATTTGAGGGAGAA
>JBDRJH010000396.1:0-5325 GCA_043815125.1 Verrucomicrobiota bacterium
CCTGCCAGAAGACTTGACGCGAGTGCGATTGGCAGCAGGTTTACCCATCCGCCAACTTCATTGCCTGATGGTGTAATGGCAGCACAGGTGACTTTGACTCACCTAGTCATGGTTCGAATCCATGTCGGGCAGCCACTTTGAACCGACTCGAAAGAGTCGGTTTTTTCTTTGCTCACAACGACTTGCGCCAGTTCAATGAGCTTGGAAAGCGCATCGCGAAACTCGCCAGAAATGGCCATTTCAGGGGCAATTTGTGCGCGTATGTGTGCGTCATCCGGAGAAGCCCCACCAACCCAAGGCAGCTTTGCAACCTCCTGATGCAGAGCGAGCGCCGCAACGTCCGTATAAACGTTGGCCGTCAACGAAGGGTCCGAATGACCCAAAAGCTCTTGCGCAGAGCGTTGCCCGACGCCGTGAACCGCGCCCCACGTCTGGAAGGTCTTGCGGAACGCGTGGAAATGCAGGACCCGGCCAGAGCCGTCTTTGCGCTCGATGCCTGCGCGACGTAGATCGGAATGCAAAGCGTCATCCGAGGGAAACGGCCGAAAAACCCGCTCATGCAACATGCCACCATCGACACCACCGGCCCGAGCATACGACGCCAGCGCGTCCGACAGCTCACGCTTGAGAGGCACGGCACGCTTGCGAGCGCTCTTGGTATTCTCGGCACGGAACAACACCGAGGGTTGCCCGACACAGGACACGTCCGACCAACAGAGAGAGCGCGCCTCATTTTTGCGCGCCCCCGTATACGCCAAGAACTGATAAACGAGACGACGGCCAGCCGGAGCCGATGCCAGGAGACGGGCAAATTCCTC
Organism: Verrucomicrobiota bacterium; assembly: GCA_043815125.1. Lineage (GTDB taxonomy): Bacteria > Verrucomicrobiota > Verrucomicrobiia > Opitutales > Opitutaceae > JAUWBF01. Next base: position 819 of record JBDRJH010000396.1, read on the forward strand.
GACCGTGAACGCACGGCTTTGCCGGACTTGCTTCCCCCGTATCTCGACCTGATCAACTTTGGCGAGGGGATTAACCTCGAGACGGTCAGAGCGCACCAACCACGCAAAGAACGCGTTCACGCTGGCCTGATACTCCCGTTTCGTTTTGGCCGCATGGGGAGAGGCCGAGCGCCAGCGCATGAAACCATCGGGACGCACGTCCGAGAGACGCGCCCAGCCAGCGCCACGAATCACGCGAAGGATACGACCGCAGGTGTCGCGAATATGGCCGGACTCCAAACCACGGCCCGACAGATCGGCCCGGTATTCCGCCACGAGGTCAACCAGCGAAGCCGCCGCCGCATCACGAAGCGCGGGGGCGATATCCAGCCCAACCGCCTCCCGTTGCTTCCGCACGATATGGTCCCGAAGCTTCTTTCGTGCTACGCGTTCGTCCGGAGTGTGCAGCGCCACCACACGCGGCTTTTCCGACGGGCCAAGGGTGTAACGGCCCGAGTAAAGGCGAGCCGTGACCTTGCGCCCCTTCACCTTCCGCGACGGCCTGTAAACATATTCGATCATGGCTCAACAGTTCGCCGAATCATGACGACCAGCGGCATACCCCTCAAAATCATGACGAGGTAACGCAGCCACTTCACGACCACGACGCCGCTCCAACAAAGGACTCTCCAAACGCATCCACCCCTCAGCATCGGCCCGTAAACAAGACGGGAGGGAGCGGAATGCACGACCATCGGCACCGAGCAAAAAAGCCTGCCAACGACAATCGGGCACGCCGTAAAAATAACGAAGGTAACCAATCTCGACGCCGTCACAGAAGACCGGCACACGCTCCGAAACCTCCGAGCCCTCCGACAGAGGACGGACACCCGTCATGTCATCGACGGCCGGAGCAACCGGAGGAGACTCAGCCATAACAGGAGACTCCGCCTGCGCTAGTTCGATCTCCAATTGCTCGATGATGTGCCGCGAGGTTTTCACATCCACCTCAGAGGAGGACACGGCCTGACGAGCGGCGAGCAGCGCAGACTCAGCTTGCAGGTTGCGAAGCTTAGCGCGGGAAAGAGCCTCACGCAGAGACTCGACGGACGGTTTTTGAGAGGAGGAATTTAGGGCGACCATTGGCGGGATTGGTTGTTCTACGTGGAACAATTAGAACCATATGTTACCGAAGAAAGCAAGTGCGTTTTTCCCTTTTCTTTCACCATCTTGCACACGTGAAAAAGAAGATCGGCGCATCCCTACCGGAGCACATAACGGATAAGATAGAGTTCTACGCCAACGCGTTGAGCACGACGCCGACAGAATACCTAGCCCAAATCGCAAAAGACTGGTTCGCGAGAGGATGCCCACCAGTGAGCCCAGAAGAAGCACGACTAAGAGAGGCTAAGGGAAACACCCGCCGCGCCGCCTCATAACGCTGGCCCCTGTCATCGACATAAAGACCGGAGAACGCATCCGATGAACCGCGAAGAGCAGCAGGCCCGCGAGATCGATTCAATCCGCCGCGCCCTGGAGCGAAAGCCCGCACCACCCGTCAGCAATATCGTATGGCTCAACAGCAAAATTAAGGAGCCGGAGTCCAAGCACATGCCTGCCCTATGCGCGTTGCTCGCACTCACAGTGACAGCCGCCGCCTACTTCATAATCGACGCACGCCTAAACCAGACGACAACACCGGCAAAACAGATAACCGCGGCAGCTACGCCGGCGGCACCGGTCATCACACCACGGCCACAGATCACCTACGCCCCGACACCCGCGCCAACACCGCCCGCACCAACGAGACCGCAACGCGCACCGAGCCTCTACATTACAACAACGCGACCAACACCAAGGCAACAACAGGCACCCGCGAGCCAACCGCAACACCGACCAGCGCCAGAGCCGGTCAAAAAGGACTACTCACCGCAGCACGCGGCAGTTGCCAGAAACTACCTCGCGGAAAAGAAAAGCGTCTACGCCAGCCCCGTGCGCACCGAACCCGTTGCGGGATGGAAAAACAGATACCGAAGCCACTTCGAGATAGACCGCACATCCACCTACGGGGGAAAGCTACCGGGCCCTCGCTACTACACCGTCCTGACTGAATTAAAAAACGGCAGGATAATAGGCGTAGACATCACCAGCAGCTACTGACCGAGAGGCACCTAGGGCGCGTAAGTGTTAGCGAGGGTAGACCGATCACGAAGCCGATACACCCCGTCAGCATCGCGATACCAAGCCCCCTTTCCTGCATCACCAGAAGGCGTCACATCCGACGATGCATCCGACGTAACGACGCCGGCGGCCGCAGAAACGGGCGGAGACTCGGGACGCAGACGCGGACGAATGTAAAGGCGCTCCCCATCGATAACGACATGCGACGCCGTCGCCTGCTCGATACCATCCGAAACCGGCGCAGCCAAAGCCCGGTCAGCAAGCCGAATCGTGCCGTCCGACATCATGACCGAAATCCTGCCACCGCCCATTGCCCAACCAGTGGGGTGAAGCGGTTCGGCATCGGGGTCCACAGCCGGAGCAGGAAGCGCGACGCCATCGCCCTGGGCGACCTTCGCCGCAGTCTCAACCGCATCACGATCACGCGGGGCGTCACCACGGAAAAGAGCACGAACGCCGGAGCCGACAGCGGCACCAACGGCAGCAGCTAGAACGATGAAAAGAAAGCGGCGCATAAAACGGAGGCCGCAACAGCGGCAAACGGAAGCAGGTTGTCGGTTTTGGGTTTGATGCGACGGAGGCCGCCAGAAGCGGCGCGTTGCATTTGGGAGAATTCGCCGGCGGCAGCGCCGAGAAGCGCGTCGGAATCATACAACGGCCAGACCCACTTACGGACTGTGATCGGCTCCGAAAACGTCTTCCGAAAAACGCCACCGGTCAGGCTATGATGAACGCGAACAAGGAGCGGCAGGGGGATCGGAATGACGCCCCAAAGCCGATATTCGCGGAGGTTGCGGCAATCGACCAAACCGCCGTTGCAAAGCTTGCGGAGCTGCCTGTCGAAAAACTCCGGCTGTTGGGTGATATAAATAGTCCCGATATCAAGCTTCCGCGCCAGTGTGCAGAAGTTAAAAATACGCCGATCTAGCTTGCCCCAATCACGGGAATTCATGCCCTCGAGAGCCGCTTCATCCACAGCAACAAGGACGACGCGAGAGGAGTCGCCACGCGGCACCTGATCAAAAAACGTGGCAACGTCGCCGGTCAGGTGAATAAGCCGGGACGGGTCAAATTCGTAACCGCACATCTCGATATGAGCAGCCACCTTGTCCAAGTGCATCTTGATGTTCGTGGCGAACGTCCCCCCCTTCAAAAGATGCTCAATACCGAGTTCGACAACGTAGGAGGTTTTACCACCCCCCATGTTGCCCGTGACGAGTTTAAGAAAGCCAATCATAGTTCAACCCGACACCGTCGGTATCCATGATTTAATGACACGAATTGTTGCAGCCGAAGCATACACCCCGAGAAACGCGGTAATGTAGCCAATGAGCTGATCTAGAGGCAGAAGATAATTAGCCAGGGCGAGAGGCGTAAAATCAGCCGTGCCCGTGAGGTCGACAGCAAGGGCGTCGGCGTGCTGAATGATGGAGTCGATGCGGTCGCCGATGCCGGCGAGGAAGCCACCAAGGCCGAAAATGGTAGCCGTGAAGGCACTGGTCGGCGTGGCGAACTTTTGGAGGATTTGAAGCCCCTTGAGAATTGCGTCGATGACTTGCATTAGCCTGCGAACGCGCCGCGAATCGTGCGCGTAAAGATGATTGTCGCCATGATAAAGAGACACCCCGAACAGAGACCACGAAAGATAGCGATAGGCGTCTCCCACTCGGAAAAGTCCAACGTGCGCGAGTAGTCCGCACCGTTGATTCGACCCATCGGGAACGTGATCGTTGAAGTTGTCGACGGACCGAGGACAGACGGCGCAGAGGGAAGCATTTCAAGCCCCGCCTCGACAGCCGAATCCACCTGATTCTTGCCCTCAGTGTGATCGGCATCCCCGACCTCGGGTGCCTCAGCATCCGTTTCGAGAGCGTCAAGAACCTCGCCAACGGCGTTGGTGATTTTGTCGACACCTTCCGCGCTCTGTTCAGCGGTGACACCGCCCGTGGAATTCGTGCTGTTGACCGTCTGCCACACGTTCTTTTTCGAAGCAGTCGGTTGCGCAGTCGGCGCGTCAGGTTTCGGCGCATCGGTCGGCGGCGGGGGCAGCGGCTTGTCGGGGTCGTCATCATCATCCCAATCGGCAAAGGGGTCGACCTCAGTTGACTTGGAGTCCCCCACGGCATCGGGCACAACGGTCCAAATTCCGTTTTCCGTGTATGCCACGTTCCGACTTTGAGCGGTTACGAGCACGGGGTCGGCAGTCGGAACAACGACGGTAAAAATTTGAGCAGTCGCACCAACAGGAATTAAACGCTCCTCAATAGGTTCGCCATTCTGAGAAATGAGGACGCGAATCTCGGCACCTGTATCGTTCGCCGGGAGCCGGACGTTGACCTTGTGAGCA
>JBDRJH010000397.1:0-7957 GCA_043815125.1 Verrucomicrobiota bacterium
GCCGCCCCGAGGCGACTCCGTCCTTCCTCCCGCCACCCTTTTCATCCCCCACCGACCGATGCCCGACCTATTCTCCAGCTACGAACACGGCCGTTTTTATGACGAGATGTTCGCGGCGCCCAACGAGCCTCGCCCGCACTATCAACGCCTCTTCGAGCGCTTCCGGCAGATGGAGAACATCGGCGAGCTCATGCACCGCCAGAAGGTCGCCGACCAGACCTTCATCAACCGCGGCGTTACCTTCACCGTCTACTCCGACGACCAGGGCACGGAGAAAATTTTCCCCTTCGACTTGATCCCGCGCATCATCCCCGCGCACGAGTGGACGCTTCTGGAACGCGGCCTCACCCAGCGCATGCAGGCGCTCAACCTCTTCCTCGCCGACCTCTACGGCGAGCAACGCATCCTCAAGGAAGGCATCGTGCCCCGCGCGATGATCGACTCCTGCAAACACTTCAGGAAGGAACTCGTCGGCGTCAAAATGCCCCGCGGCCTCTACGTGCACATCAACGGCACCGACCTCATCCGCGACGGTGCCGGCGACTACCGCGTGCTCGAGGACAACCTCCGCACCCCCTCCGGGGTCAGCTACGTGCTCGAGAACCGCCAGGTCATGAAGCGCGTATTCCCCAATCTGATACGCGACTACCGCGTGCGTCCCGTCGAGACCTACGCCGCCGACCTGCTCGAGCTCCTCATGCACCTCGCCCCCGAGCACGTGCCCGAGCCCACCGTCGTGCTCCTCACCCCCGGCGTATACAACTCCGCCTACTTCGAGCACAGCTTCCTCGCCCGCCAGATGGGCATCGAGATCGTCCAGGGCGACGACCTCGTGGTCGAGAACCACAAGGTCTACATGCGCCGCACCGACGGCCTCGCGCCCGTGCACGTCATCTACCGCCGCATCGACGACGACTACCTCGACCCCACCGTCTTCCGGCCCGACTCCGTGCTCGGCGTGCCCGGTCTGTTCGAGGCCTGCCGTCGCGGCAACGTCGCCCTCTGCAACCCCATCGGCACCGGCGTCGCCGACGACAAGGCCGTCTATTACTACGTCCCCGCCATCATCAAGTTCTACCTCGGCGAGGACCCCATTCTCACCAACATCGACACCTACCTCACCTCCGACGCCACCGAGCGGAAGTTCATCCTGGACAACCTCCCCAAGCTCGTCGTCAAAAGCGTCAACGAAGCCGGCGGCTACGGCATGCTCGTCGGCCCGCACAGCACCCAGGCCCAGATCGAGGAATTCCGCGCCAAAATCATCGACAACCCGCGCAACTTCATCGCCCAGCCCACCATCGACCTCTCCCGCGCCCCGACCCTCGGCGGCGAGATCATCGACGGCCGCCACATCGACCTGCGCCCCTACATCCTCAACGGCAAAAAAATCAAAATCATGCCCGGCGGCCTCACCCGCGTCGCCCTCCGCAAAGGCTCCCTCGTGGTCAACTCCTCGCAGGGCGGCGGTTCCAAGGACACCTGGGTCCTCGCCGACGAAAGCGTCCCCGCCGCCCCGGCCGTGCCCGCGCCGGAACAAATCATCGTCTGAGCCCGCCCGCGCCGCCGCTCCCCAACCCGCAACGTCCATTCTTCGTCACCATGCTTTCCCGCGTCGCACACCTCGTCTACTGGATGGCCCGCTACCTTGAGCGGGCCGAGAACACCGCCCGCATCGTCGACGTGAACGACCAGCTCGTCGTCGACCTGCAATCCCGGCGCGACGCCGACGACCCCAAGGCCTGGGAGCCGCTGGTGTTTGTTTCCGGCAGCGACGAAAAATTCCACGAACTCTACGGCGAGACCGCCACCGAGCGCTCCGTCGTCGACTTCATGCTCTTCGACCGGCGCAACCCCAGCTCCGTCGTCTCCTGCGTCTGCGCCGCCCGCGAGAACGCCCGCTGCATCCGCGATCAACTCTCCAGCGAGGTCTGGGAAACCCTCAACACCTTCTACCTTCGGCTCAAGGACGACGATTACAGCCGCTACGCCCAGGTCGGCTCCAGCGAATACCTCTTCGGCATCAAGACCCAGCTTCAGCTCTTCTTCGGCGTCGCCGAATCGATGATCCCGCGCAACGACGGCTGGTGGTTCTTCGAACTCGGCCGCCACCTCGAGCGCGCGGACAACACCTCGCGCATCATCGACGTCAAATACTTCATGATCCTGCCCGACCTGCAGGCCGTCGGCTCCGCGCTCGACGTCGTGCAATGGGCCTCCGTGCTCCGTTCCTGCTCCGCCTACGAGGCCTTCCGTCGCAGCCGCCGCGGCGAACTCAACCTGCACCGCGCCGTCGACTACCTCGTGCGCGACGAACTCTTCCCCCGCAGCATCCTTTTCTCCGTCGCCGAGGCCGAGCAAAGCCTCGTGCGCATCAGCAACGGCATGCAGGGCTCCGCCGTCGACAAGGCCAACCGCCTCGCCGCCGGCCTGCGCGCCCAGCTCGAAGGCACCGACATCCGCGCCGCCATCGCCAACGGCCTGCACGAGTTCCTCGACCACATCCAGGAACGCATCCAGGCCATCGACGACGCCATCTTCCTCGCCTTCATCGCCTACCCCGTCACCCCCGCCCGGGTAATCGAGCAGACCCAGACCCAGTAAGGCGTGGGCAAGGAGGACGGACATTCCTGTCCGTTCCGAAAACCGCGCCGCCGCCTCCCGTCCGCACCGCCCGCCTGCACGGACAAGACTGTCCGTTCTCCTTGCCCCGCCCGCGTCGCCCGCCTACCCCTCGACCCCATGAATTTCGCCATCATCGGAGCCGGTGCCTGGGGCACCGCCGTCGCCATCCACCTCTGCCGCGCCGGCCACACCGTCACCCTCGTGCCGCGCCGCTTTGAGCAGGCCCTCGCGCTCGCCTCCACCCGCGAAAACACCGCCTACCTCCCCGGTCACCCGCTCCCCCACAGCCTGCAACTCGGCCACGAACTCACCCCCGTGCTCATGGAAGCCGAGGTCGTCCTCCTCGCCTGCCCCGCCCAGGCCCTGCGCGCCACCTGCGAACACCTCGCCGCCAGCCTCGGCCTCGCCACGCAACTGCGCCTCGCCGTCAGCCTCTGCAAAGGCCTCGAAACCGGCACCCACAAACGCCCGACCGAAGTCATGCGCGAAACCCTGCCCGCCGCCTGCGCGGTCGGCGCGCTCACCGGCCCCACCAACGCCGCCGAAGTCGCCGCCGGCCGCCCCGCCGCCATGGTGCTCGCCGCCGACGGGGCCGACGCCGCCTACCTCGCCACCGTGCAGGCCGCGCTCAGCGGCCCGACCCTGCGCGTTTACCTCGGCGACGACACCGCCGGCGTCGAATACGGCGGCTGCCTCAAAAACATCTACGCCATCGCCGCCGGTTGCTGCGACGGACTCCGCCTCGGCGACAACGCCAAGGCCGCCCTGCTCACCCGCGCCCTCGCCGAGATGGTCCGCGTCGGCACCGCGCTCGGCGCCCGCGCCGAGACCTTCTACGGCCTCGGCGGCTTCGGCGACCTCGTCGCCACCTGCACCGGCGACTGGAGCCGCAACCGCACCTTCGGCCAACACCTCGGCGAAGGCCGGCAAGCCGCCGACCTCATCGCCGCCAGCAAGTCCGTCGTCGAAGGCTACCGCACCACCGAAAGCTTTTACGGCCTCTGCCAGGAACGCGGCATCGAGGCCCCCATCCTCGCCGAAATCTACAAAATCCTCTACGCCAACCGCCCCCCCGCCGACGCCCTCCGCGCCCTCATGACCCGCGACCTCAAGCGGGAGTGAATGCCAATTACTAGATTTCTACTAATTCATCACCTGTTAGTAAAACAGAGCTTGTGGTAAATTACTAACTTTTACTAAATTAGTAGAAAATTGGTAGTTTATGAAGTTTCCACAAATCCCCAAAGCCTACGGTAGCATTGTTCAAGATCTTGATTCGAAAAGACTGGCGACGATTTTGCCGCAGTCGGAGAGCGTCTCGTCGCATGATGAATACTTGCACTGGAACGAACTGCGCCGCCGTCCGGTGCCGGATGGGTTAACGCATGACGAGTGGTGGTTTCTGGTTAAATTAGGCCGAAATACGAAGCTGCGTTCGATTCCCCTGCGGGACAAAGCCGGCCAAGCTTTCCAGCTGTCCTTGCCCGACCGGCTGTTGGAACAGCTGCACCATATCGACCGTGGGCTGGGGGCTGTTTGGAACCTGCCCGAGCCGGTGACCAACCCCGCCACGCGCAACGAATATGTCATCAACTCGCTGATCGAGGAATCCATCACCTCAAGCCAGTTGGAGGGCGCGGTCACCACGCGGGAAGTTGCCAAGCAGATGCTGCTGTCCCGCCGCCAGCCGCGGGACACCAGCGAGCGCATGGTGCTCAACAACTACCTGACCATGCTCCACATCATGGACCTGAAGGGAAAACCGTTGAGTCCCGAGCTGGTCTTCGAGCTGCACCAACGCGTGACGGATGGCACGCTGGATAAATCCGATGCGGCGGGCCGGTTTCGTCACCCGGACGAGCAGGTGCGAGTCATGGACATGGAGGGCACGGTTTTTCACGAACCTCCCCCCGCTTCGGAACTGCCCGACAGATTGGTTGCCATGTGCGCCTTCGCCAACGGGCAGACCCCCGACTTCTTCATCCATCCCGTGGTGAGGGCCATCATCCTGCACTTCTGGCTGGCCTACGACCACCCCTTTGTGGACGGCAACGGACGCACGGCCCGTGCCCTGTTTTATTGGGCCATGTTGCATCAGGGATTCACCCTTTTCGAGTTCATCTCCATCTCCGAAATTCTCCTGCGCGCGCCATCCCGCTACGCCATGAGTTTTCTGCACACGGAGACGGATGCGAACGACCTGACTTATTTCATCCTGTATCAGGCGGAGGTCATCCAAAAGGCGGTGGTGGCCCTGCACGATTATGTGGCGGAGAAAACCGCCCGCATGCAACAGCTCGAGCGCTGCCTGCGGGGTATGGATGACCTGAATCACCGTCAGCAATCCCTGCTGGCGCATGCCCTCCGCAATCCGGACATGCGCTACACGATCGAGGGGCATAAAAACAGTAACGGGGTGGCCTACCAGACCGCCCGGACCGACTTGCTGGACTTGGCCGAGCGCGGTTTGTTGGTGGGCTACAAGCGCTCCAAGGCCCTGGTCTTCAGGCCGGTTGCCGACCTGCAGGAACGTTTGCCGGGACTTGCATCGGCGCCACTGCCAAAGACGGATGAGAACGCGACGCTGCCTCTGGGTTTTCGACCGGAGTCCTAGCCTCAGTCGTTGAACGTCATCCGTGGGTTCTCGCGCAGGAACTCGCTGATCGTGTCCGCGAACAACTGGCCGAACTCGGCGCGCTTCTTTTCGCCCATGCCGTAGATGGACTCCATCATGCGGACGTCCTCCGGATACTCGCGGGCCATCTGGCGCAGGGTCTTGTCTCCAAAAATCACATACGCCGGCACGCGGCGCTCGTCGGCCAGCTGCTTTCTCACGGTCTTCAGCCGCGCCAGCAGGATCTCGTCGCACTCGACGTCGCCCTCGCGGCGGATCACGCGACGGGCCTTGGGCAACGCCATGGGCTTGGTCAGCGTGATGGTCTCGCGGGTCTTGAGCACGGCCATGCCGGCGTCGGTCAACTCCAGCGTCGGATACTCGCCCTCGCCCTGTTGCACGTAGCCGAGGCGCTGCAACTCGCGGCCGACCGCCGCCCACTCGGGCCGCGACAGCTCCTTGCCGATGCCGTAGGTCGAGAGCCGCTCGTGCTCCCAGCGGCGGATCTTGTCGGTGTCGGCGCCGGTGAGCACCTCGCAGATGTGGTTGAGGCCGACGCCAAAGCGCGAGGCCTGCCGGCAGCGAAACACGCACGACAAAAACTTCTGCGCCTGCAGCGTGCCGTCGTAGGTCTCGCGCGGCTCCTGGCAATTGTCGCAGGCCGCGCAGTTATCGAGCGGAAACTGTTCGCCGAAGTAGTCGAGCAACTCGCGGCGCCGGCAACCCGCGCTCTCGGCGTAGTGGGCCATGACCTTGAGCTGGCGCTGGGCGACCTGCTTTTCCTGCGGGTCGGTCATCTCGTCGATGAAGTGGGTTTGTTTGGCGATGTCCCCCCCGCTGAACAGCAGCAGGCAGTCGCCCGGCAACCCGTCGCGTCCGGCGCGGCCGGTCTCCTGGTAGTAGCCCTCGATGTTTTTCGGCAGGTCGTGGTGGATGACCCAGCGCACGTTGGGCTTGTTGATGCCCATGCCGAAGGCGATGGTCGCGCAGATGATCTTCACCTCGTCGCGCAGGAAGAGTTCCTGGTTGGTCGAGCGTTCGTCGGGCGTGAGCCCGGCGTGGTAGGCGCGGGCCGCGTAGCCGCGCCCGGCCAGGGCCTCGGCGAGGCGTTCGGTGGCGGCGCGGCTGGCGCAGTAGACGATGCCCGACTCGTCCTCGCGCTTGCGGATGAACTCGGTGATCTGCTTGAGCGGCCCGTCCTTGGGCAGCACGCGATAGGAGAGGTTGGGGCGGTTGAACGAGGCGACGAAGACCGCCGGTTCGCGCAGCTTGAGGTGTTTGACGATGTCCTCGCGCACGCGGCCGGTGGCGGTGGCGGTGAGCGCCATCACCGGGATGTCCGGCAGCAGGTCGCGCAGGCTGGCGATCTGGCGGTATTCGGGCCGGAAGTCGTGGCCCCACTCGGAGATGCAGTGGGCCTCGTCGATGGCGAGCGCCTGCACGTTCCAGGCCTTCAGGTTTTCCTGCCAGCCGTCGAGCATGAGTCGTTCGGGGGCGACGTAGAGCAGGCGGAACTCGCCGCGGTGCAGCCCGGCCAGCCGCGAGCGCGCCTCGGCGGAGGAGAGTGAGGAGTTGAGGTAGGTGGCGGCGACGCCGGCGGCCTGGAGCTGGTCGACCTGATCCTTCATCAGGGCGATCAGCGGCGAGACGACCACGGTGAGTCCCTGCCGGTGGAGTGCGGGCAATTGAAAGCACATCGACTTGCCGCCGCCGGTGGGCAGCAGCGCGAACACGTCGCGGCCGGCCAGCGAGGTCTCGATGATGTCGCGTTGCAGCGGCCGAAACGAGTCGTAGCCGAAGGTGGTCTTTAAGGTGAAGGCGAGATCGGGCACGGGAGCGCCCAAGCAAGAGGTCGCGCGCGCGAGGGGCAAGGCCTCATCGCCACCGCCACGCACTCCGACCAAAGAGTAACCTAATGGGTTACTCTTTGGCCGGGGCCTGGGGACGGGGGGGAGGGGCGGGTGTAAAGGAAGGGGTAAAAGTCAGGGAAGGACTGAAGGTGGGGGTGGGGTGTGTCGTTGGGCGCGTCATGTCGCGTTGGTTGGGTTTTTCCATTCGAGAGGATTTGGCCGGGTCGCCCGAGGCGGCCGCCACGCCGGCGGCGGGCCGGGCACTGGTCTTGCCGCGCCGCGGGAGTCCGGAGGAGCGGGAGCTGCGCGAACGCGCCGCCGCCCGGGCGCTCGCCCGCATGGCGGGGGTGAGCGAGGAACTGTTGCGCACGAAGCCGCCGCTGGACTGGCGGCACACGCAGGTGGTTTTGCAGGATTTGCGCGAATTGCCTTCGCTGAAGAATCTGGCGCGGCGGTTCGCGGGCAGGTTGTCCGGGGAGGATTGTCCGCTCGACGAGCTGGCGGCGGAGGTGGGGCGCGATCCGGCGCTGGCGCTCAATGTCCTGCGGCTGGCCAACTCGGTCGCGGTGGGTTCGCGGGAGCGGGTGGCGGACTTGCCGACGGCGTTGCATTTGCTGGGGGTGGAGCGCGTGCGGCGGCTGGCGTTGTTGTTGGCGGCGATGGGCGATGCGCGCGGGGTGGCGCCGGGATTCGACTGGGGGCAGTTGTGGCTGCACTCGGCGGCGTGCGCGGCGCTGGCGGAGCAACTGGCGGGCTGGTCCGGCGTGGGCGCGGGCGCGGAGGCGCGGCTGGCGGGGTTGTTGCACGACGTGGGCAAGATCGCGTTGTCGGCGGTGGCGCCGGACGCGTATCGCGCGGTGCTGGTGGC
>JBDRJH010000398.1:0-19925 GCA_043815125.1 Verrucomicrobiota bacterium
GGCACCTTCTCCCAGGCCGACTCCGACGCCATCAAAGACGGCTACGCGGTCGCCATGGACGCCTCCTTCGAGAAGGCCAAAAAAGCCGAGATCAACCGCAAGGCCTCCGGCGAAACCGGCAACCCCTTCCGCGGATCCACCGCCATTTTCCAACCCGGCTACAACCACGACCCCGTGCCCACCGGCGTCGACGAAAAGACCCTCGAGGCCATCGTCGCCAAGACCACCGTCGTGCCCGAGGGCTTCAACGTGAACCCCAAGATCAAGCGCCTGCTCGACAACCGCGCCAAGGCCTTCGCCAACGGCGGGCCCATCGACTGGGGCTTCGGCGAGGCCCTCGCCTTCGGCACCCTCCTGCTGGAAGGCACCCCCGTGCGCGTGTCCGGCCAGGACTGCGAGCGCGGCACCTTCTCGCACCGCCACGCCGTCCTCTACGACACCGAGAACCGCGACAAATACGTCCCCCTGCTCAACCTCGACGAAAAGCAGGCCAAGTTCTGCGTCTACAACTCCCTGCTCTCCGAGGCCGCCGTGCTCGGCTTCGACTACGGCTACTCGCTCGACTACCCCGAGATGCTCTGCATCTGGGAGGCCCAGTTCGGCGACTTCGCCAACGGCGCGCAGGTCGTCATCGACCAGTTCCTCAGCTCCTCCGAGTCCAAGTGGCAACGCATGAGCGGCATGGTCCTGCTGCTCCCCCACGGCTACGAAGGCCAGGGTCCGGAACACTCCTCCGCCCGTCTCGAACGCTTCCTGCAAAGCTGCGCCGAGGACAACATGCAGGTGGCCAACATCACCACCCCGGCCAACTTCTTCCACGCCCTCCGCCGGCAGATGAAGCGCGACTACCGCAAGCCGCTCGTCGTCATGTCGCCCAAGTCCCTCCTCCGCCACGCCGGCGCCACCTCGCACCTCGAGGAGTTCACCGGCGACAGCGCCTTCCGTGAAATCATCGAGGACAGCCACGCCCCGGAGAAACCCGAGCGCGTCATCCTCTGCTCCGGCAAAGTCTACTACGACCTGCACGACTACCGCGTCACTAACGCCATCGACGACACCATGATCGTCCGCGTCGAGCAGCTGTATCCGCTCCACAACGACAAGCTCGCCGCCATCGCCAAGGCCGTCGGCAAAAAGGCCAAGCTCGTCTGGTGCCAGGAGGAATCCCAAAACATGGGTGCCTGGAGCTTCATCGCCCCGCACCTCGAGGAGATCTTCGGTCGCAAGCCCGTCTACGCCGGCCGCGACGCCGCCGCCTCCCCGGCGGTCGGTGCCCTCGCCCTGCACAAACGCGAACTCGCCGCCTTCCTCAAGGACGCCTTCACCCTCTGATTTAAAAACATCAACGCAGAGACGCAGAGGCGCAAAAACAAAGCCCTCCAACGAGTCCGGACTCTGCGCCCTCCGCACCTTCGCGCCTCTGCGTTAAAACTCCGAAAGAAATTTCCACTCTCATGTCCCTCCTCGAAGTCAAAATCCCGCCCATGGGCGAATCCATCAGCACCGGCGTTCTCGCCAAGTGGCACGTCGCCGACGGCGACACCGTAAAAAAGGACCAGCCCCTCTTCGAACTCGAAACCGACAAGATCACCTCCGAAGGCACCGCCGAACAAGCCGGCAAGATCAACCTCAAGGCCGCCGAAGGCGCCGAGGTCGGCATCGGCGAGGTCGTCGCCACCATCGACACCTCCGCATCTGGCTCTAGTAGCAGCGGCGGTAAAGCCGCTGGCTCCGACGCTCCCGCCAAGGAATCCGCCGCCAAGTCCACCGAGCAATCCCCCGCCGTGCGCCGCCTCGCCGAGGAAACCGACGTCGATCCCGCCAAGGTCGAAGGCACCGGCAAGGGTGGCCGCGTCACCAAGGGCGACATGCTCGCCGCCTCCGAATCCAAACCCGCCCGTAGCAGCGGCGGTGACGCCGCTGGCTCCGCTCCCGCCAAGCCCGAAGCTCCCAAGCCCGCCGCCACCGGCGAACGCCAGACCCGCAAAAAGCTCACCCCGCTGCGCGCCAAGATCGCCCAGCGCCTCGTCGCCGCCCAGCACGAGGCCGCCATGCTCACCACCTTCAACGAGGTCGACATGTCCGCCGTCATGGCCCTGCGCGCCAAATACCAGGACTCCTTCGTCAAGAAGAACGGCTTCAAGCTCGGCTTCATGTCCTTCTTCACCAAGGCCGTGGTCAACGCCCTGCAGGAGGTCCCCGGCATCAACGCCATGATCGACGGCAACGAGATCGTGCAAAACCACTACTACGATATCGGCGTCGCCGTCTCCACCGAGAAGGGCCTCATGGTCCCCGTCATCCGCGACTGCGATCAGCTCGGCATGGCCGGCATCGAGAAGGCCATCGCCGACGTCGCCAAGAAAGCCCGCGACGGCAAGATCACCCTCGCCGACCTCGAAGGCGGCGTCTTCACCATCACCAACGGCGGCATCTTCGGCTCGATGCTCTCGACCCCCATCCTCAACGCCCCGCAGAGCGCCATCCTCGGCCTGCACTCGATCAACGACCGCCCTGTCGCCATCGACGGTCAGGTCGTCATCCGCCCGATGATGTATCTCGCCCTCAGCTACGACCACCGCCTCGTGGACGGCAAGGAAGCCGTCACCTTCCTGGTCAAGGTCAAGCAAGCCATCGAAGACCCCGCCCGCCTCCTCCTCAGCGTCTAATTCAACAAACCTGATTAACCACGAAGATCACGAAGCACACGAAGTCTGGATTTCCCCACTTCGTGCCCTTCGTGATCTTCGTGGTTAAATTGTCTTAATCATGTCCGCTTCCTCTTCCTTCGATCTCATCGTCATCGGCGCCGGCCCCGGCGGTTACGTCTGCGCGTTTCGCGCCGCGCAGCTCGGCCTCAAGGTCGCCCTGATTGAAAAACGCGCCACCCTCGGCGGCACCTGCCTCAACGTCGGCTGCATCCCCAGCAAGGCCCTGCTCGCCTCCTCCGAGCACTTCGCCTTCTCCAAACACCACGCCGCCGAACACGGCATCAAGATCGACGGTGTCTCCATCGACATCGCCGCCATGATGAAGAAGAAAACCGGCATCGTGGACAAGATGACCGGCGGCATCGCCATGCTTGCCAAAGGCCGCAAGGTCACCGTCATCACCGGCGAGGCCTACTTCAAGACCGCCAACACCGTGGTCGTCGGCGACCAAACGCTCACCGCCAAAAACATCGTCATCGCCACCGGCTCCGCGCCGGTCGAGCTGCCGTTCATGAAGTTCGACGGCAAGACGATCGTCTCCTCCGACGACGCCATCGCCTTCACTGAAGTCCCCAAGAGACTCGTCGTGGTCGGCGGCGGCGCCATCGGCCTCGAACTCGGCTCCGTCTGGGCCCGCCTCGGCGCCGACGTCACCGTGGTCGAGTTCCTGCCGCAGATCGCCGGCACCGCCGACGCCGACGTCGTGCGCAACTTCACCCGCATCCTGCAAAAGCAGGGCCTCAAGATCGAGGTCAACGCCAAGGTCACCGGCTTTGACGCCAAAAAAGGTCAACTCACCGCCGAGCGCGACGGCAAGGAACTCACCTTCCCCGCCGACAAAGTCCTCGTCGCCGTCGGTCGCCGCCCCTACGCCGACAACCTCGGCCTCGACAAAGCCGGCGTCGAACTGACCGACAAAAAGCGCATCAAGGTCGACAAACACCTCAAGACCACCGCCGCCGGCGTCTGGGCCATTGGTGACGTCATCGACGGCCCCATGCTCGCGCACAAAGCCGAGGAAGACGGCGTGGCCGTCGCCGAGTGGATTGCCGGCAAGGCCGGCCACATCAACTGGGACCTCATGCCCGCCATCATCTACACCGCCCCCGAGATCGCCACCGTCGGCCTCGGCGAGGACGCGGCCAAGGCCAAGGGCATCAAGGTCAACGTCGGCAAGTTCAACTTCGCCGCCAACGCCCGCGCCCACGCCAACGACGCCGCCGACGGTTTCGTCAAGATCATCGCCGACGCCTCCACCGACAAGATCCTCGGCGCGCAGATCCTCGGCAAAAACGCCGGCGAACTCATCAGCGAGATCGTCACGCACATGGAATACGGCGGCAGCGCCGAGGACCTCGCCCGCACCGTGCACGCGCACCCGACCATGAGCGAAGCCGTCAAGGAAGCCGCCCTTGCCGTGAGCAAGTCCGCCATCCACGCGATGTGATCGCCCCGGCAACCGCCAGGCGAGCCCGCCGGAGCCGAAGCGGCCTGCCTGACAAAAACAACCACCGCCATGCCCGCCAAAACGTCCCCCGAAATGCCCGCGGCCCAACGTGAAGCGCTCCTGGAGGTCCTGGCGTCTCGTTTCGACAAACACCCCGCCCGCCACCCAGGCATCCGCTGGGACGACGTCGCGGCAAAGCTGAAGGCCGCGCCGGACAAGCTCCGGTCGCTCGACCAAATGGAGATGACCGGTGGCGAGCCCGACGTGATCGGCGTCGACCGACAGACCGGCGAATACCTGTTCGTCGACTGTTCGCCGGAGAGCCCCAAGGGCCGCGTCTCCGTCTGCTACGACCGCGCCGGACTCGACTCGCGCAAGGAGCACAAGCCCCATAATACCGCCATCGATCTGGCGACCGAGATGGGCGTCGAGCTGCTGACGCCCGACCAATACCGCGACCTCCAGAAGCTCGGCGAATTTGATTTAAAAACGTCGAGCTGGGTGCTGACGCCGCCGGAGATCCGCAAGCTCGGCGGCGCGTTGTTTGGCGACCGGCGCTACGACACGGTTTTCATTTACCACAACGGCGCGCAGTCCTACTACGGCGCCCGCGGCTTTCGCGCGGTGCTCAAAGTCTGATCGGCCGAAGCCGATCCTTCCCCGGGCTCACGCCCGGCGCCACGCAATCCAGCGCCGGCAGTGCGTGTAGGGGTCTCGCTCGCGAGACCCGGCTTGCGGAACATCCGACGGGCCGCACGAGCGCGGCCCCTACGATGGCGTGAGGCCGTCTCCAAGCTCACGCATGGAGCCACGGGGACTGGGCCCGGAGGTTGCGCGGGCGCACCGGATTCGGCCGGTGCCGGCTCAGTCCAGGGTGATCTTCACGGACACGTTGCCCTTGGTGGCCTTGGAGTAGGCGCACATCGCGTGGGCCTTGGCGACCACGTGTCCGGCTTTGTTTTCGTCGAGCCCGGGGATGCTGACCAGCAGTTCGACCGCGAACGGCTGCGGCCCCTCGGGGCAGAGCTGGACCTTGGCGGTGACGGTAATGCCGTCGTCGGCGTGGCCCGACTCCTTGGCGATGTATTTGACCGCGCCGTTGAAACAGGCGGCCCAGGCCGCGCCGAACAAGTGCTCGGGCGTGAGGCCCTGCGGGTGCTCCTCGGTGGGGGCCTTGAAATGGAGGTTGAAGCCTTCGCCGGACGTCTCGACCGAGCCGTTGCGGCCGCCTTGGGAAATGGTTTCTGCGATGGGAGGAAGTTTGCTCATGGTGGGTTTTCCTGGGTTGTGGATTGCAGGTGCGGACGAGCCGCGGTGGGCCATCACCTAACCGCTCCCGCCACGGATTGTCCAACGGCCGGGGACATTCGCCACGCTCAACCCGCCGGGGTCGTCACTTGGAGAGCGACGTTGCTGATGGTCACCGCTCAAACCCGGCTTGCCTCCCCGGCCCCGTTGTGGGCAGTTTCGTCGGTTTCACCATGCAGACCCTCAAATTCGCCGTCCTTCCCGGAGACTACATCGGTCCCGAAGTCATGTCCGCCGCCCTGCGCGTGCTCGAACACGTCGCCAAGCAGGAAGGGTTCGCCCTCTCCTACCAGCACGCCGACGTCGGCGGCGCGGGCATCGACAACCACGGCAAGGCCCTGCCCGACTCCACCCTCGAACTCTGCCAAAACGCCGACGCCATCCTCTTCGGCTCGGTCGGCGGCCCCAAGTGGGAGAAGCTCCCCCCCAAGGAACAACCCGAGCGCGCCGCCCTGCTGCCGCTGCGCAAGGCGTTCAGCCTGTTCGCCAACATCCGCCCCCGGCCTGCTGTATTCGGATCTCACCGACGCCTCGCCGCTCAAGAGCGAGCGCATCCCGGACGGCATCGACATCGTCTGCATCCGCGAGTTGACCGGCGGCATCTATTTCGGCCAGCCCAAGACCACCACCGATCTGGGCAACGGCGAGTTCCAAGCCGTCGACACCATGGTTTACAAGACGTCCGAGATCGAGCGCATCGCCGAGGTCGCGGCCGTGACCGCCAAGGCCCGCGGCGGCAAGGTCTGCTCGGTCGACAAGGCCAACGTGCTCGAGACCTCCGTGCTCTGGCGCAAGACCGTCACCGACTACTTCGCCAAAAACCACCCCGGCCTCGCCCTCAGCCACATGTATGTCGACAACGCCGCCATGCAGCTGGCCCGCGACCCGAACCAGTTCGACGTGCTCTTCACCGAAAACATGTTCGGCGACATCCTCTCCGACGAGATGGCGGTCATCTGCGGTTCGCTCGGCATGATGTGCAGCGCCTCGCTCGGCACGGGCAACAATTCCCTCGGCAAGCCCTTCGGCCTCTACGAGCCGGCCGGCGGCACCGCCCCCGACATCGCCGGCAAGGGCGTGGCCAACCCGTGCGCGCAGATCCTCTCCGCCGCGATGATGCTGCGCTACAGCTTCGGCCTCGACGCGGTCGCCGCCAAGATCGAGGCGGCGGTGCGCAAGGCCGTCACCGTCGACCTCGTCCGCACCTGCGACATCGCCTTTGGCAAACCGGCCGTCGGCACCGAGGCCATGACCGACGCGATCATCAAAAACCTCTGAACGCCCTTCCCCCTCGCCGCGAGCCGAGGGACGGAATCCTTCTCCCGCAGGCGGGGCGACGCATCAACGTCGCCCCGCCTTTTTTGTGCTCCGGAGAGATGCTCGGCGGCCAGGGTTTTAAACGAAACGGTCGCCCAACCGTAAGGGCGTCGTGAGCGAGGCCCCTGCGTTGCCGCAGCCCACGCACGAGCACTTGGCCACGATTAATTTCAGCCCCGGGCTCAGGACTTCAGCGCGTCGTCCATGGCCGAGGCGAGGTCGTCGTAGGCGCGCTCCCCGGCGAAGTCGACCGGATTGACCGGCCCGCTGGTCGGATCGGAGGCGGCCGGCGCGATGATCTCCGGACGCGGCGGCTCGGACTCGGACGCCGACGCGGAGTCCTGCGGCGGGACCGGCTCGACCACGACAGACGCGGCGGAGGAAGGCTCCGCGGACGAGGGCTCGACCGGCGAAGGTTCGGCCAGAGAGGGTTTGGCGGCGGGCTCGGGGTCGACGTTTTCGCCCAGGACCAGTTGGACGGGGCCCGCGGCCGCCGGAGCGACCGGTCTGGCCTTGGCGGCTGCGGGCCGGGTCGGTTCGGCGGCGGTCTTGAGGCGTGCCTCCAGGTCTTGGGCCAGGGTTTGCAGCGACTGGCCGGCGTGGTCGGCGGCGGCGCTCACCAGCGCGGCCTGCTCCGTGGCGGCGGTGTCGAGCGCGGCACGGGCGGCGGTCGCGGCGGACTCGAGTTGAGTCGCGGCGATGGCCCGGTGTTCGTCGAACGCGACGCGGGCCTGTTCGACCGCGGCCAGCGCGGCGGAGCGGGCTTCGCCCAGTGAATGGGCGGCCGCGGTGGCGTCGGCGGGGATTTTGGCGGCGAGGGCTTCCAGTTTGGTGATCTTGGCGGGCAGCTCGGCCAGCAGGCGCTCGACCGGGCCGGCACGGTCGGCGACCTCGGACACGGCGCGGGCGGCCCCGGCCTCCAGACGTTCGCAGGCGGCGGTTTGCAGTCGCGCGGCTTCGGCGGCGACGCGGGTGGCGGCGGCCTGGGCCGCGGCTTGCACCGACTGCTCGGCCGCCTGGACGGATTGCGCCACGGACTGGACGGATTGCCCGGAGGCGTCGCGGGCGGCCTGGTTGATTTTTTCGACCGCGGCGTCGGCGGCGGCGTTGAGTTTGGCGGTCAGCTCATCGGCGAGGGATTGACGGCGGCGGTTTTGCTCGGTGAGCAACTGGGCCTCGGCGGTGGCGGCGTGGAGGCTGGCCAACGCGGTGTCGATGCCCTCGGCCAGCGAGACCACGCGGGCATCGCGTTCGGCCCGGGCGGCGACGGATTCGCGGTGGGCGCGCAGGGCCGGCACGATCAGCGCGGCGGCGGCCAGGGCGGCGCAAACACCGAGGATGAGGACCTGCCACCAGGCGGGCGCGTAGCCGACGAAGGCGACGACCGAGCCGAGCCCCAGCAGGGCGGCGGCGATGACAACGGAAAGGACGGGGAATGGCGTGACGGATCGGGAAAGTGACATGGCAAACGAGCGGAAAGGTAGGTGCTAGACCTCCACGCCGGATGCTCAAGGCCGAAGGGTCCGCCGCGGGAAAAAAGCCCCCGATTCTTTACGGCAAAAAGACCGGCCTCCCCGTATAGCGTTGGCCGTCCCCGGCCAATGACTGCACGCCGTGCCGCCCCTCCGGCAACCAGCCCGCGAGCGCTCCACCCCGAACCTTGGCCGAGACGGCCAACCCGACAGCAAACGTAGCGGGAGCGCGGAGCGCTTTCGGAGTTTTAACGCGAAGGCGCAAAGTCGCGAACCTCCCCTGGGAACGCCGACGTCCACGTCGGCTTACATCGTAACGCTTTTTGAGTTTGGTTGGGATTTTCACTTGGGCGGATGTCGCAGGTTTACCGTAGGTGAAATCGAAGCGATTCCATCGCTCCGCTACGGGCTGCGGTGGCGTGGGCCAGCGGCGTAACCGCCGCTGCTACGAGACTGGGCCGGAGGTGTGGCGGGCGGGCGTGTCTATCGTGGGTTCGGAAAACGGGTGGGTTCGGAAAACGAGTCGGGCCGTTACATCGCAACATTTCCACGGCAACGATTCAGGAGGACATGGGCGATCCAGTGGGCTCATGTGATCGAGGGCTCACCCACAGGGATAAATTCACGCCATTTTCAATCGTTACCGCCCATGTAGCCTTGGCCCGTCTTGGTCTCCAGCACACCAAACTGGCTCGAATTATAACGGACATCCAGCCAGCCCGGCCGCTTGGACAGCTTGAGCGAGGTGATGATCGGTTTGCTGAAGCGATAGGGGCGCATGTTCCAGTCGATGTAGGGATCACAACTCCACAGAACGTTGCCGGTCGCCGCATCCAGGGCGGAGATTTTCCGTCCATTGGTCTCGACGTAAACAATCATGGCCTCGTCGGGCAGGTGCAGCGTGAGTGGTCCGATTTGCTCCAGATCGTTGTTGGCGAAAACCATGCTGCGCTGCTTCCCCTCCTCCTTGAGTCGATCCCAATCACTGAGGATGTCGGTCCAGGAAATGGAATTTTGGCCCTCCGGTGTTTTAAAAAAATCGGCTCGGTTCCAACGGTCGATCAAGAGATCCACCCTGGCCTCGGCGACCTGTCGGTCGTTGGAAACGATGGAGGTTTTGAGTTCGTCGAACAATGCCGACAGGGAGCGGCGGGGGCCATTGTAGAAGTGGGTTTCCGCCACCATGCGCCCGAATGTCATCCCCAGTCGCGCGCAACCCGCGCCGATCATCACGATCGTCAGGCTCACCAAGACGATCCGCACCCAACCTCGATTCGGGCGCGTGCAGGCCCACGCCAGCCCAACCACCAAGCCAACCATCGTCAGAAGCACCAAGAAGAGCATCCCGGCACCCTGCCCCGGCATCAGCGGCCAGACAACTTCCGATCATTGGGAGCGGTTCAACCGGGGACGCATCGGACTGGTCTCAACGGATCAGGCGATTTCCCGAGCACTAAGTGCGTTGCTCAGCGCATCATGCAGTTCGCACACCGCAATCGCCTTGGACGAAATGCTCCCGGGATCAAACTCCTGCCATGCATGCGACCACTAGTAGGCCGACTCCGTGAAGCACAACCGTTTTGGAGCCGATGGCTGCGTCGAAATCCACGTCTGCAAAAACAATGTCCGGCGTATTCAGACATTTGGCGCCATACGAGTTTCGCGTGATCACGACATCTTCGCTGCGCTGCAAGAACTCTTCCCGGATGGGCACGCCATCAGCATCATTATACGGGACCATTGGTTCACGGCGGGGCAACTTCCCTACGACTCAATCACCACGATTTACTTCGAAGACAGCGCCTAGAGCATTCCCGGGGCCGCCTCAGCACTGACCGATCCGCCGCGGCGCGCCCTACCGTCCGGCGACAACTCTATTGGAGATGCTCTAACAGTGGTGCGGCAGACGGGCGGTGCTTCCGGATCCAGCCGCTTGGAACACGGCTCTCCCTGGGGCTGAACTTGAAGCGACTACCGCCCTGGCGTCACGCGGAGGGGCACCACTTGAAGATCAGCGTGGTGAGCGGGGGGAGGATGAGTTCGAGGCTCTGGTCGTGGCCGTCGCTGGCGATGGGCTGGGTGACTTTGCCGCCGCCGTTGCCGTCGCCGGTGCCGCCGTAGTAGTCGCTGTTGGTGTTGAGGACTTCCTTCCAGTAACCGCCGCGGGGCACACCGACACGGTAGCCGGGACGCGGCGCGGTGGTGTAGTGGCCGACGACGAGGTAGATGGTGGACTCGTCAGGAGTGAGGCGCAGGTAGGAGGCGACGCTGGCGTCGGCGTCCTGGCAGTTGACCCAGCGGAAGCCGCGGTGGTCGAGGTCGTGGCTGCTGAAGGCGGGCTCGTTGACGTAGAGTTTGTTGAGGTCGCGGATGAGCAGTCGGATGCCCTCGTGGTCCATGTATTGGAGGAGGTGCCAGTCGAGCTGGCCGGCGTAGGCCCACTCGCGGCTTTGACCAAACTCGCAGCCCATGAAGAGGAGTTTCTTGCCCGGCCAGGCCCACATGTGCGCGTAGAGAGAGCGCAGGGTGGCGGCTTTTTCCGGGATGGGGCCGGCGTTCATCTTCTGCAGCAGCGAGCCTTTGCCGTGCACGACTTCATCGTGGGAGAAGACGGTGATGAAGTTTTCGGTGTATTGGTAGAGGGCGCCGAAGGTGAAGTCGTTGTGGTGCCACTTACGGTGGGCGGACTCCTTTTGGAAGTAGGTCAGGGTGTCGTGCATCCAGCCCATGTTCCACTTGAAGTCGAAACCGATGCCGCCGTGCTCGACGGGTTTGGAGATGCCGGCGAAGGCAGTCGATTCCTCGGCGATCATGAGCACGCCGGGGTAATACTGGTGCACGAGGCGGTTGGTCTCGCGGAGGAAGTCCATGGCCTCGATGTTTTCGCGGCCGCCGTATTTGTTGGGGATCCACTCGCCCTCCTTGCGGGAGTAGTCGAGGTAGAGCATGGAGGCGACGGCGTCGACGCGCAGGCCGTCGAGGTGGTAGCGGTCGAGCCACGCGAGGGCGTTGGCGACGAGGAAACAGCGGACTTCGTTGCGGCCGTAATTAAAGATGAGGGTGCCCCAGTCCATGTGCGCGCCCTGGCGGGGGTCGGCGTGTTCGTAGAGGTGGGTGCCGTCGAATTCGGCGAGCGCGAAGGTGTCGCGCGGGAAATGGGCGGGCACCCAGTCGAGGATGATGCCGATGCCGCGCTGGTGGAGGTGGTCGACAAACCAGCAAAAATCCTCGGGGGTGCCGAAGCGGTGGGTCGGCGCAAAGAAGCCGGTGACCTGGTAGCCCCAGGAGCCTTCAAAGGGGTGCTCGGCGAGCGGCATGACCTCGATGTGGGTGAAGCCGAGGTCGAGGCAGTAGTCGGCGAGCATGGGGGCGAGCTCGCGGTAGTTGTAGGGGCGGTTGGCGTCGTCGAGTTTGCGTTTCCAGGAGCCGACGTGGACTTCGTAAACGGAGACGGGGCGGTCGATGTTGCCGGCCTGGGCGGTGCGGCGGTTCATCCAGTCGGCGTCGTTCCAGACGTGGGTGCGGGTGTTGCAGACGATGGAGGCGTTGCCGGGGGGGGCTTCGAAGTAGGTGCCGTAGGGATCGGTCTTGATGCGGATGAGGCCCTGCTGGTCGAAGATCTCGAATTTGTAGAGTTCGCCGGCGCCGAGTCCGGGGATGAAGAGTTCCCAGACGCCGGAGGCGCCGAGGGGGCGCATGGGGTGGTAGCGGCCGTCCCAGTGGTTGAAGTTGCCGACGACGGAGACGCGGGCGGCGCTGGGGGCCCAGACGGCGAAGGCGACGCCGCGCACGCCGTCGATCTCGCGCAGGTGGGCGCCGAGTTTTTCGTAGACGCGGTGTTCGTTGCCTTCGTTGAAGAGGTAGAGGTCCTGCTCGCCGAGGGTGGGCAGGAAACAATAGGGGTCGTAGAATTGGTGGATCTCGCCGTTGGTGCGGGTGGCGCGCAGCTGGTAGGCGAAGTGGGTTTTGCGCCGGGGGATAAAGACTTCAAAAAAACCCGCGTCGTCGAGGCGGGTCATGGCGAAGGCGGTCGGGGTTTTCTTGGTGAGGTCGACGACCTCGCACTCGACGGTCTCGCGAAGGAAGGCGCGGACCACGAGGCCGGCGGACTTGCCCTGGCGCGCGGGGTGCATGCCGAGCAGGGCGTGGGGCGAGGCGTTGCTTGCGGTGGTGAAGGTGGCGATCTCGGCCTGGGTGATGAGCACGGCGTGGGTGGGTGGTTGAGGATTTTGCGGGGGCAAATGCGGGCGCGCGGAACCGGGGTGGCGGGCGTGGGGTCAGCCGGTGTTCTTGAGTCCGCCGGAGACGCCATTGATGGTGAGTTCGACGACGGCGCGCAATGCCTCTTCTTCGGCTTTGTTGGCGGCGCCGGCGCGAAGCCGGCGGAGCATCTCGACCTGGATGTAGTTGAGCGGGTCGATGTAGGGATTGCGCAGCTGGACGGACTTGAGGAGCACGGGCTCGCGGGCGAGCAGGTGGCGTTGACCGGTGACGGCGAGGATGGCCTGTTCGGAGCGCGCGTATTCGCCCTCGAGTTCCTTGAGGATGCGGGCGCGCAGGGCGTCGTCGGAAACGAGCGAGGCGTAGACGCGGGCGATGCTCATGTCGGCCTTGCGCATGGTGAGCTGGGCGTTGTCCAGCATGGTCTGGAAAAACGGCCACTCGGCGTAGAGGGTGCGGAGCAGTTTTTTGCCGGCGGGGCCGCGCTTGAGGATGCTGTCGAGCGCGGAGCCGAGACCGAACCAGCCGGGGAAGTTGAAGCGGCTTTGCATCCAGGAGAACACCCAGGGGATGGCGCGCAGGTCGGCGACGCTCTGGGTGGCCTTGCGGTAGGTGGGGCGCGAGCCGAACTTGAGGTTGCTGATCTCGTCGATGGGGGTGGCCTGTTTCCAGAAGTCGAGGAACCCGGGGTCGTCGTGCACGAGGCGCTTGTAGGCGGCAAAGCCGGCGGCGCTCATGGCCTCCATCGCGTCGGTCCACTCGGCGGGCACGGCGCGCGGGGTCTGCGCGGTGTGGGCGCCGAGGAGGACGCCGTAGGTCATCTGTTCGAGGATGCGGTGGGCGAGGTCGGGGTCGTGGTAGCGGGTGGAGAGGACCTCGCCCTGCTCGGTGATGCGGATGCCGCCGTCGCGCAGGCCGATGGGCTGGGCGAGGATGGCCTTGGCGGCCGGACCGCCGCCGCGGGCGACGCTGCCGCCACGTCCGTGGAAAAGGGTGACGCGCACGGAGTGCTCGCGGCAGGCGGCGGCGATTTCCTCCTGGGACTTGAAGAGGGCCCAGTTGGCGGTGAGGTAGCCGCAGTCCTTGTTGCTGTCGGAGTAGCCGAGCATGACGTGCTGGTGGCCGCCCTGGCGGGCGAGCGTGTCGGCGTAGGCGGGATGCGCGAAGAGGTCGCGCAGGACGCGCGGGGCGTTGTTGAGGTCGTCGAGCGTCTCGAAGAGCGGGGCCACCGGCAGGTCGGTGCCGGCGAGGGCCATGAGCAACCGAACCTCCAGCAGGTCGGACGCGTCGGTGGTCATCGAGATGATGTAGATGCCGAGGGCCTCGGGGCCGAACTCGGCGATGACGCGGGCGCAGAGCGCGAGGGGTTCGAGCACGTTGCGCGTGGCCGCCGAGAAGTCCGCGATGGCGTCGGCGGAGAGGGGCTTGGCGGAGGCGAGGGCGGCGGAGAGGACCTCGCGGCGGTCGGCCTCGGGGAGTTTCACGTAGTCCTTGCGGCCGAGGACCTCGGCGACGGCGTTTTCGTGGTGGCCGGAGTGCTGGCGGATGTCGAGGCGGGCGGTGTGCAGGCCGAAGACGTCGAGCTGATGGCCGATGTCGGCGACCTCGCCGTCGGCGAGCATGGCGCCGCGACCGGCGAGCAGGCTTTCGCGGATGACGCGCAGGACCTCGCGCGGGGTGTCGGTGTTGAAGGGGGACTCGGACGCGGATTCGCCAGTGAGCGCGCCGCCGGCGGCGAGTTCGGCCGAGGCTTGGTCTAGCCGGTCGCGCAGACCGCCGAGGAGCAGGCGGTAGGGCTCGTGCGGGAAGCGGTCGGCGAGGGCCTCGACGTGCTTCGAGATGTGCCGGTTTTCGCGCAGGAGTTTTTTCATCGCGGGCGTGATGGTGTCGCGGCGGTCCGAGACGGTCAGCGAACGTGAGAGCGCGTAGATGCCCTTGCGCAATTTCTCCACCGCGAGCCGGCGGTGCAGGGTGAGGATGTTGGCGGTGACGCCGGCGGTGACGAAGGGGTTGCCGTCGCGATCGCCGCCGATCCACGAGCCGAAGGTGAGCCAGCGCGAGGGGGCCTTGACCGCGGGATAGTGGAGTTTAAGGGCGCGTTGCAGATCGACCTGCAGGCGGGGCAGCACCTCGTGGAGATTGGTGTCGAAATACCAGAGGCCGGTGCGGGCCTCGTCGGTGACCTCGGGGCGGGCCACGCGGCTGCGATCGGTCAGCCAGAGCGAGGCGATCTCGCGGTCGAGCACGTCCATGTCCATGGCGGCCTCGCCGCCGGGGCGGACGTTGCGCAGCATTTCGCCGAGGCGTTTGAGCTTGGTGAGCAGCGTGCGGCGCTTGGACTCGGTGGGGTGCGCGGTGAAGACCAGCT
The DNA here is from genome assembly GCA_043815125.1 of Verrucomicrobiota bacterium. Lineage (GTDB taxonomy): Bacteria > Verrucomicrobiota > Verrucomicrobiia > Opitutales > Opitutaceae > JAUWBF01. The sequence continues at coordinate 14,845 of JBDRJH010000398.1, forward strand.
CGATGGCCACGCGGTCGAGCAAGGCCTGCATTTCCTCGGCGCCGACACCGCGGGACTTCAATTCGCAGAGGGCGGCCTCGATGGACTCGCGGATGGGCTGGCCGGATTTGACCGGCTCGGCGCGACGGCGGGCGCGACGCTCGCGCAGCAGGTGGATGCGGAAGTTTTCCTCGGCCAGATTGACCAGCTCGAAATACAGCGTGAAGGCCATCGCCTGCGCAAAGGCGCCGGACGGCGTGAGGCTGGCGACGGTCTCGGCCAGGGTCTTGTTGGCGGCACGGTCCTCGGCGCGGCTGGCCTTGGCCAACTGACGAAGTTTTTCCACGGTCGCGTAGGCCTCGTCACCCTCCAGGGTGCGGATCACGCGCCCGAGCGCGTTGCCGAGCGTGCGGATCTCCGCGCGGAGGCGGGAAAGTTCGTTGATGGCGGAGGTGGAGGCGGGTTTTTGACGGACCATTTAAGAATAATTACAGGCTAAACGCGGGTCGCGACCATGAGCGGCGGTCATCGCACCGGAAAGCGAAAAGTGGGCCAACTCCATCATTCAGTGGGAGCTTGCTTGCCGCGGGACCAACTCCTTTGCTCCCCGCTCATCGTGACCCGACGTTTCCTGCTTCTCGCCCTCGCCCTCCCCGCCCTCGCGTCCCTCCAGGCCGCGGACAAACCCCAGCTGACCGCCCTCCAGACCCGGCTCACGCCCGACGGCACCGTCTTCAGCGGCGACGCCAAACTGGTCCAGGGCGACTTTGTCCTCACCGCCGAGACGATCACCTACAACCCCAAGACCGAGATCGCGGTCGCCACCGGCGAAGTCGTGCTCACCCACACCAGTCGCCGCCTGCTCGCCGACGAGATCAGCTTCAACGTCGCCGACCAATCCTACGAGGTCAGCCGCTTCCTGCTTGGCCAGCCGCCGTTCTTCGCCGAGGGCACCGCCGTCACCGGCAACCCCGACGGGCTCTCCCTGCAGGGCGCGCGGATTTTCTATGACGAGCCCGGCCGGCTGACGCCCTCGCTCAACGTCGCCGAGGCCCAGGTCGTCACCGGCGACAGCGTCACCATCGGCGGCGGCACGCTCCAGGTCGGCACCGTCCCCGTGTTCGCCACCCCCGGTTTCAAGCGCTCCCTCGACAACCCCCTCGCGCCCGAGATCACCGCGCGTGTCGGCTCCGACTCCAACCTCGGTGTCTTTGTCGAAGCCGGCCTGCTCTCCCCCTTCTCCGAACGGTTCAGCGCCGGCGGCAACCTCGGCCTCTATTCCGACCGCGGCGTGATGTTCGGCCCCGCCGCGAAATATGACACCTTCAACGGCGCCGACACCGGCCTCGCCGGTTCGTTCACCACCGGCTACATCAAGGACCAAGACCCCTTCGGTGCCGACATCCTGGCCGCCCCCCTGCCCTCCGACCGCGGCTTCGTGGAATGGCAACACCGCCAGACCCTCTCGCCCGGCCTCACCCTCAACGGTGAACTCAACTATTGGTCCGACTCCGAGATCGTCCGCGACTTCCGCACCGACGACTTCCGTCGCGTGCAGACCCCCGACACCTGGTTCGAGACCACCCTCGCCCGCGACAACCACGTCGTCTCCGCCTTTCTCCGCGCCCAGCCCAACGATTACCACCGCATGCAGGAGCGTCTGCCCGAGGTGCGCTTCGACGGCCTTCCCATCCAGATCGGCGCCGGCATTTACCACCGCCTCAACGCCAGCGCCGCCGTCCTCCGCGAGGAAGACCCGATCGGCGTCGTCGCCACCACCCGCAGCGAGCGCGTCGACGCCTACTACTCCCTCACCCGCCCCTACTCGCCCCGCGAGTGGCTGACCATGACCCCCGTGCTCGGCGGCCGGGCCACCCACTACAACCGCGCCGTCGGCCGCGATCACTACACCCGCCTGCTCGGCGAGGCCGGCTTCGACGTCGAGCTGCGCGCCAGCGGCCTCTACGACGTGCAAAGCGAGACCTGGGGCATCAACGGCCTGCGCCACCTCGTCACCCCGAAAATCTCCTACCGCTACATCCCCGAGGCCGACAACGGTCGCGCCTTCATCCCCGCCATCGACCGCCGCATCTTCGACACCTATCTCCAGCCGCTCGGCCTCGGCAACCGCCGCAACATCGACGACCTCGCCGCCACCAACACCCTCCGCCTCGGCGTCGACAACGTCCTGCAAACCCGCGCCAAGCACTACGGCTCCCGCGACCTCGTCGCCCTCGCGCTCGCCACCGACGTCTACTTCGACTTCAAGCCCGGCACCGAAAAGACCTCCCCCCTCCACGCCGCCCTCGTCATCACGCCCGCCGAGTGGCTCAGCTTCGACCTCTATCAACGCTACACCGTGCAGACCGGCGTGCTTGAGGAGATCAACACCGGCCTCACCCTGCGCGACGCCGACGTCTGGAGCCTGCGCCTCTCCACCCACTTCCTCGAGAACGCCACGCCCATCGAGGAATACATCGCCGACTACCAGCACCGCCTCAACGAGATCTACGCCTTCTACGCCTCCGTGCGCTACGACGCCATCCGCGGCAGCTTCATTGAGCAAAGCTTCGCCATCCGCCAGCGCCTCGACCGCCTCTGGACCATCGGCTATGTCGTCAGCTTCAGCGAAGGCGCCACCCGCGAAAGCGAGCTCGCGTTCTCCGTGCGCGTCGAGACCGACTCCTTCTAAGTCCCGTCACTCCCGCCCGGCGTGAGCGTTTCCCACAACCAGCGCCGCATCCTGCTCGGCATCCTCGCCAAACTCCGCCCCCACTGGCGGCGCGACCGCAACCTGCCCGCCCGCCTGCAACCCCTGCTCGCCGACCGGCGCTTCGGCTCGCGCGACCGCCGCCTCTACCGGGAACTCGTCTACACCGCCCTGCGCATCCTCCCCTGGATCGAGGACGCCGACGAAAACACCGTCGTCGCCCGCATCGCCGGCCACTGCCGCGCCACCCCCGACACCCGCCTCTTCCGCGAAGCCTGGTCGCCCGCCGAACCCGAGCCCCTGCCCCTCAACGACCTGCTTCCCGCCTGGATCGGCGACGAGTGCCCCGCCGCCCGCCACCCCGCCGAACTCGCCGCCCTGCTCCGCCGCGCCCCGCTCTGGCTCCGCCTGCAAACCGACGACCCCGACGCCGTGCTCGCCGAATTCAACGACCGCGGCTGGACCCCCGATCCCTCCCCCGCGCTCCCCGATGCCTGGCGCGTCGACGACGACGCCGCCGTCGACCAGACCGACGCCCATCGCCTCGGCCGCGTGGAGATCCAGGACCTCGGCTCCCAATTTATCCTCGCCAGCCAGGACATCGCCCCCGGCGGCCGCTGGCTCGACGCCTGCGCCGGCGCCGGCGGCAAGACCCTGCAACTCGCCCGCCTGCTCGGCCCCGCCGGCCACGTCGACGCGCACGACATCCGCCCCGCCGCCCTCGCCGAGCTGCGCAAACGCGCCGAACGCGCCGGCCTCGCCAACATCGCCACCCCCGACCGACTCGCCGACAGCTACGACGGCGTGCTCGTCGACGCCCCCTGCTCCGGCACCGGCACCTGGCGCCGCGCCCCCCACCTCAAGTGGACCACCACTCCCGCCGACCTGCGCGCCGCCGCCCGGCTCCAAGGCGAACTGCTCGCCCGCTTCGCCGCCCGCGTCCGCCCCGGCGGACGATTGATCTACGCCACCTGCTCGCTCTGTCGCACCGAGAACACCGCCGTCGCCGCCGCGTTCGCCGCCGCCCACCCCGACTTTGAAATCGCCCCACCCGCCCGCACCTTCGGCTTCGCAACCGACGAGACCGGCGGCCTCCCCATCCTCCCCGCCCGCCACGACACCGACGGCTTCCACGTCGCCGCCTGGATCCGCCGCGCGTAATTCTTCGTTGCCAGCGACGCCCCGCCCCCAACGCTTTTCCGACCGTGGTTCCCGACGCCGATTACCGTATCAAGCTGCCCGTCTTTGAAGGCCCGCTCGACCTCCTGCTCTTCCTCATCAAAAAGAACGAGCTGGACATCTACGACATCCCCATCGTCTCGGTCACCCGGCAATACATCGAGGTGCTCCACTCCCTCAAGGAGCTCGACCTCGACATCGCCGGCGAGTTCTTCGTCATGGCCGCCACTCTCATGGAGATCAAGAGCCGCATGCTCCTGCCCCGCGGCCAGGCCGCCGCCTCCGAGAACGGCGACGACGACGCCCTCGACCCCCGCTGGGAACTCGTCCACCAGCTCCTGCAATACAAGAAGTTCAAGGAAGCCGCCGCCAAGCTCGACGAACTCTCCCGCTTTCAGCACGACATGCTCGCGCGCCACGTCTCGGAACTCGCCACGCCCGAGTCCGACCGCCCCCTCAAGCCCACCGACCGCATCGAGCTCTGGAACGCCTTCAACATCGTCCTGCGCCGCCTCGCCGAGAAACTCGTCGTCGGCCAGATCCAGGACGAGCAGGTCACCGTCTCCGACAAGATGGAGGAGCTGCTTGTCATGATCCGCACCCGCAAGGAATTCGTCTTCAGCGAACTCTTCGAACACGGCCAGGTCACCGTGCGCGTGCTCGTCGCCACCTTCATCGCCGTGCTCGAGCTCACCCGCCTGCGCAAGCTCCGCGTCAGTCAAAACGAAGCCTACACCGACATCCTCTGCACCGCCGTGCCCGACGACGATCCCGGCCCCATCCTTTTGGAAAACCAACTTGAAACACCCGCCGAAGCCGGCACGTTGACCCCGTGAGCAAACGCCCCGACAAGCCCTCCCCCCGCAAGCCCGCCGCCAAGGCCGGCCTGCTCGGCGTCGGCCTCGACAACACCGACGGCCACAAACGCGTCACCAAGGGCGAGCAGTTCGTCCTCGTCGGCGGCTCCGCCGAGACCCACGAGCGCATGACCGAGACCACCGTCAAGACCTTCGAGGAGCTCAAACGTCGCGACAAACAGCTCGCCAATGTTGACCCGCGCGAACTCGCGGAAATCATCCACAAATCCACTCCCCGCTGATCCCCTTTCCCCTATGAACGAAGAAACCCCCAAGCCCTCCGAATCCAACGCGGCCCCCGTCAACCCGGTGCCGCCCGCGCCCGGCCCCGCCGCCGGCGCCACCACGCCGCCCCC
>JBDRJH010000399.1:0-2624 GCA_043815125.1 Verrucomicrobiota bacterium
CCGGCGCGGGGTTGTTCGCGCCGGCGGGCTCGGCGCTGGCGGACGCCGCCGCCGCGGCGGGTCTGCGGGTGTGGTGCGAGGCGTTCGCGGATCGCGCCTACGGGGCCGACGGCCGCCTGGTGCCTCGCGGCGAACCGGGCGCGGTGCTGGGCGAAGACGCCGCGCTTTCCCAGGCGCTCGATATCGTGACCGACGAGCGGGTCCGTTGTGTCACCGGAGAATGGATACCGATGGCCGCCGACACGCTGTGCGTGCACGGCGACGGTCCGGCGGCGGCGGGGTTGCTCAAGGGGCTGCGCGCCGCGTTGGGCGAGCGTGGCGTCGAGGTGCGGGCGGTTTCGGCCTAGGGGAGCTCGTTGGCCAGAACCGGCTTGGCGAATAATCGGAGAACGGACATTCCTGTCCGTTCACAGCGCGCTTAGGAACGGACAGGAATGTCCGTTCTCCCATCGGCCGAGCCGGCCGTCAGCGGCTCGCTCCTGCGCAGGCACAGGACCACGCCGGCGATGAACACGAAGATCGAGTAAAACGTGCCGCGGCTGAGGCCGAGGATGAGCGAGGCGTCGGGCTCGCGGAACAGCTCGTCGATGCAACGGGCGATCGCGTAGCCAACGAGAAAGATGCCGGTGAGCCGGCCGGGCGCCTGGCGAATCAACGGGGTGCGCCACAGCAGCCATTGCATGATCCCGAGCAGCAGAGCTCCCTCCAGCACGGCGGAGTAGAGCTGCACGGGGTGGCGCGGAGCGATGTAGTCGACCGGCATGCCCGGTGCGCTTTCCGGGAAAATGACCGCCCAGGGGACGTTGGACACCTTGCCCCAGAGCTCGCCGTTGATGAAGTTGGCGATGCGCCCGAACATGAGGCCGGCGGGCGCGACGCACACGATGAGGTCGCCGAGGTGCAGGAGGCGCTGGCCGTTTTTGCGGGCGAACCACAGCAGCGCCAGCGTGACGCCGACAAACCCGCCGTGGCTGGCCATGCCGCCGTCCCACACGCGCAGCAACGAGAGCGGATCGCTCAACAACAGGTCCGGGGTGTAGAGAAAATAGTAGCCGAGCCGGCCGCCGGCGAGCACGCCGATGATGAGCGCGACCATGAGGTCGGCGATCTGATTGGGCGTCAGCGAGGTCAGCCCGCGCTTCGAGCTGCGGATCAGCAGCAAGTAGGCGGCGGCGAAGCCGGCGAGGTAGGCGAGCCCGTAGTAGCGGATGCCGATGTGCTCGTTGAATTGAACGAGGAACGGGCTGAGGTCGTGGACCCAGTGGGTGGTCTCGGGCGGCATGGTCGGCTGCGGGCTGGATCAGGACTGGCCGCCGCCGGCCTTGGGCGGGAAGGGCGGTTGGGTCTGGGGGGCGGCTTTGCGGGGACGCACGGTTTGCTTGAGCAGGCGGGTGCGGGCGAGTTCGCGCATGTCCACGGCGATGTCGTCTTTCTCGAAAATTTCGCGTCCGAGGATCTGCTCCATGACGTCCTCCATGGTGACGACGCCGGCGGTGGAACCGAACTCGTCGACGGTCACCAGCAGTTGCTGGTGGGTCTTGAGGAAAACCTGCAGGGCATCGGCCACGGTGACCGTCTCGGGGATGAAGTGGATCTCCTGCATGTGCTTCTCGACGGTGTCGGTGTCGAGGTCGTTGGCCTTGGCCTTGAGCAGGTCGCGCCGGCGGATGAGGCCGACGATGTCGTCGAGGGTCTTGCCATAAACGGGAATGCGGGCGAAGGGGATGTTGTTATACTCCTTGAAAATGTCGCCGATGGTGGCGCTCCGGCGCAGGGCGCTGACCACGGTGCGGGGGGTCATGATCTCGCTGACGCGCACGTCTTCGAGCGACAGGGCGTTGGCGATGATGCTCGACTCGCTCTTGGAGAGATCGCCAGTGCGCGCGCCGCGCTCGGCGAGGAAAAGGATCTCGTCGCCCGAGTCGCGGATTTCGTCGGGGGTCTTGATGAAGGCGCGCACGAGCAGATTGCAAAGGTAGGTAATGGGCCGCAGCACCGCGGCCATGACCGTGAGCGGGTAGGCCAGCAGGGGTTGCAACTGCACGCGGTAGGTGACGCCGAGGTTCTTCGGGATGACCTCCGAAAACACCAGGATGCCGATGGTCATGCCGGCCGAGAGCAGGCCGAGGATGGCGTTGCCGTAGAGTCGCGTCGCGATGCCGCCGACCATGATCGAACCGAGGGTGTTGGCGATGGTGTTGAGCGTGAGAATCGTGGAGATGGTCTCGCCCAGATTCGCACGCAGGGCCTCGAGCAACTGGCCGCGCCGGGGCTGGTTTTTTTTGAGGGTTTCCACCTCGATGACCGAGGTGCTCAGAATCATGGCCTCCATGAGTGAGCAAAAGAAAGAGACGCCCAGGGTGAACCCCACGGCGAGCAACAATGTGAACATGATGTCTCCATGAAGCCCGCGGGCGGGGCGGTCGCGCAAATCTAAATTAAAGCTCAAACCCGCGGACGGGGGTAATTGCCCTTGACCGTTCAAGCAGGTGAAAATTATCTCCGTTGGTCATCCCCTGACTTCCCCTATGAATATCCGCTCGTTTTCCCTCGTCGCGCTGTCGGCTTGCGCCCTTTTGGCAACCTCCGGCTGTGCAGTCTTCAGCAAAGGTCGGTCTCAAATG
>JBDRJH010000400.1:0-9599 GCA_043815125.1 Verrucomicrobiota bacterium
GGCGCTGCGCGAGCTGAACGCCGCGACCGGCCGGCGGGTCGGCCTGGTGGTCGAGGCCAAGTCGCCCGCCTGGCACGCGGAGCGCGGTCTGGATCTGGCGGCCGCGATCCGCGCGGAGCTGGCCGCCGCCGGCGACCTGCCGGTGGTGATCGAGACCTTCGATCCGGCGGCGTTGCGCGCGTGGCGGCACCATGCGCACGGTTGGCCCGAGGCGGCCGGCTGGGGCTGGTGGCAGCTGCTCGGGGAGAACGCATGGAGCGAGGCCGATTGCGACTACGACCAGTTGCGCTCGGCCGACGGCCTGCGGGGGATCGCCGGGTGGGCCGACGGCGTGGCGGTCAATCTGGAGCGGGCCGCGCCGGATTTGATGGCGGCCGCGCACGCGGCCGGCCTGACGGTCTGCGCCTACACCGCGCGGGCCGAGGCGCCCGACGGCGGCTTGCCGAGGGCGTTGGCGGAGGGGGGATTGGACGGGGTGTTTACGGATCACCCCGAGGTGGTCGCGGCTTGGTTGCGTGGGCGCGAAAACGCCAGTGGTTTGCGTCGGATGAAATTGTAAAAACCTTTCGCTTCCCCTTTTGCGGGCCGTTGGCGTAGAACCAGCAGCTTTGCCACCCGTATCAATGGTCATGTCTGTTCGTCTCTCCATGCGCGCCCGAAGTTTTTTTTGTCTGCTGATGTCCGGCGTTTTGCCGGCCGCGGCGGCCATCGAGCGGGTGGAGGTGAACCACGATCATGTGCGCCGGCTGGCGGCGGAGCGTGCCCGGGAGCCCTACCGGTCGACGGCGAACGACCTGCCGAAGGGACTGGCCGGCTTGTCGCGCATGGAGGAGCTGGGCATCCGGTTTCGCTCGGGCGAGCAGATCTGGGGCGGCGCGGGACTGCCCTTCGACCTGGAGTTGATCCACCGCGGACCGTTGCGGCCGGAGGCGATGACGGTGCGCGAGTTCAGCGCGACGCATGAGCAGACGATCCCGTTTTCCAAAAACTTTTTCGACTACGGCGACGCCTCCCGGGTGGGTTGGCTGCGTTCCTCGTTGAACTTTTCGGGCGTGCGGGTGCGCGCCGCGATCCACCGGCCCGACGCGCTGGAAGAATGGATGACCTTTTTTGCCGGGGCCTGGCGGACCATCGGCTCGGGGCAGGTGCCCGGGGCCTGGGCCAAGGGCCTGATGGTCGACACCGGCGTCACCGGTCAGACCGAGGAAATGCCGCTCTTCACCGACGTCTGGCTGGGCAAGCCCGAGCCGGGTGCGCGGCGGCTCACGGTCCACGCGTTGCTGGACACCCCGAGCCTCACCGGCGCGTATCAATTCCAGATCACCCCGGGCCCGGTCACCGTCGCCGAGGTGCGTGCCGAGTTGTATTTCCGCAAGGAGGTCGCACTGGTCGGCTTCGCCCCGTTGACCACGTCGTTTTGGTATGGCGAAAACACCCCGCGCCCCCCCGGCCTGCTCTGGCCGGAGCGGCACGACTCGGACGGCTTGCTCGTGCGCAACCGCGGCCAGGCGCCCCTGTGGCGTCCGTTGGGCAACCCCGTCGGCGTGCAGCGCAGTGAGCTCGCCACCGAGGCGCTGGAGGGTTTCGGCCTCATGCAACGCGACCGTGACCCGGCGCACTACCAGGACCTCGACATGCCCTACCATCAAAAATCCTCGGTCTGGATCGAGCCGATCGGCCGGTGGGGCGCGGGCTCCGTGCGATTGATCGAGCTGCCCAACCCGCAGGGCGCCGACCGCAACGTCATCGCCTTCTGGACGCCGGCCGCGCAGCCGGACATCAGCCGGCCCGTGTCCATCGCCTACCGCGTCATCTGGGGAGGCGAGCCGGACGCGGCGCGGACGTCGGAGCCGCTGGCCAAGGTGGTCTCGACACGATCCGGCGTGCTGCCGGGCGCGGCGGGCGAGGGCGCGGGACGCGCGCGCTTGTTTTGGGTGGATTTCCAAGGCGAGGCCGCGGCCGGCCTCCAGGACTCCGAGGTGTCGGCGCAGGTGGGCGCGCGCAACGCGCGCGTCCTCGCCCACCGTCTGATGCGCAACCCCGCGCTGCCCGGCTGGCGGGTCGAGATCGAGGTGGAGGCCGACGAGGGCGCGCGCCTGGTGGAATTGAGCTGCCAGTTGCGTCGCGGTTATGAAGCATTGAGCGAAAGCTGGACCAGCCCATGGACCCCCTGAACACCGTCGTCAGCACCCCGCCTTTCGGCCAACCCCCGCCCATTGACCGGACTTGGGACGAGGCCTTCCTGCGCGTCGAGAGCTACCTGCGCTCCCACCGCCTGGAAAGCCGCATTCAGATCAGTCGCCTCACCACCGACATTATCGGCGCCGCCCAGACCGAAGCCGCCGGCCGCCCCGGACTGCTCCCCGTGCAACTGGCCATGGAAATCGCCGACCGGCGCATGAGCGCGTGGTTCATGCGTGTGCTCGGCGAGGCGGAACTCGACGAGCCCCGCCTCGGCGCGCGCGGACGACTCGCGCTCGTGCTGGCCGACGTGCCCGGCCGCTGGCCGCAGTATTTTTTGTCCGACGAGACACCGCCCGCCGACATGGTGGCGGCCATGCGCAGCGCCTACGTCGAGGCCGGCCCGCAGTTGCGCTTCTCCAACATGGTGCCGCGTCCCATCGACCTCGGACCGATCGCCTCGGCCGCCGGTGAAACCTGGAGCACGTTGCGCCGCTGGCCGCTGTTGCGGGCCGGCCTCGGCTGGCTGCTGATCGTCGGCGCGCTTGCCGGCATCTGGGCGGCCACACATTAAAACCATGAACCCGCCAGACACCGCCGGCCGCACGGCCGCCCCCGCCGACCCCGCGCTGCTCGATCCGGGACGCATCACCCGCCGGCGCACGTTGGTCGCGACCCTGGTGCTCCTGCTCACCGGCCCGGCCGTGCTGCTCATGGCCGACCTGCACTGGCGCGCCGGCTTCGACGGCTGGAAGGGCGCGCACCTGGCGCTGTTCACGATTTTGTTCACGTTGATCGCGTTTGGCGCCACGCAGGCGCTCATCGGGTTTTTTATGCGCGGCCGGCACGACCCCTGCCGCATCACCAAGACCCTCTCGTCCGAGGACGAGCAGGCCGACGTCACCGCGCCCACCGCGGTCGTCATGCCCATCTGCAACGAGGACCCCGCGCGCGTCTTCGAGGGCGTGCGCGTCATCTACGAATCGCTGCGCGCCACCGGTCAAATCGCCTCGTTCGACTTCTTCCTGCTCAGCGACTCGGGCAATCCCAACCGCTGGATCGAGGAAGAGGCTTCCTGGCAGGCCCTCATTCGCCAGCTCGACGCCCGCGGGCGGATTTTTTATCGCAAGCGCCGCGTCAACACCAACAAGAAGTCCGGCAACCTCGCCGACTTCTGCCGCCGCTGGGGCCGTCGCTACCGCTACATGCTCGTGCTCGACGCCGACAGCATCATGACCGGCTCCGCCATCGTGAAGCTCGTTCGCCTGATGGAGAAAAATCCCGGCACCGGCATCATCCAGACCGTGCCGCGCCTCGTGAACGGCGAGACCGTGTTCGCCCGCCTGCAACAGTTCGCCAGCCGCCTCTACGGTCCCGTCTTCGCGCGCGGCCTCAGCTACTGGCAGCTCGGCGAGGCCAACTATTGGGGACACAACGCCATCATCCGCCTCGCCCCGTTCATCGAGCATTGTTCGTTGCCCGACCTGCCCGGCAGCGAACCCTTCGGTGGACGCATCCTCAGCCACGACTACGTCGAGGCCGCCCTCATGCGCCGCGCCGGCTGGGCCGTCTGGCTCGCGCCCAGCCTGGAGGGCAGCTACGAGGAATGCCCCGCCAACCTCATCGACTTCGCCAAGCGCGACCGTCGCTGGCTTCAAGGCAACCTCCAGCACGCCTGGCTGCTCGCCGCCAAGGGCCTGCACGCCGTCAACCGCCTGCACCTCGCCCTCGGCATCCTCGCCTACCTCGCCTCGCCGCTCTGGTTCGCGTTCCTCGTCGTCACCACCATCATCGCCTGGCAGTTGTCCTCCACCGGACTCGAACTGCTGCCCGTGGACAACAGCTTCGCGCGCTACCTGCCGCTGTCCTTCACCGCGCAGGCCCTCGCCCTGCTCGCCGGCACCCTCGGCCTGCTCTTCCTGCCCAAGGTCCTGGCCCTCCTCGATCTCGCGCGCTGGCCCGGCGCCGCGCGCGGCTTCGGCGGCTGGCCGCGCGTCGTCGGCGGCGTGTTGATCGAGACCGTCGCCTTCACCCTGATCGCGCCGGTGCTCATGCTCTTTCACACCAAGTTCATCGCGCTCACCCTGCTCGGCCGCGGCGTCGCCTGGATCGCCCAGCGGCGCGGCCAGGAAGGCGAACCCGACTGGCGCGAAGTCATCCTCACGCACTCCGGCCAGACCGTGCTCGGCCTGCTTTGGGCCGCGGTCGCCATCATCGTCAACCCCGGTCTTGCCGTCTGGATGGCCCCCATCCTCGCCGGCCTGGTCCTCTCCATCCCCGTCTCGCTGGTCACCGGCCAGCTTGTCGCCGGAAAACGGATACAATCTTGCGGCCTGTTCTCCACGCCCGAGGAAACCGTGCCCCCGCCCGAGCTCGTGCGCCTCGCCGACCTCGTCGAGCGCTGCCGCCGCCATCCGCCGCCCCTCGCCGAGCTGGCCGACGACCACGGCCTCCTGCAGGCGGTGCTCGACCCCTACGTCAACGCCGTGCACGTCGCCCTCCTGCGCGAGAAAGACTCCACCTCCCGCGCCAGCGAAACCCGCTTCGCCGCCCTGCGCACGACCCTCCTGCGCAAGGGCCCGGCCGCCCTCACCACCAAGGACAAAAACGCCCTGCTCGTCGACGCCGAGTCCATGAGCGAAATTCACATGGAGCTGTGGTCCGCCCCGCCCTCCGAACTGGCCGAATGGTGGCGCGTCGCCATCCGCCACTACAACGTGCTCGCGCCCGTTCCGCCAACCGCCCTGCACCGTTGAGGAATCCCCCCTGTCGTCTCCCGGTTAAAATCAATTCGCAGGCGGTTTTTCTGTTGCGACCCCCCCTCTCATCAGCTGTGTTTTGGAGCCCCTGGACGCCGTCAGCTCTCCCCCCGAGAACGGCCTAACATCCCCACCACTTACCCGTGTCCGCAAAAATCCTTCTGGTCAAAACCGGCGGCGCCTTCCGCGCCAAAGCATTGGTCGCGGTCAAATCCGGACTCTACAACCGTCCCCTCGCCGACGAAGCCGAACTCGAAAAATCCCTCCAGACCGAACGCTTCGACCTGATCGTCCACGACGGCCGCGACCTCAAGGGCGACCTTCTGCTGCTTGCCGAGCAGATCCGCGTCCACCAGGCCACCACCCCGATCATCCTCCTCTGCGCCGTCCCCGAACTCGACGTCGTGGTCAAGGCCATCCGCCTCGGCGTGCGCGACGTCCTGCACGCCCCCGTCAACCTCGGCGCCCTCTTCACCCGCATCGCCGAGCTCCTGCAACCCCGCCTGCACGACGACACCAAGGCCGTCGCCCAGCAATACCGCCAGGCCATCACCTTTTTCCTCGCCGGCGAGGACGGCGACGACGTCCCCACGCCCGCCGCCCGCATCGAAGGCGTCGACAACGCCGAACTCGAAGCCCTCCGCGCCGAATGCGACCGCCTCACCAAGCAGGTCGAGGAGGAGTCCGAGCGCCGCCGCCAGCTTGAAAACACCAGCGCCTCCAGCGACGCCGAACTCGGCCGCCAGCGCGAGGAACTCCAGGCCGCCGAAAAAGAACTCCAGGTCGAGCTCAAGCGCATCGAGGACGAACGCGCCGCCACCGCGGCCGTCATGGCCGAGATCGAGGCCGAGCGCGCCAAGCTCAAGCAAACCGCCGCCGAACTCGAAGCCCAGGGCCGCACCCTTGAGCCCGAACGCAAGAAACTCGAAAAACTCCGCAAGGAGAGCGACAAGCTTAAAGCCGAGCTCGACGAACAACAGGAAGACCTCACCGGTCGCGAGGAAGCCCTCACCAAACTCCTCCGCTCCCTCGGCACCAAGGAAGACCGCATCGCCGCCGAGAAAAAAGCCGTCGCCGAAGCCACCGCCTCCCTCGAAGCCGGCGAAGAGGAACTCGCCGCCGCCAAAAAAGCCCTCGCCGCCGAACAAGCCGCCTTCGCCGACGCCCGCGAACAAATCTCGCAAGACCGCGCGCGGATCGATGCCGAACTCGCCGGACTCGAGGCCGCCCAGGCCGCGCAAAAGAAAACCCTCGACGAACTCGCCCGCCGCGAGGCCGACATCGAAGCCGCCCAGGCCGACCTCCAGTCGCGTGAGAAAAAACTCACCGCCGCCCAGTCCAGCCTCGCCACCACCGAAAGCCGGCTCGCCGCCCTCGAGGAAGACCTCAAGACCGCCGCCGCCGCCCAGGAAAAAACCTTCGCCGAGCGCGAAGCCGATCTGGCCACCCGCCTCGAAGGTGCCGGCAAACTTCAGGCCGAAGTCAAGCAAGCCCAGGCCGCCCACGCCGCCGCCGAGAAAACCTTCAAAACCGAACGCGCCAAACTCGACGCCGACCTCGCCGGCTTCGCCGACGAACAAGCCCGCGTCACCCGCGAAGCCGAACAACTCGGCCTCCGCGAAGCCGAGCTGCAGGCCGCCACCGCCGACCTCGCCAAAACCACCGCCGAGTTCGAGAAACGCCAGTCCGCGCAAACCAAGCGCGAAGCCGAGCTGGCCGCGATGGAGGAGGAACTCGCCGCGCAGGCCGCTCCCCTCAAAAAAGCTCAGGAAGAACTCAAGGCCGCACAGTCTGCGCACGCCGCCGCCGAAAAAACCTTCCAGACCGAACGCGCCAAACTCGACGCCGACCTCGCCGGCTTCGCCGACGAACAAGCCCGCGTCACCCGCGAAGCCGAACAACTTGGCCTCCGCGAAGCCGAGCTGCAGGCCGCCACCGCCGACCTCGCCAAAAACACCGCCGAGTTCGAAAAGCGCCAGTCCGCCCAAACCAAACGCGAAGCCGAGCTCGCCGCCATGGAGGAGGAACTCGCCGCGCAGGCCGCCCCCCTCAAGAAAGCCCAGGCCGAGCTCAAGGACGCGCAGGCCGCCCACGCCGCCGCCGAAAAAACCTTCAAAACCGAACGCGCCAAACTCGATGCCGACATCGCCGGCTTCGCCGAGGAAAGCGCCTCCGTCAAAAAACTCGCCGCCGAGAACGCCGAAAAGGAAACCCAACTCCAGGCCAAGGCCAACGAACTCCGCAAGACCGACATCCGGCTGCAAAGCCGCGAAAAAGCCATCGCCGAGCAGGAAGTCGAACGCGAAGCCCTTTCCAAGGAACTCGCCGCCAAGCTCAAGACCGCCGAGACCACGCTCACCGACCTCGCCGCCCGCGAGGCCGGCCACCAAGCCGCCGCCAAGGAGCTCGCCAACCGTCAGGCCCGTCTGGATGCCGACCTCGCCGGACTCGAGTCCGAGCAGGCCGAACTCAAGGCTCAGAAATCCGCCCTCACCAAAAAACAAGCCCAGCTCGCCGAGCAGGATGTCGAGATCGGCAACGCCCGCGACGCCCTGAACAAGCGCGAGGCCGAGCTCGAAAGCCGCGAGAAAAAAACCGCCGCCGCCCTCGAAAAACGCGAACAGGCCGTCGCCGCCAAGGAAGCCGAGCTCGCCAAACGCCTCAAACCCATCGAGGAAGCCGAGGCCCGGCTCGCCGAGAAAACCGCCGCGCACGCCGCCGCCGTCAAGGCCCTCGCCGCGGAGCAGGGCAAGTTCGAGGCCGAGCTCGCCGGCTTCGAGGAAGCCCAGGCCGAGGCCAAAAAACAGGCCGCCACCTTCGCCCAGCGCGAAGCCAAGCTCGCCGACAAGGCCGCCTCCCTCAAAACCCTCGAAACCGACCTCGGCAAACGCGACGCCGAACTCGCCAAGGCCGAAAAACAGGCCGCCGAAGCCGCCGCCAAGCAGAGCGCCGACCTCGCCGCCCGCGAAAAGAAACTCGCTGAGCGCGAGAAAACCGTCGAGACCGCCCAGGCCGAAGTCAGCGACTTCGAAGTCCAGCTCAAGGCCGACCAAAAGAAACTCCAGTCCGAGCAGACCCGCCTCGAGGCCGAGGTCGCCGGCATCGAGGCCGCCCAGGCGGAACTCAAGGCCGCGCAAAAGAAACTCGCCGAGCAAGCCTCCACGCACGCCGCCCGCGAGAAGGAACTGCAAAAGCTCGCCGAGGAAACCGAGGCCCAGGCCGCCGAGCTTGAAGTCGAGAAGGCCATGGTCGCCAAACAGCGCACCCTGCTCGAAGCCGACAAGGAAGGCATGGCCGCCGAGGCCGAGGAGCTGGCGACGAAGAAAAAAGCGTTTGATTCGGAAAGACGCCGTCTGCAAAACCTGCTCAACGCAGGCTAATAAAACCCCTTTATGGCATCACCCAACGACTCACGACTCTACCTCGAAATTACCCCCTGTTCATCGCGAGCGGCTCTGGTGTCGGGCAACAAGGTGACGGCTTACGGCGAGTTCACGCCGGACGCCAAGGACGCCCTGGCCGCATTTGCCGCCAAGCACGGCGAAGGCGCCGCCGCGGTCGCGTTGGTCATGCCCGCTCAGTTCCACGCCCTGCTTTCCAGCTCCGACCAAGCCTCCGGCAATCGCAACCGCGCCTCTTGGGAAAAACTCGCCGCCGGCCTTCCCCACGGCTGTGACGAGCCGCTCAAAGTCTCCGTTTGCGACGCCCACTCCGGCATCGCGCCCGCTGATTCCGGCGGCGATCCGTGGGTCATGAGCATCAGCACCCAGGCCGCGCTCGCCGAAGCCGCCGAACCCGCCACCGAGGCCGGACTCAAGCCCGCCGGCATCCGCCCCCTGCTCTCCGCCCAACTCGGCGCCGTCGTCCAGACCCTGCAGCTCACCGAGAATCACGACGACGTCGTCGTCTACTCGATCGGACGCGCCTCCTCCGTGCTCGCCCGGGTTTCGGCGCAGGGCGTGCAGGCCCTCACCGTCCTGCCCGAGGCCGGCATCGACCGCCTCTTCGCGGCCGTGCAGACCGGACTCGGCCTCAAGTTCAAGGCCGCCGCGGTCAAACTGTTTTTCAACGAAGGCTACGACTTCACCGACACCGCCGACGCCATCGCCGGCTCGCTGGCCGAGTCCATCAAACCCGCCCTCACCACCCTCGGCGGCTCGCCCAAGGGCCTCCAGGTCGTGAGCCTGCTTCAGCCCCAGAAATGGCTGGAGTCCGCCCTCGCCACCGCCCTCGGCCTAGCCCCGCTCAAGACCGACCCCACCGGCCTTGCGCACGGCAACGCCCTCATCGCCGAAGGCCTGCCCCCCGGCGCCATCGGCTTGGTGCAAGCCATCGCCGGCCACTCCACCAGCCTCGCCGCCTGGCTCCCGCCCGCGCTCGACGAGGCCCCGCCGCCCGCCGCCGCCAAGGTCGTCGCCCCGCCGCCCCCGCCGGCCGCCCCCGAGCCCAAACCGGAACCCAAGCCTGAGCCGAAGCCCGAACCCAAGCCCGAGCCAAAACCGGAACCCAAACCGGAGGCGCCGGCTCCCGCGGCCAAGCCCGCCCCGACTCCCAAGTTCACGGCGCCTCCGCCCGCCAAGCCCAAGGCCGCCCAGCCCAAGCCGCCGGCCCCCGTTCCGCGCCCCGCCGCGCCCCAGCCGGCCCCGGCCCCCGCGCCGG
>JBDRJH010000401.1:0-13382 GCA_043815125.1 Verrucomicrobiota bacterium
CACACCCGGCAAAGTGTCACTCATTAAGTGACACTTTGCCGGGGGGGCGGGAATTCGGAGGCGTGCAGGAGGCGAGATGGAGGCAGGTGGGTGGCGGCTTTGCAGGTTGAGCGTTGTCAATCGCGCCGGGGAACGTTCGGCTGGCCGCAGCCATGATTTATCCCGGACTGGTCTCGATCACCTTCAGGAAACTCACGCCGGCGGAAATCGTCGCCCTTGTGAAAAAAGCCGGCCTCGTCGGCATCGAGTGGGGCGGCGACGTCCATGTGCCGGTCGGCGATCTCATCCGGGCCCGCGAGGTGCGCGAACTCACCGAGCAGGCGGGCCTGCGCGTCGCCGCCTACGGCAGCTACTACCGCGCCGGAGCCGGCGAGGACGACGGCATGCCCTTTGCCCGCGTGCTCGACACCGCCATCGAACTCGGCGCCCCGACCATTCGCGTGTGGCCCGGCAACGCCGGCTCCGCCGACCTCTCCGAAAACGCCCGCTGGCGCATCGTCGAAGACCTGCGCCGCATCTCCGCGCTGGCTGCCGCGCAGGGTCTGACCGTCTCGCTGGAGTTTCACGGCGGCACCCTCACCGACACCAACGAGTCCGCCGCGCGCCTGCTCCTCGAGGTCGACCACCCCGCCTGCCGCACCTACTGGCAACCGCACAACGGCGAGGCCACCGCCGCCTGCGCCGAGGGGCTCGCCGCGATCCTGCCCGGCCTGAGCAACGTCCACGTTTTCCACTGGTGGCCCACCGCCGCCGAGCGCCATCCGCTGGCCGACGGCACGGAGCGCTGGGCCGCCTTCTGGCCGCACATCGCGCGCGCGCCGGGCGACCGTTTCGCCCTGCTGGAGTTTGTCCGGGACGATTCGCCCGAGGCCTTCCTGCGCGACGCCACCACCCTCAAGGCCTGGCTGGCGGAGCTGAGTTGAGGGCCTCCCAGGTGTTGTGCCTCGACATGCGCGAACGCCTGTTGTGAGTTCGGACAACCCATAACCGCCGGCATGAGGTTCCCGTCACCCACAGTCCGCAGGTCAGCCCGGGTCGCCCCCGTCGCGCTGTTGACGACCACTCCGTTGGTCGCGGCCACGCCGTCCCTGGCCGCGGTGGATCTCTCGATCGGCGCGCATTGCTGGATTGGCGCCAGTCTGCTCATCGCCGGCGCGGCGCTCGGCTACGGCTGGCGCCAGCGCGTCCTCTGCCGCCGTCGCCTGCAGGCCTCCGCGATCACCGAGGCCCGCCTGCAACACCTTTTTGACCACGCCCCCGTCTCCATGCTGGAGGAAGATTTCAGTGGAGCCGCCGCGTGGTTGGACCGGTTGCGCGCCGAGGGCGTGTCCGACCTGCGTGCTTACCTGGCCTCCCATGGCGACGAGGTCCGCCGGCACTTCACCGAACTCAAGGTCGTCCTCGCCAACCGCATGGCCATGCGCGCCACCGGCGCCAGCACCGTCGGCCAGTATCAGAACCAGCTCAAGCGCCTCATGTCTCCGCAGGTCCAGCGCGCCTTCGAGGAGGAGCTGCTCGCCATCTGGGAAGGCCGCACCGAGCTCCTGCTCGACATCGTCTACGAACGCGTTGGCGGGCAGGAGACCCACGCCGCCCTGCACTGGTCGGTGCCCGTCAACGACGGCGTGCCCGACTACGCCCGCGTGCAGCTCGTCTTCACCGACATCACCGAACTGCGGCGCGTGAAGGACCAGCTCCGCGAAAGTGAGGACCGCTGGCAACTCGCCGTGCGCGGCATCAACGCCGGCCTCTGGGAACGCGACTTCGTCACCGGCCGCAGCTTCTACTCGCAGCGCAGCCGCGAGATCATCGGCTACGCCGCCGACGAACTCGACGACAACCCCGAGACCTGGGACCGGCTCACCCACCCCGACGACCGCGAAGCCCTGCGCCACGGTCTGCAGGACTACCTTGCGCGTCGCGCCTCCACCTTCCGCGTCGAGCACCGCATGCTCTGCAAGGACGGCCTCTACCGCTGGGTCCTTAGCCGCGGCCAGGCCCTCTTCGACGACCACGGGGCAACCCCTGCGCCTCGTCGGCACCCACTCCGACATCCACGCCCGCAAGACCGCCGAGCACGCCCTCCGCGAGAGTGAGACCCGCCTGCGCCGCATCGTCGCCTCCGCCGACTGCCTGCTCTGGCAGGCCCGCATCCGCCGCCAGCCCGACGGCTCCCTCGGCTGGGCCTACGAGCACACCTCCGACGCCTCCCGCTCCGGGCTCAATCGCCTGCGCGGCTCCGCGGCCGACCTGCACAACCTCTGGGGCGACGCCTACCTGCCCGACCTCGCCGCCGTGGATGCCACCGCGCGCGCCGCCATCGAGGCCGGCTCCGGCGGCTACCGCCACGAATACCGCGTCGTGCGCGGCAACGAGACCGCCTGGGTCTCCGAAAGCGTCGAACTCGAACCCGTCGGCCCCGGCGAGTGGACCGCCGTCGGCGTCGTCATGGACACCACCGCCAGCAAACGCGCCGAGGAAGCCCTTCGCGCCAGCGAGGAACGCTGGAAGATGGCCTTCCGCGGCTCGCAGGACGGCATCTGGGAATACAACTACGAGACCGGCCAAAGCTACTACTCCGACCGCTGGAAGGAGATGCTCGGCTACGCGCCCGACGAGATCGGCAACACCCGCGAGGAATGGGTCGATCGCATTCACCCCGAGGACCGGCTGCGTGTCATCAAGGCCTTCAACGACCACCTCCAGGGCCACACACCCAATTACGGCGTCGAGTTCCGCATGCGCTGCAAGGACGACACCTACAAGTGGATCCTCGCCCGCGGCCTTGTCGTCACCGGCGCCGACGGCCGCCCGTTGCGGTCCGCCGGCTCGCACACCGACATCACCGAGCGCAAGGCCGCCGAGGCCGCCCTCGCCGCCGAGCGCGAGCGCCTCAGCGTCACCCTGCGCGCCATGGCCGAGGGTGTCATCGCCACCGACCAACACGGCGTCATCCAGTTCATCAACCAGGCCGCCGAGTCGCTCACCGGCTGGACCGACGGCGCCGCCATCGGGCGCGACTTCGGCGACGTTTTCCAAATCCGGCACCCGCACACCAAGGCCCCGCTGCCCCCGCTCGTCACCACCGCCATGCGCGAGTCGCGCGTGGTCGATCTGCCGCCCGCCAGCATCCTCATGCACCGCCAGGGCGTGCCCGTGCTCGTCGAGGGCCGCTGCGCGCCCATCCGCGACGCCAGCAGCCTGCCCGTCGGCGTGGTGCTCGTGCTGCACGACGTCACCGAGCGCGCCCGCCTCGAAGCCGAGATGCTCAAGGCCACCAAGCTGGAGTCGGTCGGCGTGCTGGCCGGCGGCATCGCCCACGATTTCAACAACCTGCTCACCGTGGTGATGGGCAACCTCACCCTGGCCATGCTCGACACCCAGGTCATGTCCGTCGCCGGCCCCTGGCTGCAGGAGGCGGAGAAGGGCCTGGTGCGCGCGCGCGATCTCACCCAGCAGTTGCTCACCTTCTCGCGCGGCGGCGAGCCCGTGCGCTCGGCCGTGCAGCTCGGCGTGGTCGTGCGCGAGGCCGCCGAGTTCTGCCTGCATGGCGCCAAGGTCAAGTGCCGCTATGCCATCGAATCCGAACTTTGGGCGGCCGAGGTCGACAAGGGCCAGATCGGCCAGGTCGTGCAAAACCTCATCATCAACGCCGTGCAGGCCATGCCCGACGGCGGCCGCGTGCAGCTCGAGCTGGCCAACGACGCCGCGCCGCCCGTGCGCAGCGGCCTTGGCGGGGCGGCCATCCGCCTGACCATCGCCGACACCGGCCGGGGCATCCCGCCGGACCACCTGGCCAAGGTCTTCGATCCGTATTTCACGACCAAGAAGGAAGGCACCGGCCTGGGCCTGGCCACCGTCTACTCGATCATCAAGAAGCACGGCGGCCACATCGAGGTGGATTCGGTCGAGGGCAAGGGCACGACCTTCCGCATCTGGTTGCCGGCCACGCGCGCGACGGTGCAGCCCGCGCAGGCCCAGCCCGTCGCGGCCGACGCGTTGACCGGCCGCGTGCTCTTCATGGACGACGAGGAGAACATCCGCAGCATGGCCTCGACGCTGCTCCAGCGCATGGGTTTCGAGGTCGAGGCCGCGGCCGACGGCGCCGCCGCGCTGCGCGCCTACACCGAGGCCCTGGGCACGCCGCGGGCGTTCAACCTTGTCATCACCGACCTCACCGTGCCCGGCGGCATGGGCGGTCGTGAGCTGATGGAAAAGCTCCTGCACCTCGACCCCGGGGTGAAGGCCATCGTGTCGAGCGGTTACTCCAGCGACCCGGTCATGGCCGACTACAAGGCCTATGGCTTCAAGGGCATGGTCCCCAAGCCCTACCGTATCACCGACCTAGCCAAGACCATCCGCCAGGTGCTGGAGGGGTGAGGGGCCGGACTCCTGCTCTCAAAGTCGCTTCCACCACATGGATGTCGGACTGCCCGCGACCGGCGGAGCTGGCAATTTGGGGAACTGCTGCCGGGCGGTCTCGTAGGGCATCTCTTTAGTTCGGAGATCTATGGTGAGCGCGCCTTTTTCGGGATGGCTCAGCTGGTAAGAGGCCACGATGTCGCCACCATCCTCGGTGCCTCCGGTAGCGCCGGTCAAAGAGTAGCCGATGGCGATATAGCCAATCCCGGGCAATTGAAAGACGGGCCCTTCGAACCATGGCGGACGACCGGTGAAATAGGTGATCGTGTTGGTCGAGGCGTTGGCTTGGGCGGCTTGTTCATCCAACACGATTTGTCTATCGCGCGACACTCGCAGCGAGTAAATCAGCACGTGCTCGGGGCGGGCTGTGAAGATGGTTTTTTTCAGTCCGACGTCCGCAGGGGCGAGGCTTTGCGATTCGGTTTCCTCAATGCCGAGGCAAACCGTGGCGGACAGGAGCAGGCAGCAAACTAGAGGTAGTTTCATGGGGATAGGGGAGTGGGGTTTGGTTAAGGGTGATCAGGCATTTTTGGCCTGATACCGCACGCCTGGCTTTTCGGTGAAGTGCGCGTCCTGAGTCCACAGCACCGCGCCGTGTTTTTGGGCGGTTGCGTAGATGATTGAGTCGGCGAGTGCCAGGCGCTCCTCGACGCCTACAGCGGCGGCTTCGAGCGCGAGCTCGGCATCGAGATCGACAACGCGGCCCTGCTGCATCGCGGCGACGGCGACGAAGGCGTCGTCCTGACCTCTTTCACGAAGAATGACTTTGAACACCTCGAGCAGGCACACGGTCGGCACGATCAAAAGTTCGGTATCTTCAATGGCCGGTGCAAAAAAATCTGCGCCGGGTTCGTCGGCGAAGTAGGCCAGCCATGCGGACGAATCGACAACGTTCATACCCGGTCGCCGTCGCGCTCAAATGAGGTGTCGATACCTTTGAGGTAGCCGCGCAACGATTGCACATTGCGCACGGGGATGACTTCGATGCGGTTGCGAAAAGACAGCACACGCGCCTTTTCACCGGTGCGCAGGCCCATTGCCTCCCGAATCTTTTGTGGGATAACAATTTGAAACTTAGGTGAGATCGTGACCGTTTCCATGCGTATGACGATATGTCGATCGATCAATGTCGGCAAGTTTATGATTCACCGGTGCCTCATGTGGTAAGAACGGTGCCTTCGGGGCGTCTCTCGCGGGGGCATCTTTTCTCTTTATTGCGCAGACTTGATGGGAAACGAGGTCCCCCAAGCTCCGTTGTGCCGGTATAATTTGGGGTCAATCCGAGAGTCTTGGCGGACTTCGTCCATGGTCATGCGCCGGATCGTGATCTCGTATGTCTTGGCTATGCCGGTATCCGCGCCGAAGGAAAGCACCAGCTTATAGTCATTGCTCGTCGGCACGTTGGACACCACGTCGGGTTGGCGTGATTCGTTGATGGTAATCCCGAAATCGGAGCGAAGAATATACCGGTCATCCCAGATCGGGGTTCCGTGCAGTAGCAGCATGCTGGTCGTTTCTCCATGAAACTCGACATACTGTCTGTGCTCCAGCACTTGGCCCTCTTGCGTGATCTTGAGCACCGCTGCCAACACGGCCTGAGCGTCTTGGATTTGAACGATCTTTTTGTGCAGCCCCAGATCGGAAGGGCTTAACGTGGTGCTGTCAGGATAGATGAACAGAGACGAGGAGGCCTCGGGCGGGCGGGGAGAACAGCCCGTGAGCAGAAGCATGGGGGGCAGGAGGACGGTCGCGGCTTTCAAAAGAAGCTGTTTCATGAGGCTTCAGAATTTGCAGGTTTATGAGTCCGGTCGATTTCACAGGCCGTGCTCCAGATAAGTCCGAGGCTGGCGAGCGCGTGTATGATGAGCGGAATCCACAGGGCAAAGGGAGCGGCGCGGCCTTTTATCTCAAGGGGACCCCATGTCACGGTCAGGCTGCCGCCGCTCGAAAACATCCACATCAAGGCCATAAATTGCACGGAAGCGATCACGCAGAAGACAAGCCCGCACACCCCGCTGGTGATTTTGTAGCGTGTCGCGGATTTCCAGATGCTCAATGTGCCGATGATCAGCGCCAGAAGCAGCGTCATGTTCATCGGGTGCAACGGTCCTGCCATGGTCCCATCCACTACCTGCCAAGCGTGACCTAGGGCCAGAAACAGCCAGGTAGCTCTCAGAATGATGGCGGAAATGGGAGTCATCTTGCCCAAAGTTCCGCCTTGTCCGCCCGACTCAGCGGCTGAGCTGGTTGCGGAGGAACTCGATGCTGCCGCGCATCTGGCCGTCCTGCTCGATCATGTTGTCCACGGCCTTGCAGGCGTGGATGACCGTGCCGTGGTCGCGGCCGCCAAAGGCGTCGCCGATCTCCTGTAACGAGTGCTTGGTGAGGTTGCGGGTCAGATACATGGCGATCTGCCGCGGGATGGCGATGTTGTTGGGGCGACGCTTGCTGGTCATGTCGCTGTGCCGGATCTGGAAGTGGTCGGCCACGCGCTTCTGGATGACCTCGATGGTGAGCGCGTTCTGCGCCTGCTCCATGAGCACGTCCTGCAGCAGCATCTCGGTGGCGGCGAGGTCGATGGTCTTGCCGGTCAGGGACGCGTAGCTGGCGACCTTGATGAGGGCGCCCTCGAGGCGGCGGATGTTTTTGGAGATGTGCTGCGCGACGAAGTTGGCGACGTCGGCGGGCAGGTCGAACTTCAGGGTGGTGGCCTTGGTGCGCAGGATGGCCAGGCGGGTCTCGAAGTCGGGGGCCTGGATGTCGGCGGGCAGTCCCCACTCGAAGCGGGAGACGAGGCGGGCCTCGAGCTTGGCGATCTCGGAGGCGCGTCGGTCGCTGGAGAGCACGATCTGCTTCTGCGACTCGAACAGCTCGTTGAAGGTGTGGAAAAACTCCTCCTGGATGCGTTCCTTGCCGCTGAGGAATTGCACGTCGTCGAGCAACAGGACGTCGACGTGGCGGTAGCGTTGGCGGAACTTGACGAGGGCGTTCTCCTGCAGGGCCTGGATGAACTCGTTGGTGAATTTTTCCGTGGAGAGGTAGGCGACCTTGGCGTCGGGGTTGTTGCGGAGAATGGCGTGCCCGATGGCGTGCATCAGGTGGGTCTTACCGAGGCCGGTGTCGCCGTAGAGGAAGAGGGGGTTGTAGGCCTGCGCGGGGGAGTGGGCGACCGCGAGGGCGGCGGCGTGGGCCATCTGGTTGTTGGAACCGATGACGAAGGTCTCGAAGGTGTTGCGCGGGCTGAGGGTGCCGACGTAGGGGCCGCGCTCGTCGTAGCGACCGCCGGTGCGGGCGGAGCGCCCGGCGTGGCGACGGGCGGGGGAGACGGACGGGGCGGACGACTCGGCGGCGGGGGCCGGGGCGGCCATGCGGGCCTCGTGACCGGTCTTCTTTAGACGCACGGTCATGTCGCGACCGGCGTTGAGCCGGAGGCGCTGGACGATGAGGTCGAGGTAGTTGTCGTTGATCCAGATCGCGGCGAAGTCGTTGGGCACGCCGAGGGTCAGCACATCGTCGGTCTGTTCGACGCAGGTGACGGGCTCAAACCAGAGCTGGAAGACATCCTCCGGGAAGAGCGACTTGAAGTCACCTTTGACGGAGTCCCACAGGCTGGTGGTGAGGGCGGCGGAAGACATGGGTGGTGCGAGTGGGCTGGGAATTATTCACATTGGGCACTGGCACGGGTCTTTCGGTCACGTCGGGGGCGGGGTCACGGACTCGGTCGGGCGAACAGAAAATGGGCTGCCGAAACGGCCGGGGATAGGGGGCGGTCGATCGGTTTTGTTAAATCACTGTCAAATGGTGATTTATGGAGTGTTCGCTGGCGGCGCGAGGCGGTGGCTGAAGCGGTGGACGTGGGAAAGAGCGGGCGCAGGGCCGAGGGTGGCTGAAGCGGGCTGTGAGTAACGGGAATCGCCGATGGGCTTTCAAGAGCAAGTTTCCGACAAGTTATTCACATCGGATTTGCGGATAAGTTTTTCCATTTTTTGGTTGCCTGAAACGGGCGTGTCGCGGGGCGGTTTCAGGCCCGTTTCAGGTTTGTCACGGTGTCGTCACTACACCGTTTCCGCACCGTCAAATTTTCAGAGGTAAACGGGCCGGTTTTGGTGTATTCAGACTGTCGCGACAGACTCCGGATCGGTCCATTTGCCGTGGTCGCGGATGAGGGCGACAAGGCGGTCGTCGGCCTGGTCTTGGGGGATGTTGTATTGGACGCAGGTCTTGCCGACGTAGAGATTTATTTTGCCGGGGGCGCCGCCGACGTAGCCGAAATCGGCGTCGGCCATCTCGCCGGGGCCGTTCACGATGCAGCCCATGATGGCGATTTTGACGCCCTTGAGGTGTCCGGTGCGGCTGCGGATGCGCTGGGTGGTGGTCTGCAGGTCGAAGAGGGTGCGTCCGCAGGAGGGGCAGGCGACGAACTCGGTCCTGGTGATGCGGGCGCCGGTGCCTTGGAGGACGTTGTAGGCGAGCTTGAGGGCGCGGTCGGGCGCGGGGTCGGTCTCGAGGGAGACGAGGTCGCCGAGGCCGTCGCACAGGAGCGAGCCGGTCAGGATCGAGGCGTCGAGCAGGCGGGAGAGGAAGTCGGTCGCCGGGTCGTTGCCGGCGGCGATGTTGCGGATCCAGAGGGGGGCGCGGCAGCCGGTGTGGCGCAGGGCGTCGGCGAGGGCGCGGTAGGCGCCGACGGGGTGGGTGCGCGGGTGCTGCGCGGAGGCGACGCCGGAGTGGGTAAAGAGCAGGTGCTCGTCGCCGAGCTGGCGGAGGATGGGCGTGAGCAGGGCGACGTCGTCGTCGGTGGTGGCGATGGCGAGGGTGTGGCCGTGGGTGCGCACGAGCTTGGCAAAGCCGGCGAGGGTGTCGGCCTCCTCGCCGGCAAAGGCGCGCAGGAGCACGAGCGCGGGGGTGTCGGCGCCGGCGGCCTGCGCGACGGGGATGAGGTCGGCGGGGGTGAGCGTGGCGGCGAGCTCGAGGATGAGGAATTGCGGGCGGAGCTTGGCCTGGGTGGCGGTGGCGAGGGCGGCGGTCGCCTCGGTGGCGGTGGCGACGGGGGTGACGATGCCTTCGAGCGGGGTGTCGGTGAGGCGGACGGCGGCGAGTTTTTGCAGGGTGTCGCCGAGAGCGGCGACCGAGGGGGCGCGCACGATGACGCGTGGCGGTTGCTCGGGGCCGACCAGGCAGTCGGGGCCGAGGGGTAGCGAGGTGACGCCGCGGCGGGTGAAGTGGAACGGGTCGATGGCGTCCGGCGCGGCCTCGGGGGGGGGCGATGGCTGATGGGAGATGGCAGATGCGCTCTGCCAACGCGCCATGGCCTTGCGGGCGAGGGCCTGGGCGACGGGCACTTCGTAGACGCTGTCTTCGGTGAGGGAGACGCGGATGGTGTCGCCGAGGCCGTCGTTGAGCAGGGAGCCGATGCCGATGGCGCTTTTGATGCGGCCGTCCTCGCCGTCGCCGGCCTCGGTGACGCCGAGGTGCAGCGGGTAGTGCATGTCCTCCATCTGCATGCGCTCCACGAGCAGGCGGTAGGCCTGGATCATGACCTTGGGGTTGGAGGCCTTCATCGAGAGCACGATGTCGTGGTAGTTATGTCCGCGGCAGATGCGCAGGAACTCAAGGGCGCTCTCGACCATGCCGAGCGGGGTGTCCCCGTAGCGGTTCATGATGCGGTCGGAGAGCGAGCCGTGGTTGGTGCCGATGCGCATGGCGCGGCCGAGCTCCTTGCAGCGCAGGACGAGCGGGGAAAACGTCTCGTGGATGCGTTCGAGTTCCTCGACGTAGTCGGCGTCGGTGTATTCCTTGACCGCGAACTTCTTTTTGTCGGCGTAGTTGCCCGGGTTGACGCGGATTTTTTCGACGTGCTCGACGGCCTCCATGGCGGCGGAGGGCAGGAAGTGGATGTCGGCGACGAGGGGGATGTTGGGGAAGCCGTGGGCGGAGAGCTGGGCACGGATATCGCGCAGGCACTTGGCGGCGGCGACGTTGGGCGCGGTGACGCGGATGATCTCGCAGCCGACCTCGGCGAGGGCGATCGACTGGCGCACGGTTGCGTCGACGTCCTGGGTGTTGCTGGTGGTCATGGACTGCACGCGGATCGGGTGGTGCGCCCCGATGGCGACGGAGCCGACCTTTACCTCGACGGTGCGGCGGCGGATGGTTTCGAAGCGGGACGTGCAGTAGGCCATGGGAAAAATGGGGACCGCGGCGGCGGTGGCGCGGAGTGACCAATGACCAATGACGGCTGACCAATGTCAAACCGTCAGCAGACCGCCCCCAGCCGGGCCATCCCTCGCCGAAGGACCGGCAAAGTGTCACTCAATAAGTGACACTTTGCGGTGGGTCCGCTCTGAACGATGGAGAAAGTGTCACGTAATGAGTGACACTTTGGGTGGCGGGGGCCCGGGGAGGGGGCGGGCCGTGCTCAGGGGGCGGCGGGGGTTGCGGTGGGGGTCGGCCGGGGGGCTTCGGGCGCGGGGGCGCCGTCGCGGGCGATGCGGCGGAAGTCGAAGAAGGTGACGTAGAGGATCATGGTGAACAGGAGCACCATGAAGACGCTTTGCACGGTGGCGATGGCCTGCATGGGCAGGGGGCGGCCGCGGAGCTTGGCCACGGTGGCAAAGGCGATGTGGCCGCCGTCGAGCACGGGGATGGGCAGGAGGTTGAGCATGGCGAGGTTCACGTTGACGAGCACGGTGAACCAGAGGACGAGGCGGATATCGATTTGCGCGGTGATGTGGAAGACGCGCGCGATGCCGACGGGGCCGCTGAGCTTGGAGGGGCCGATGTCGGACTTGGGATGCACGAGGCTGGAGAGGGTGCGCCAGGTGGTGACGGCGTGGTTCCACATCTGTTGCCAGGGGGCGATGTGCACGAGGGTGCGGCTGTAGTTGCCGCCGAGGCTGACCCCGATGAGGGGCACGGGCGCGGTGGCGCCGGGGGGCATGGTCATGCGGGGGGTGACGGTGAGTTCGCCGGTCTGGCCCTCGCGTTCGTAGGTGACGCGGACGGGGTTGGCGCCGTGGAGGCGCAGGTATTCGGAGACGAAGCTGATGTATTCGGCGGGCTGGCCGTCGAGGGCGAGGATGGTGTCGCCGGGTTGGAGTCCGGCGGCCTCGGCGGGGGTGCCGGACATGACGTCGGCGACCATGGGTTGCACGGCGGGTTCGATGCCGATTTCGCGGATGGCCTCGTCGCCGGAGTAGGCGGGGATGACGGGGACGAGCAGGGTCTGGTCGTCGCGCAGGACGGTGAGCTCGACGCTGGGTTTGTCTTCGGCGGTGCGGCCGGCGCCGAGGGCGACGAGGGTGTTGATGTCGTTGAAGGTGGCGACGGATTTGCCGTCGACCTTGAGGATGACGTCGCCCTGGCGGATGCCGGCCTCGAGGGCGGGGCCGGGCACGGTGCTGCCGTCGGTGAGGGTGACGACGGGCTGCACGTGGCCGACGCGGGTGGTCTGGTCCTCCTTGGAGACGGGCTGGCCGACGAACCAGAGCACGGAGGCGAGGGCGAAGGCGAAGAGGAGGTTAAACACCGCGCCGGCGACGAACACGATGACCTTGGTCGTGTAGGTGATGGGCGGGAGGGCTTCGGCGGATGGATCGGGTTTTTCCGATTTGCCTTCGATGGCGCTCATGTCGGCGAGCTGGGGGAGGGCGACGTAGCCGCCGAAGGGGAGCAGCGAGAGGCGGTAGTCGACGCCGTCCTTGCCCTTCCAGCCGGCGATGCGCGGGCCGAAACCGATGGAGAAGCGCTCGACCTTGAGGCCGCGCTTGCGGGCGGCGAGGAAGTGCCCGAGTTCGTGCACGAAAATCGAGCCGCCGAAAAAGACGGCGATCATGAGGGCGGACCAGAGAAAGGTGAGCATCGGCTGAAGTCTGCGGACGGGTTAAACGTGGGCGAGGCAGGCGGCCCCGGCGAGGCGGCGAGCCTCGGCATCGACAGCAAGCACGGCGGAAAGGTCCGTCGGATCGCTGGCGGGGAGTCTGGAAAGCACGCTCTCCACGACGGCGGGAATGGCAAGGAAGGGGATTTGTTCGTTCAAAAACGCGGCCACGGCGACCTCGTTGGCGGCGTTGTAGGCGGCGGGGGCGGCGCCGCCGGCGTGCATGACCTCGCGGGCGAGGCGCAGCATGGGGAAACGCGCTTCGTCGACGGGGCGGAAGTCGAGCGAGAGCATTTGGCTGAAGTCCAGCGCGGTGTCGGCCCCGGGCGCGCGGTGCGGGTGGAGCAGGGCGTGCTGGATGGGAAAAGTCATCGACGGGGGGCAGAGCTGGGCGAGCATGGCGCCGTCGGTGAACTCCACCAGCGCGTGCACGATGCTTTGCGGGTGGACGACGGCCTGGCATTGGTCGGGGCGCAGGCCGAAGAGTTCGCGGGCCTCGATGAGTTCGAGGCCCTTGTTGGCGAGGGTGGCGGAGTCGACGGTGATCTTGGCGCCCATGGACCAGTTGGGGTGCCTGAGCGCGTCGGCCACGGTGGCGTGCGCGAGGCGTTCGGCCGGCCAGTCGCGGAAGGCGCCGCCGCTGGCGGTGAGCACGATGCGGCGCACGTCGGCGGTGGCGTGGCCTTCGAGGCATTGGAAAACGGCGTTGTGCTCGCTGTCGACGGGCAGGAGTTTCGCGCCGCTTTGGCGGGCGGCGGCGAGCACGAACTTGCCGGCGAGCACGAGGATTTCCTTGGAGGCGAGGGCGAGGTCCTTGCCGGCGGCGAGGGCGGCGAGGGCGGGTTGCAGGCCGGTGGTGCCGACGACGGCGACGAGCACGGTGTCGGCCGCGGGCAGGGCGGCGAGTTCGTTGAGTCCGTCGAGTCCGCCGTGGAAGGCGGTGCCGGCGGGGAACGCGCCGGAGGCGCGGGCGGCGGCGAGGGCGTCGTCGTCAAAAATGCCGACGTGCGGCACGCGGAATTTGCGCGCGATGGCGGCGAGTTTTTCCCATTGGCCGCGGGCGGCGATGGCGACGAGTTCGAGC
>JBDRJH010000402.1:0-11302 GCA_043815125.1 Verrucomicrobiota bacterium
CGGCGGCAACAAGCTGATGCTGGATATCCCCCGCTCCGATTACCAAGTGAGCATCCTAGAAGTCGCCTCTTCAACGACCACCATGGACGGACTGATTCAGATGGAGAACCGCTGGAAACAAAAACTCCTCACCCGCAAACACGGCCTGAACGCCAACTGAACCCTACTACCCACGATTCCTTTAGGATGCTTACTAGTGAATTCATCAGCGGCCCGCTCGCCATGGGTTTCGCCTACTTCATGTTGTTTATGTCGGCCTGCTTCGGGCTCACATTCTGGCACACGAGGCGCAAGCGTGACCGTCCGCCGGTCAGCTTCAAATTGCTCCGTGGTCCGGGGGAATCCCTGCGCCGTCGCATGGCCAAGTTCGACGAGGACTTATTCCTCTTGATACTGGGATGGAGCGCCTTGCCATTGTTCACATACGGGTTGCTGAGCTTGCTGTTTTTCAGAGTGCTCAAACCTGAGAGCTGGCCGTTCTTGCTCACCGAGCTTATCCTACTGTTTTTGGGTTTCGCATGGTCATTGATGTTTGCGATCCGACAGGTTGTGCGCCGGTTATTCCGATATCGTTCGGATAAGCTCGGCTACCTTGGCGAACGCTTTGTAGCCGAGAAAATCGCCCCGCTGGCCCGCGAGGGATTTCAGATTTTCCATGACGTTCCCGCCAAGAACAAGGGGGCTTCTTTTAATCTGGATCACGTCGTTGTGGGACCGACCGGGCTCTGGCTGATCGAAACCAAAACCCGTCGTAAAGGACGAGTCCGCCCCGGTCGCGTTGAACATGAGGTCCAGTATGATGGTCGCGTGCTCAGCTGGCCATGGGCCGAAGACATGCACGGGCTCAACCAAGCTCAGTGGGAAGCGCACTGGTTGGGCGAATGGATCAACCAACGGACTGGTCTTCGCGTAACCGCACAACCCATTCTGGCTCTGCCTGGCTGGATGGTGAAAGCGAAGCCAGGTCCGATCCGGGTGCTCAACCCCATTAACATTCCGAGTGCCATCCTTGGACGCGGAGAACGCGTGCTGACCGACGAACAAATCGACCTCATCGCCCGCCAGCTCGATGAGCGCTGCCGCGACGCGGAAGACTGAGCCCTTCAACCGTGCCCATGAGACCACAACTCTTGGTTAGCCAAGACATGACCACCGCACCCACACCCTCTCCTTCGTCAGAAAGACGTAACGGCGTCGTCATCGAGTGGAATGAAAGCAAGGGCTACGGGTTTCTCGACGACGGACGCCAACGGGTTTTCGCCCATATTCGCGACTTCAGGGAACGCCCCCGCCTGCCAAAGCCGGGCGACAAGGTGACCTACTCGCTCGGCACGGATCGACAAGGTCGACGCTGTGCGGAACATATCGATCTTCCGTTTACGGGAGTGCCACTGCGCCCCAGCCATTTCGTGATTTTGGGCGGGTTGCTGGCAACGCCGGGCTACGCCATATACCGCCTGTTTCCTCACGAGCGCGCCTTGGCTTTGGGCGGATGGGTGATTCTGGCTTCACTCATCAGCTACGGCTTTTACGCATGGGACAAACGCCGCGCCCAGCGCGGTGACTGGCGGATATCGGAAAGACTCCTGCATTTCTGGGAATTGGCGGGCGGCTGGCCCGGTGCCTACCTCGCCCAACGTCATCTCCGCCATAAAAGTGCCAAGGGCTCCTACCTGTTCACCTTCTGGCTGATCGTCGCCATCCATCACTATTTGGCAATCGACGCTCAGCTCAACTGGCGCTGGTTTCACCAGCTCAAGGCGTGGCTGGAAACCCTGAATTAGACCAATCACCCGTTGAAAACAGACTTACCGTCAGCCTGATTTCCAACCGCGGATTGGCCGATTGTCGCTGTGCTCGAAACGCAGATAGATAAGGAGCGTTTGAATCCGCGCTCATCCGCGTTTCGAGCGAAGCGACAGTCCGCCAATCCGCGGTCAAAGTCTAAACGCAACCGGTGTTTGGTCTTAAATGCCGACCCGACGCCTCCCCGCAACCGCAGCCTCTCCTCAGGCGCCGAACAAATCCCCGTCGCGGGGCGGGGCGCCGTGGTTTTGGCGGATCTCCGCCGCGCGCGCCTGGATCGCGGCGGTTTCGTCCGGGGAGAGTCGCGCGACGTTTTTCACCTGCAGGGCCATGCGCTGGTTGGCCGCCAGTAGCTCTTCGTGGCGAATCAAAAAGTCCCAATACAGCGTCGTGAACGGACACGCCTGCTCCCCCACCCGCTTGGCCGGATCGAAACGGCAACCGGCGCAGTGGTTGCTCATGCGCTGGATGTATTTGCCGGTGGCCGCGTAGGGCTTCGACGCCATCACGCCGCCGTCGGCGTATTGCGACATGCCGTGTGTGTTCGGCAGCTCGACCCACTCCACCGCGTCGACGTAGACGCCGAGATACCAGGCGTCGATCTCCGCCGGTCTGACCCCGAGCAGCAGTCCATACAGGCCGGTCACCATCAGCCGCTGGATGTGATGCGCGTAGCCCTGCCGCAGGGTCTGCCCGATCACGTCGCGCAGGCAGGCCATCTCCGTGTCGCCCGTCCAATAAAAGCCCGGCAACGGCTGGTCCGCGCCAAGTGCGTTGAGCCCGGCGTAGTCGGGCATTTTCAGCCAATAGACGCCGCGCACATATTCGCGCCATCCGAGGATCTGCCGGATGAATCCCTCGGCCGCGGCCAGCTCGACCCGTCCCGACCGCCAAGCGGCTTCCACGGCGGCGATCACCTCGCGCGGATCGAGCAGCTTGAGGTTCATCGCGGCCGAGAGGCGGGAGTGATACAGCCAGGGCTCGGCGGTCCACATGGCGTCCTGATAACGACCGAAGTCGGCCAGCCGGTGGGCGACAAAGTCTGCCAACGCCCGCCGGGCATCCTCCGGGGTCAACGGCCAGTCAAAATCGTTGGTCGAACCGGGATGATCGGCAAAAAAGCGGTCGACCAGCGCCAGCACCTCGCGGGTGATCGCGTCGGGTGGAAACGACATCGGGGGCGGCACCTCTCCCGGGCCGGACCGGCCAAAGGCTCCGCGGTTGTCGTGGTCGAAGTTCCATTGCCCGCCGACCGGCTCGTCGTCGTCGTCGAGCAAGACGCGGTGGCGACGGCGCATTTCGCGATAAAAAAACTCCATGCGCAGTTGTTTGCGGCCGAGCGCGTGCCGGCGAAATTGCTCAAGCGTGCAAAGAAAATGCCGGTCGACGCGCATCGTCAGCGGCAGTCCCAGCGACTCCGCGGCCGCCTCCAGCGCCTGCCACACGCGCCACTCCCCGGGCTCGGTGACGACGAGGCCGGCGGGTCGCAAACGACCTGCCGCGCGGGTCAGTTCGCCGGCGAGGCTGTGGGTGTTGTCGGCGTCGTCGAGTTCGGTGTAGTGGACGGTCGCCCCGCCGGCCCGCAGGTGTTCGCGGAAGTGGCGCATGGCCGCCAGAAACACCGCGGTGCGCGCCCGGGTGGAAACGACGTGCCGCGACTCTTCGGCGACCTCGGCCATCCAGACGGCATCATGCGCCGGATCAAAGCCATCGAACGCCGAGGAGGCGGCGTCGAGC
Source organism: Verrucomicrobiota bacterium (assembly GCA_043815125.1). Taxonomy (GTDB): domain Bacteria; phylum Verrucomicrobiota; class Verrucomicrobiia; order Opitutales; family Opitutaceae; genus JAUWBF01. Next base: position 3,544 of record JBDRJH010000402.1, read on the forward strand.
TGATCGCCGAGCACGAGAATGAGGTTGCGCATCTGAGCAACAACGCCCGACCGCGGCATTTGGATTCAAGGCCGGGCGACGGGACCGCTGGGTTCGTGGTGCGGCTACGACGACTGCCGATGTAGCCGCGCCGGTCCTCTGGGGCGTGTTGGATGCGGATCCGCCGGACACGTCACTCGCACGCATGGGCACCAGCGCGGCCACATCCGTAAGCAAAGTCGTAGCCGCGAGCGCCAGCGAGCGGATCAATCTCTCCACACGCTGGCGCTCGCGGCCACGCTCCCAAAAGTAACCACAGCCGGAACCGAAACGGCTCCGCCGTTCCGCTACGAGGCGGCGGGGGCAAGGTGGCGGGGCGCAGCAGGAAACTAGCTCAGCCGTCGTGGCCCAGCTGCTTGAAGGCGGCCAGCGCCGCGTCGCGGGCCTCGCCGTGGTCGACCAGGGGACGCGGATAGGTTTCGCCGAGGCGCACGCCGGCGTGGTCGAGCACGTCGGCGGGCGCCTCCCACGGGGCGTGGATGTATTTGGCGGGCAGGCGGGCCAGCTCGGGCACCCAGCGGCGCACGTAGTCGCCGTCGCCGTCGAACTTCGCTCCCTGTATCATGGGATTGAATACACGGAAATAGGGCGCGGCGTCCGCCCCGCAGCCGGCGCTCCATTGCCAGCCGAGGGTGTTTTGCGCGAGGTCGGCGTCGACCAGCGTGTCCCAGAACCAGGCGGCGCCGTGGGTCCAGTTCAACCGCAGGTGTTTCACCAGGAAGGACGCGACGATCATGCGCACGCGGTTGTGCATCCAGCCGGTGGTCCACAGCTCGCGCATGCCGGCGTCGACGACGGGGTAGCCGGTCAGCCCGCGTTGCCACGCGCGCAGCCGGGCCCCGTCGGGATCCGCGGCCCAGGGAAACGCCTCGAACTTTTCCCGCAGCGGCAGCGTGGGCGTGGTCGGAAAATGAAACAGCAGGTGATGCGAGAACTCGCGCCAGCCGACCTCGCTCAAAAACACCCGCGCGCCCTTGCTCGGCGGAAAGGTGCCGGCGGCGGCCCCGGCCGCCCTGACCGCCGCCCAGATCTGCCGCGGGCCGATCTCGCCAAAGTGCAGGTGCGGCGACAGCCGCGAGGTTCCGGTCTTCGCCGGCAGGTCGCGGTCGTCGGCGTAGTCGTCCATCGTCTCGCGCACAAACGCCTGCAACTGCCGCAGCGCACCGTCTTCGCCGGGCCGCCAGACCTCGCCGAAGCCCGCGTCCCAGGGGATCGTCGGCAGCAGTTTCAAGGCGTCGACACCGGCGGACCCGGGCCAGCGTGCCGGCGCCGGCAACGCTCCCGCCGCGGGGGCCGGGGCGGGCTCGGCCACGGCCAGCGTGAGGCAATGTTTCCAGAAGGGCGTGAAGACCTGAAAGGGACCGCCCTGGCGGTTGGTGACGGTGTGCGGCTCGAACAGCAGCGCGGCGTTGAAGCTTTTGGCCTCGATGCCGTCCGCCTGCAACGCGGCCTTGATGGCCTTGTCGCGCGCGATGACGGCCGGTTCGTATCGACGATTCCAATACACGGCGTCCGCGCCGGTCTCGCGCAGCAGCCCGGCCAGGACCTCGCCGGAGACGCCGCGGGCGATGATGAGTCGCGACCCGAGTTCGCGCAGCGCCCGGTCGAGCGCGGCCAGCGAGTGATGCAGCCACCAGCGGGTGGCGCCGCCGGGGGGCCAGTCGCCCTCGCCCGCCTCGTCGTGGATGTAGACCGGCACGACCGGCCGGCCGCGGGCGACGGCGGCCTGCAGGGCGGGGTTGTCGGCGAGGCGCAGATCCTGACGAAACCAGACGAGCGTGGGGGCGGCATTCATGGAGCGTGCAACTCGAAGGTGACCGGACGGGTTTTGCAAACCGCGCGCAGCAAATTGCCTCGCGCGGGCCGCCGCCGGGCTGCTGTAATCGCGCTCCCACATGGATTCTCCCCGGCTGGCCAACATCGATCCGGGGTCCGACTGGACCCGACTCTCCACGCGGGCGTTTGCCGACGCCGCGCGCCGCTCCGGCGCGCTGGCCGTGCTGCCGGTGTTCGGCATCGGCGACCACGGGCTGGGCCTGCCGCTGGACATCGAGGAGGTGCTGGGCGCGGAGATCGTGCGGCGTGCCTGCGCGGCGCTGCGCACGGCGGGCGGCGCTCCGCTGGTGCTGCCGCCTCTGCGCCTCGGGCCCGCGCCCTACCCTGCGCAGCGTTTTGGCATCGATCCGGATCTCGGCCTGGACTGGCTGGGCGAGGTCGCCGACGGCGTGCGGCGCGGCGGTTTTTCGCGGCTGGCATTCGTCACCTCCTCGCCTTGGCATCGCGAGTGGATCGACACGGCCGCGCTGGACATCCACGCGGCGCACGGCCTGCAGGTTTTCAAACTGCATCTGGCGGACATCGGGCTGACGTTGCACCCGGCGGCCGCGATGAGTGATCGCGCAGTCGTGCAGGCCGCCGGCGCGGCGTTGCTGGGGGTCGCGCCCGAGCCGGTGGCCACCGGTGAACAGAGCGACGTGGATTTCCGTCCGGGGCGCTTTGCCCGGCCCTCGCCGGTGGATCAGGCGGCGTTGCCGGCGGGCTTCGACGCCGGGCTCTGGCTGGGGGGCGTCGGCGCGCGGTGCGCGAAGCTGCTGGGCGAGGCCGGCGGGCTGGCGGTGGACGTTGACAACGCCCCGGCCTCCGGAGCGCCGTGGCGGCCCTATGGCGAGCGCTACCTGCCCGGACTGACGCCGCGAGCCTGGTCCGCGTTGGGCGATTTGCGCGGGGCGACGGCCATCCTGCCGGTGTCGGCCGTCGAGCAGCACGGTCCGCATCTGCCACTGGGGGTCGACGCGATGCTCGGCGAGGGATTGCTGCAGGCCGCGCTGCGCCGGCTGCCGGCGGACGCGCCGGTCTGGGTCGCCCCGCCGCTCAACGTCGGCAAGAGCGTCGAGCACCGTGACTTCGCGGGCACGTTGTCGGTCTCGTCGCGGACGTTGCGAGCGCTGTTGACCTCGCAGGTCGGCGAGTTGCACGCGCTGGGCTTTGGCACGGTGGCGATCTGGAACACCCACGGCGGCAACAGCGCGGTGCTGAACTACACCGTGCGCGAGCTGCAAGCCCTGCCGGGGTTGCGCGTCGGCCGGCTGGAGTCGGGCTTCAAGCCGGAGCTCGACCCGCAGGAGGCGGCCTTTGGGTTTCACGCGGGGCGTTGGGAAACCGCGCTGATGCTCGCCCTGGCCCCGGAACTGGTCGACCGGCCGGCGGCGGTGTGCGACTACCCGGCGCGGCTCGACGGGCCGGGTGTGCTCCGGCCGGAGCGCGCGGCGATCACGCACGCATGGATGACCTCGGCGCTTTCCTCCAGCGGTGTGATGGGCGACGCGACCGCCGCCACCCTCGCCGAGGGAGCAGCCTGGCTGGAGTCGGCCGCGGACGGACTGGCCGACGCCATTGGCAGGTTGGTGAAAAAGTGATCCGCGCACATCGACGGCACTGAGGATTTTTCAAACGGTATTTATGCACACTCACCGGACAACTGTTGGCGGCATCGCAGGCTCATCGCATCCGCCGCCCACGGGCTGGGTATTGGCGACCGGCTTCGCGCTGACACTGGTCGCGGGCGGCATCAACGCGGTGGGTTTTCTGGGGGTGCAGCATCAGGCGCTGACGCACCTGACGGGCACGATCACGCAGTTCAGTTTGCAGACGGCGCGCGGCTCGGCGGGGCCGGCGATGGAGGCGTTGGGGATCATCGGCGCGTTTTTCGCCGGCAGCGTGATGAGCGGACTGATTGTCCGCAAAAGCTCGCTGCGGGTGGGCCGGCGCTACGGCGTGGCGTTGATGCTGGAGGCGGCGTTGCTGGTCGGGGCGGTCTGGCTGCTGCGCCGGGGCTCGACCCAGGGCGGCGACCAGTTGGCGTCGCTGGCGTGCGGTTTGCAGAACGGACTGGCCACGAGTTATGCCGGCGCGGTCATCCGCACCACGCACATGACCGGCATCGTGACCGACCTGGGGCTGGCCTGCGCCCACCGGCTGCGCGGAGACCGGCGCGAGTCGACGCGCCTGCGGTTGCACGCGGCTTTGCTGGCCGGCTTTGTGCTCGGAGGGGTGGCGGGAACGCTGGGGTTCGCCCGCCTGGGCATGGACGCGCTGCTGGTGCCGGCGATGATCGTCGGGCTGGGCGGTCTGGCCTACTGGCTGTGGAAACACACTCAGCGCAACGTCGCCGCGGCCTGAACACGGTCGAGCAGGCGGGCGCTCTCCTCACGCAGTTCCTCGGCGTCGCGCCAATCGGCTTCAAACCAGGACCAGGCCTCGTTGAGTTCCCGTGCGGACTTGCCCTGCCGCAAAACCAGGAAAAAGCGCCCGAGGGAATTGGCGGCGTTGCGGTAAAAGGGATGCATGTTGCCCAGCCTGAGTTCGATCTCCGCGGTGCGGTCGGCCGCGAGGGAGTGAACCGCGGGAACCGAACGGGCGCGCCACAGATCCTCGATGCCGACCAGCACGTCGGCCTTTTGGGCCGTGTCGTGCAGCACAAAACGACTCCAGCGGCGGAGCAGGCCGCGCGACTCCTCGATGGAGGCCAACGGCAGGGGGTTTCGTGAGCCCAGCTCCCTGAAGGCCACCTCCCAGTCCAGCTCGACGTCTTCGAGCGAGGTCCAGCCGGCGGCCTTGAACACCCCCAGGCACGTGGGCGCGGGGAGCCCGGCCAGATGGTGGCGCAGGAACTCGGTCCATTGGCCGTTGTCGCGACCGACGCCATGCAGCCATTGCAACGCGCCGTAGGCCCCCAGATCGACGGACGCGGGCCGCGGGCGCCCGGCGCTCCAGGTCAGCAGCGCAAGCAACGGCGGCGGGCGGACGCCGACGGATTGCTGACGCCACTCGTCGTGCAACGACGGTTGCAGGCGCGTCCGGACCCAACGGGTGCAACCCAGCTCCAGCCACAACGGCACTCCCTCGCGATCAGTCCGGGCGACATGCGTGGTGGCGCGCTTGGTCAACAGCGCACGCACCAACGCGGGCACCAGTTGGTCGGCATCCAACACATCCCCGACGCGCACCTGCAAGGTCACCAGCCCCGCCGGCTCCACCCACACGCGAAAGGGCGCGTCATCCTCCCAGCGCGACCCGGGCACGAGCCTGACCATGATCGGCGTGACGAAACCCGACGGCGGCAACGCCAGTACCTCCGACAAATGCGTCCAGACCGCCTCGCCGAGCTCGACGACCAGCGGTCCCGATTCGGGCGACACCGTCACCACCTCGAAGCGTCCCGGCGACCCGGCAAACAGGACGGCCGCCGGCCCTTCCCGGACCGCGTCGGACGCGACCAGCCCGGATGCGTCCTGTCCCCAGCCGCTCGCCGGGAAGAGGCCGAGCAATGCGCCGGCCAGACAAGCCCGCCTGCGCAGGGGAGACATCACCGCATCCGCAGCACCAGCTGCCGTCCCTCGACCTTGGCGTAGTCCAGGGAGTTCCACGCCGTGGTCAGCTCCTCGGGCAGCACGAACGACGACAACATGCGGTTGGCGACGAACGCGCCGGCACCGGGGATCTTGGAGGCTTCCAGTCCGCCGACCCAGACCTCGGACGGCACGAAACGATGGCCCTCGCCGGACGGCTGCACTTCACCGCGGATCTGGATGACCACCTTGTTCTCGGTGCCATAGACCTGAAGGTTACCCTCGAGGACGATCTGCAAAACATTTTCCTGAATGCGAAAATTCGGCGTCGAAATCTTGAGCACCGGCAGCGCCGAGGACTGATCCTTCTCGGCCGGCACGTCCTTGAAGGTGGCGCGGGCCCAGCTGTTCAGCTCGTCTTCGATCAAGGCCAGTTCACCCGGCTGCCGGTCCACGAACTGCTCGCGTTTGCCCTGCCAGAGCCGCCCCGAAGTCGAGTCGGCCGAACCCTCGATGTAGTAAACCGTGCCGGTCTTGGGCTCCGCCGGCAGCTCGCGGACCCGCTCGACCGGTCGCGACATGAGGAACACGCAGGCCAGCAGCGCGCCGAGCGACAGGCTCAGCAGCACGCCGATGGTGACTTCAAACAGGCCGGGATCGTAGGGAGTGTCTTTCGAGGAAAACATGGCGCGGGGCGCGATCAAACGCGGTTGGGTTGACGACGGGATTGCTCGATGTGACGGAAAAAGGCGATGTAGAACGTCCAACTCGCCGCAAAGCCGACGAACACCGTGAACGTCATCAGCGGATAACCCACCGCGAGAAAGCCGACCATCGCCAGCGTGGGCACCCAGAAGTAGCCCTTTGTCGCCCGCAGCATCGCCAGCAGCACCCACGGGCGAAACGCGTCGGCATACTCCTCGCGGCGTTGATATTGGTAGAGACCGGCGGCGGTCAGCGGCAGGGCCAGCATCACGGCCGGCACCATCGGCAGATAGACCAGGGCGCCAAAGGCCAGCAGGCGCAGCGGCAGCGTGAGAAACCACGCCAGCGCGATCGGCAACAGGCCGAGCACAAGGAAAATGAAGAACGCGGCCACGCCGTGCACGAACAGGCGCTTCCAGTCCTCCCACTCGGGCAACTCGAAGGATTCGCCGCGGCGGGCGCGGTCGGCGAGTTCGTAGAGGTAGCCGAAGGCGAAGAAGTGGGCCACCGGCACCGCCAGCAGCAGCGCGCCGACGATGCACTTCATGAACCAGGCGGGATCGGAAAAGAGGCGTTTACAAACGTGTTCCAGAGTGGGCATTACAACAGGCGGTTTTAACCGAAGGTATTTCCGCGTCGATGGACTTCTCAACCAAATTAAACCGTCACCTCGCCCGCGTCGAACCCGCGCTCGACGCGCTGCTGCCCGCCCGCGTCGACGCCCCCGCCGGCCCGGCCCGCATTTACGAGGCCTCGCGCTACAGCCTGCAGGCCGGCGGCAAACGCATCCGGCCCGTCCTCCTGCTGGCCGCCCACGAGCTGTGCGCCGCCCCCGGCGCGGCCGACCCGCTGCCCGCCGCCGTCGCCCTCGAGTGCGTGCACACCTACTCGCTGGTCCACGACGACCTGCCGTGCATGGACGACGACGACCTGCGCCGCGGCCGCCCCACCCTGCACAAACAATTCGACGAGGCCACCGCCCTGCTCGCCGGCGACGCCCTGCTCACCGAGGCCTTCGCCTTGCTCGCCCGTCACTACGGCGACCGGCCCGAACTGGCCGTCCGGCTCGTGCGCACGCTGGCCGACACCGCCTCGGGCGACCACCTGATCGGCGGCCAGATGCAGGACCTGCTGGGCGAGCGCAAGACCGACGCCACCCCGGCCGCGCTGGAATTCATCCACCTCAACAAAACCGCCGCCATGATCGAGGCCGCGCTGGTCATGGGCGGCCTGACCGGCGGCGCCGACGAGGCCACCCTGCGCACCCTGCGCGCCGCCGGCCGCCACCTCGGGCTGGCCTTTCAGATCGTCGACGACGTGCTCGACGCCACCGCCGACCAGGCGACACTGGGCAAGACCCCCGGCAAGGACGCGGCCAGCGGCAAGACCACCTACGTCAGTATTCACGGGCTGGATACCGCCCGCGGGCTCGCCGCCGCGCAGACCGCGCGGGCGGAGGCCGCGCTCGACGCGCTGCCGGGCGACACGGCGTTCCTGCGCGAGTTGTTCGCCACGCTCCTGCGCCGGGACAGCTGAACACGGCTCCGTCGGGGAGCCGGGCGGGCACAAAAAAGGGCGCCGTTGACGACGCCCGTTGCGGGAGGGTGGCCGGGGCCGGCTTTCAGGCCGTGTGCGCGGCGTAGGCGGCCGCGTCGAGCAGGGTGGAC
>JBDRJH010000403.1:0-10431 GCA_043815125.1 Verrucomicrobiota bacterium
TCGTTCAACACGCCCGGGGGCCGTTGCGAAACCTGCGCCGGCGGCGGTCGCATCAAGCTCGAGATGGCCTTCATGCCGGACACCTACCTGCCCTGTGACGAATGTCATGGCACCCGCTACGGCGCCGAGCTCGACGACATCACCTGGAAGGGCAAGACCATCGGCCAAGTGCTGCAGCTCACCTTTGATGAGGCGGTCGAGTTCTTCGATTTTCACACCCACCTCAAGGAGACCTGCAAGCTCATGGTCGACTGCGGTCTTGGTTACCTGACGCTTGGCCAAAGCTCGCCCACCCTCAGCGGCGGCGAGGCGCAACGGCTCAAGCTCGTCACCGAACTCGCCCGCGGCCTCACCACCTACACCGAGCGCAAACGCGGCGAGACTCCGCGCAACCTTTACCTGCTCGAGGAGCCGACAATCGGCCTGCATCTGAGCGACTGCGAAAAGTTGATCCACGTGCTGCACGCGTTGGTCGAGCAAGGCCACACCGTGGTCGTCATCGAACACCACTTGGACCTCCTGGCCGAAGCCGACTACATCATCGAGCTCGGTCCCGATGGCGGCCCCGGCGGTGGTGAGCTGTTGTATCAAGGTCCACTGACCGGCCTGTTGAAGAGCAAGCGCAGTCCGACCGCGCCGTATCTGCGGACCAAGCTGAAGGCGTGAGGCGTGGGCTCAAGGAGCGCCCCTTGCCAAGCGGCGCCTTCGCCGCGAGGCCACCGGGGCCGCACGCCTGACGAACGAACCCCACCCAACGCAGGCCGCTTGGCAAGCGGCGCTCCTTGGAATGGGCTGATGCGTGCGCCTTCTGTCGGCGCGCCCAACGGGCCTCGCGAGCGAGGCCCCTACGAATAAATCCGCGCAAAAAAAGACCGCGCCCGGGAAGGGCGCGGTCTGCTCTGAAATACGAGGCGGAGCCGTGGGCTCAGCTTTCTTTTTTCTCGACCTTGGGGGCGGGGGCTTTTTCGCCCTCGCTCTTGCCGGTGCAGGAACCACCGCAGCCGGCGCCGGCGTAGGAAACGGCGGAGAAGGCGGCGAGGAGCGAGGAGATGACGAGGAGGCGGCAGAGTTTCATGGTGTCGTTGGGATGGATTTTCGGGTTTGGGAAAAACGCGCGGTTGAGGCGCGTGGCTTGCAGGACATGGAACGCGCGACGGGGTTCCCTCCCCTCGTTTTTTTTGCGGTCGTCGAAGAACGGGGGCCGGGGTCAGGGCGCGGGGCCCCAGCGCTTGGTGAAGGGGTAGTAGATGAACAGCGGGCGGCCGACGACGTCGGCGGCGGGCACGAAGCCCCAGTAGCGTCCGTCGAGGCTGTTGCCGGAGTTGTCGCCGAGGGCGAGGTAGCTGTGTTCGGGCACGGTGACGGTCTCGCCCGCGCGCAGGATGGCGTTGGGGTGGCCGCGATCGGGGCCGTAGAAGTAGCCGGCGAAGTCGTCCTTGCGGGTGTTGTTGAAATCGAAGGCCTTGGCGCCGGTGATGGGCGCGCCGTTGCGGATGAGCTGCGGTTCGCGGATCTCGATCCGGTCGCCGGGCAGGCCGACGAGGCGCTTGATGTAGTATTGGTCGCCGCCAAGTTCCTTGATCTGGCCGGTGCGGAACACGAAGCCGTCGCCGACCTCGGGGCGCACGAAGTGGTAGCTGATGCGGTCGACGAAGAGCTGGTCGCCGGTGAGGATGTCGAACGACAGCAGGCGGTCGCCGGCGGAGACGGTCTTGCCGGTCTTGAGGAAGCGCACGCGGCGGGTGCCGTCGGCGGTGTTGACCTGGTGGTCGACGTAGCGGCCCTGCTCGATCATCTCGAAGGCGATCTCGCGGAAGGGACGGTTGTCGCCGGGGAAAAACGTGTCGCGCGCGACCCAGTCGAAATCGAAGTCGAGGGGGACGGTGACGGAGGCCAGGCGATCGCCGACAAAAATTTGGTATTGGCGTTTTTGCGCGGGCAGCACGAGCCAGTTGCGACCCTTCACCTCGTTGTAGCTGATGACGCCGCGGTTGACGCCACCGACCGGCAGAAGGACCTCGCCGGAGGCGGGGGCGTCGAGGCGCACGGGTTTGGCGCCGACGGTGGCGAAGTTGAAGGCCTTCATCAGGACGCCGGGTTCGTCGTCCCTGGACGGATACACCTCGCCGGTCATGCCGTGGTAGCTCGGCCACATGGAGTTGGTCGGGATCTTGAACGGCTGCACGAAGTAGGTGCGGATGCCGAGGATGACGATGGCGGCGACGAGGAAGAACTCGACGTTTTCGACGAGGCCGGACTTGGGATAGTGGGTGCCGCCGGTCTTGCGCAGGACGACCTCGATGGATTCGACGGCGAGTTTGAGCCGGCTGGCGTCGGCGCGGTCGCGCAACAGCGTGCGGAGCTTGTCGCTTTCGGAGAGGAGTTCCTGGCGCTCCTTGTCGCTGAGCAGGTCGCGACGGTAGTGGTAGACCTTGCCGGCGACCTCGAGCCAGTTGTCGGCGGTCTTGCGCATCTTGGTTTCAACCGAATCGAAGAGTCCGAACATGGTCTGGAGGTGGGTTGAGGGCGGAGGACGCGGCGGGCGGCGAAAGGGTCAGTCGTTTTTGAGGACCTGGATGAAGGCTTCGGGCGGGATGGAGACCTTGCCGATTTGTTTCATCTTCTTTTTGCCCTCTTTCTGCTTGTCGAGGAGCTTGCGCTTGCGGGAGATGTCGCCGCCGTAGCACTTGGAGGTGACGTCCTTGCGCATCTCCTTCACGTTGTCGCGGGCGATGATCTTGCCGCCGATGGCGGCCTGGATGGCGACCTTGAACATCTGGGGCGGGATGATCTCGGCGAGTTTTTCGCAGAGTTGGCGGCCCTTGGACTCGGCCTTGTCGCGGTGGACGATGGAGGCGAAGGCGTCGACGGGGTCGCCGTTGACGAGGATGTCCATCTTGACGAGGTCGGACTCGCGGTAGTCGCCGAGTTCGTAGTCCATCGAGCCGTAGCCGCTGGTGATGGATTTGAGGCGGTCGTTGAAGTCGACGAGGATCTCGTTGAGCGGCAGGTTGCAGGTGAGCATGATGCGCGTGTCGTCGAGGGTGTCGGTGTGGTCGACGGTGCCGCGCTTTTCCATGACGAGCGAGAGGATGTCGCCGGTGCAGCGGTTGGGGATGTGGATGGAGGCCTTGATGGTGGGCTCGGCGATGTAGTCGATGGTGCCGGGGTCGGGCAGGTTGACGGGGTTGTCGACCTCGATCTCGGGGGTGCTGTCGCCGGCGGTTTTCACGCGGTAGACCACGCTGGGGTAGGTGGAGATGATCTCGACGTCGTGCTCGCGGCGGATGCGTTCCTGGATGATCTCCATGTGGAGCAGGCCGAGGAAGCCGCAGCGGAAGCCGAAGCCGAGGGCGAGCGAGCTTTCGGATTGGTAGACGAAGGCGGCGTCGTTGAGCCGGAGGCGGCCGAGGGCGGCCTTGAGTTTTTCGTAGTCGGAGGATTCGAGCGGATAGAGGCCGCAGAAGACCATCGGGCGGACCTCCTTGTAGCCGGGCAGCATCTCGGTGGCGGGACGGATGCCGGAGGTGATGGTGTCGCCGGTCTTGATGTCGGCGGGGTCTTTGATGGTGGAGATGACGTAGCCGACGTCGCCGGCGGTGAGGCTGGGCATCTTGGTCATCTTGGGGGTGAACACGCCGACCTCTTTGATTTCGGTCTTTTGGTTGGTGCTCATCATGACCATCTGCTCGCCGGTCTTGATGGTGCCGGAGAACACGCGGGCGTAGGTGATGACGCCGCGGTAGGTGTCGTAGAGGGAGTCGAAGACGAGCGCGCGGGTGTGCGGGTGCTCGGACCAGCGCGGGGGCGGGATGCGCTCGATGACGGCTTCGAGGATGTCCTCGATGCCAATGCCGGACTTGCCGGAGGCGAGGATGGCTTCCTCGGCGGGGATGGTGAGCAGGTCTTCGAGCTGCTTGGTGCAGAGGTCGAGGTCGGCGGAGGGCAGGTCGATCTTGTTGATGACCGGGATGATTTTCAGGTTCTGCGCGACGGCCAGGTGGAAGTTGGCCACGGTCTGGGCCTCGACGCCCTGGGCGGCGTCGATGAGCAGGAGCACGCCCTCGCAGGCGGCCAGCGACCGGGAGACCTCGTAGGAGAAGTCCACGTGGCCGGGGGTGTCCATGAGGTTGAGCTTGTAGATCTTCCCGTCCTTGGCCGGGTAGTGCATGGTCACCGGGTGGCTCTTGATGGTGATGCCGCGCTCGCGCTCCAGGTCCATGGAGTCGAGGTGCTGGGCGGTCATGACGCGCTGGGTGACCGTGTTGGTGTATTCGAGCAGCCGGTCGGAGAGCGTCGTCTTGCCGTGGTCGACGTGGGCGATGATGCAGAAATTACGAGTGAGCGAGACGTCCATGCGAAAGGGATTGGGCCGTGGGCGCGCAACGACGGCGGTCGGTGGCGGGCGGGAAAACAAGCCAGCGTGGGCCGCACGGGGCGGCTTTCAAGCGGCGAAATCGTAAAAGTTGAGGCGGCGGGGTTGCATCAAAACAGTGCCCCGACCCGGGCCTGCGCGGCGGGCAGTTCCCGGTGCGGGGGGATCTGGGTGCGGAACCAGGTGCGTTGCTTGCGGGCGAGGGCCTTGGTGTTTTTGACGATCTCGGCGGCCAGGTCAGCCTTGGGCAGCGCGCCGTCGAGCATGGCGAGGGTTTCGCGGTAGCCGATGGCGCGGGCGGCGCCGGGGTTGCGCTCCAGACCGGCGGCGCGCAGGGCCCGGACCTCGTCGACCAGGCCGGCGGAGAGCATGAGGGCGACGCGTTGCCCGATGCGGACGGCCAGCTCGTCGACGGGTCGGGTGAGCCGGGTGCAGAGGACCGGGTGACCGGCGAAGGGGCCGGGTTGCGCGGCGAAGTCGGCGGCGAGTTCGGCGAGGGTCCGTCCGGAGGCGAGGCAGCGTTCGAGTGCCCGGGTGACGCGCCGGGGGTTGGCGGTGTCGAGCGCGCCGAGGCCGTGGGGATTGAGCGCGCCGAGGCGGGCGACGAGTGCGGGCAGGCCGTGCGTTTCCAGGCTGGCGTTGACCTCCGCGCGCAGTTCGGCGGGCACGGTGACGTTGTCGGCCACGGGGGCGAAGAAGGCTTTGAGGTAAAAACCGCTGCCGCCGGTGACGAGCACCCGCCGGCCGCGGGCCAGGATGTCGCGCACGGCGGCCCGGGCCAGCTCGACGTAGACGGTGATGTCGAGCGGTTGATCGACCGGACGGATGTCGATCAAGTGGTGCGGCACCCGGGCCAGCTCGGCGCGGGTGGGTTTGGCGGTGCCGATGTCCATGCCGCGGTAAAAAAGGGTGGAGTCGCAGGACACGATCTCGGCGTCGTGCGCCGCGGCCCAGGCGAGCGCGAGCTCGGTCTTGCCGACCGCCGTTTCGCCCGTGAGCACATGTATGACCGCTGGTTCCATGCCCGCCATGGAGCGCGCCGGGCGCAGGACTGACAAGGTCGTAACACGTCATCCGTCGCGGCGCGGAGAGTGGCGTATGGCTTTGAACTTATCACCGGGCGCGGCTTTGATAGCGCGCAGCTATGGAAATCCACCAACTCCGCTACTTCCTCGCGGTGGCCCGCACGAGCAACTTCAGCCGAGCGGCCGAGCAGTGCCACGTGAGCCAGCCGTCGTTGAGCCAGCAGATCATGAAACTGGAGGCCGAGTTGGGCGAGCGGCTCTTCGCGCGCAACCGCCGCGCGGTGGCGCTGACCCCGGCCGGCCGGCGCCTGCTGGGGCACGCCGGTCGCGTGCTCGACGAACTGGAGCTGGCCCGCGAAAGCGTCTCGGAGCGCGGCGCAGTGGTGCGCGGCAGGGTCCGTCTGGGCTCGCTGCCAACGGTCGCCCCCTATCACCTGCCGGGCCGTCTGCGCGCCTTTGCAAAAACCTTTCCCGAGGTCGAGGTGGAGGTGCACGAGGACACCACCGCGCAACTCGCGCGGGCGGTGGTGGCCAATGAGATCGATCTCGCGCTGGTAAGCCTGCCGTTGGGAAGGCGCGACCTGGCGGAGCGGCCCTTGTTCGACGAGCCGCTTTTCCTCGCGTTGCCCGCCGGCCACCGTCTGGCCGGTCGCAGGCGGCTCGGCTTGGCGGATGTCGAGCGCGAAACGTTTATCCTGATGCAGGAGGGCCATTGCCTGGCGGGTCAGACGCTGGCCTTTTGCCACACGCAGGGTTTTGCCCCGCGGGTGAGTTTTCGCAGCGCGCAAATCGAGACGGTGCGCGCGTTCGTGGCCGCCGGCTGGGGGGTGTCGGTGGTGCCCCGCATGGCGTGCCCGGCCAAGACCGGCGCGGACGACCCCATGCGCTACGTGCCGTTGACCGGCCTGAGCCGCGCGGTTGGTTTCATCAGCCACGCGCAACGCTCCCCCGCCCGCGCGGTGCGGGCGCTGGTCGACTTCTTCGCCAAGGACGCCGAGGACGCCCGCCGGCGCCCGCGCGTGTGACGATCAGGTAATATCGCCGCCCGGATCACGTTTTGGCCTCGCGGAGGACCGGCCCGGCGTTTCCAACCAACGGCATCTTGAAGATCGCGCTCGTCACGGAAACCTTCCCCCCGGAGATCAACGGCGTCGCCATGACCCTCAGCCATCTGGTCGAGGGACTTGCCCGGCGCAGCCACGCGATGACCGTGGTGCGGCCACGCCAGGGCTCCGCCGACCAGGCACGGGCCGACGGCGTTTACGACGAGCTGCTCTGCCCCAGCCTGCCGATCCCCGGCTACAACTTTCTGCGTGCCGGCCTGCCCGTGCGCGGACGCCTCCTGCGGCGCTGGCACGACGACCGCCCCGACCTCGTGCACATCGCCACCGAGGGGCCGCTCGGCTACTCGGCGCTGCTCGCGGCCAACAAGCTCGACATCCCCGTCACCTCCACCTTCCACACCAACTTCCACAGCTACAGCCGCCACTACGGCGCCGCTTGGATGACCCGCCCGGTGCTCGCCTACCTGCGGCATTTCCACAACCGCACCCGGCTGACCCTCTCCCCCACCGCGGACCTCAACGCGGAGCTGGTGCGCGACGGCTTCAAAAACATCGCCCTGCTCGCCCGCGGCGTGAACACCACCGTATTCAACCCCGCCCGGCGCTCGGCCGCTTTGCGCGCCTCCTGGGGTGTAGGACCCGACGATCTCGCGGTCATTCACGTCAGCCGTCTGGCCGCGGAGAAAAACTACCCGCTGGTCATCCGCGCCTTTGAAGCCGTGCGCGAACGCCACCCCTCCGCGCGGTTCGTGATCGTGAGCGACGGCCCGCTGCTGAAAAAAATGCGCGCCGCGTATCCATGGATCCACTTCACCGGTTTCCTGCCGCGCGCAGAACTGGCCGCCCACTACGCGTCCGCCGACCTGTTTCCCTACGCCAGCCTGACCGAGACCTTTGGCAACGTCGTGACCGAGGGCCTCGCCAGCGGCCTGCCGGTGGTTGCCTTCGACTACGCCGCCGCCGCCCGCTACATCCGCCACGACGGCAACGGCCTGCTGGTCGCGCTTGATTCCGCCGACGATTTTGTCCCCGCGGTGCTCCGGCTCGCCGATGACGCCACCCTGCGCCTTCGTCTCGGCGCGGCCGCCCGCCAGACCGCCGAGGGCATCAGTTGGGACGACGTCATCGACGGCCTGGAACGCGATCTCGCGGCCATCGCCGGCACCAGTCCTTCGTCGCGCGTCGCCGTCGCGCCTACCCCCGCCATCCGTTGAAAATCCGATTCATCTTCAACCCCCGCTCCGGCCACAACGCCCGCAATCCCTACCTGCTGGAGCGCACCCGACTCTTCATCGCCGAGCACCGGCTCGATGCCGATGTCGTGCTCACCTCGCACCCGCGGCACGCCACCGAGCTGGCCCGCCGCGCCGTCGACGAGGGCTGCGACCGCGTGGTCGCCATCGGCGGCGACGGCACGCTCAACGAGGTCGCCGCCGCCTTGGTCAACACGCCCGCCGCCCTCGGCCTCATCCCCTGCGGATCGGGCAACGGCCTTGGCCGCCACCTCGGCATCCCCGGTCCCGGCAAGGGCGCCTACCGCACGCTGCTCACCGGCCGCGTCCGTCAAATCGACACCGGCACCGCCGCCGGCATCCCGTTCTTCAACGCCATGGGCGTCGGCTTCGACGCCGAGATCAGCACCCGCTTCAACCACCTGCACCGCCGCGGCCTCGGCGCCTATATCCGCACCGGGTTCAAAGCCTGGAACGACTACCGCCCCGAGCACTACCGCATCCAAAACGGCACCTCGTCGGTCGAGACCGCCGCCTTCATCGCCACCGTCGCCAACTCCGATCAATACGGCAACGACTGCTTCATCGCCCCCGGCGCCAGCGTCGACGACGGCCAGCTCGACCTCACCCTGCTCACCAAGGTCAACCTCCTCACCGCCCTGCCCCTCGCCGCCCGTCTCTTCGCGGGCAAAATCGGCGGCGGCGCCGGCGTCATTCGTCTGCGAGGCGACCACTTCACCATCACCCGCGAACGCCCCGGCCCGCTGCACACCGACGGGGAGGTCCACGAGACCGGCGCCACCATCGACGTGCGCGTGCTGCCCCGCAGCCTCAACATCGTGGTGCCCGCCGCGGCGCCGGCCGCCTGAGCCGCCCCGTCGTTGCCCGGCGCCTCAGTGCGCGTGGCCGTGCGAGTGTTGCACGAACAGCACGATCACGCCCAGCACCGCGAACACCATCGCCAGCAGGCCCGACTCGTAACGCTCGAACTGCTTCAGCTCAAACCGCTCCAGCCCCACCAGCGTCAGCCAGGTGAACAACGCCATGCCCGCCAGCGTGGCCGTCGCCAGAATCAGGCTCAGCACAACAAAGCCCTGCCAGCCAAACGAGATCGCCGACAGGTAGATCGGCAAAAACCCTTCGCACGGCGACAGCGTCAGCATGACGAACAAGCCGCCGATCGCCGCCCAGTCGCCGCTCCGGTCCGCGACCAGCGGCGTGTCCTTCAACTCGTGGTCCCAGTGACTGTGCTCGCCCGCCTCGTGCCCGCACTCCGGCGAGGCGTGGTGATGCCCGCCGGGCGGATGATGGTGGCAAACCCCGCGCCCCGAGAGCTGACGCCAGCCATAGTAGGCCGCCACCGCCAGCAGCAGACCGCCCGCCAGCGGCGGGAACCACTCGCCCATGTGCTCCTCCAGTTGAAAACCGAACCACGCGATCGCCAGGCCCAGCAACGACGTCAGCGCCACGTGCCCCAGTCCCGCGAACAAGGCCACCGCCAGCGTCTTCGCGCGGGTCCAGCCACGGGCCCGCGAAACCAGCACAAACGGCAGCCAGTGCGTCGGGATCGCCGCGTGCAAAAAGGCCACGGTGAAACCGGTGGCGGCGATGGACAGCAATGCGGTTGAATTCATCGGTTGAAACGGGAAACGCTCAGACATTCCTGTTGCCGCCGCGTCTGTCGAATGCGAAATACCCGTCCGCCAACCCCCGCCCCGGATGCCTCACCTGTTTGCCCGCCTGTTTCGACTCCTGCCAGCGCTGCTCCTGCCCGTCCTCCTGCCCGACTCGGCGCGCGCGCTCGTCATCTACGGCGGCTCCACCGGCCACACCACCGACCCCGGCGACGGCCTGCCCTGGGACCACGTCGGCAACACCGGCGTCTTCCTCGGCACCTACGCGACCGGCAGCTGGATCATCACCGCCAACCACGTCGGCTCGGCCGGCATTATCCTCGACGGCGTGGGCTACGGTTCCGTGTCCGGCTCCGCCGTGCGCATCGGCGCCACCGACCTCCTGCTCTACCGCATCGACGTCTCCGGCGGCGCGCCCGCGCTCGCCAACCTCAACATCACCAACCTCACCCCCAACGTCGGCGGCGACGTCATCCTCGTGGGCGATGGCGGCGGCGTCAAAAAATGGGGGACCAACACCGTCGACCAATACGCCAGCTACGCCCTCACCGAGGGCGGCCCGACCACCGTCGGCCTCATCACGACCTACGACGAGATCGACGGCGAGGCCCAGGGCCAGGGCGGCGACTCCGGCGGAGGACTCTTTTGGCAGGACCACGAGGACAACTGGTATCTCGGCGGCATCCTCAGCGCCATCGGCACCTTCGAGGAAACCACCACCCAATTCACCGCGTCCGTCGCCATCGCCTATTACCACGACGACATCCTCGCGATCATGACCGCCGCCGTGCCCGAGCCCGCCGCCTGGGGTCTGCTGAGCGGCGCGGGCGCCCTGCTGCTGGCGTTCGCGCGCCGCCGCCCGCGACGCGGTTGAGGCCCCGAGGGCTTGCCGCGAACCGGTCCGGTTGAAAGGTTTGGCCACGCCCAATCAACATGACCGGTCAACCGTCCCGCCACCACCCCTTCGCCCGCGCGCCTGGCGCTGATTTTTATCGGCCTCGCCGCCGCCGCGGTCGCCCAGCCCGTGGTGATCGACGCTCCGCTCGACCGCGTGCGCCTGCAGCTCAAGTGGCGGCATCAGTTTCAATTCGCCGGCTACTA
>JBDRJH010000404.1:0-6428 GCA_043815125.1 Verrucomicrobiota bacterium
GCTCACCCCTCGCGCACGGCGCGGGGGATGCGGATGTCCTCGACCATCTGTTGCACGTCGGCGGGCGGGGCGGGGGTGAAGCGGCTGATGGCCTGCGCGACGAGGATGTTGAGCACCATGCCGACCGAGCCGATGCCCTCGGGCGAGATGCCGAAGAGCCAGTTGGCGGGGATGTTGCGCTCGGGATGCACGAACTTGAACCAGATGATGTAGGCGGCGGTGAAGCCGATGCCGACGACCATGCCGGAGATGGCACCCTCGCGGTTCATGCGCTTTTGGAAGATGCCCATGATGATCGCGGGGAAGAACGACGCGGCCGCCAGACCGAAGGCAAAGGCCACGACCTCGGCCACGAAGCCGGGCGGCTTGATGCCGAAGTAGGCGGCGATCACGACGGCGGCGGCGGCGGCGATGCGCGCGCAGCGCAGCTCGCCTTTCTCGGTGAGGTTTTTGTTCACCGCGCACTTCATGAAGTCGTGGGCAAAGGCGGTCGAAATGACCAGCAGCAGGCCGGCGGCGGTGGAGAGCGCGGCGGCGAGCGCGCCGGCGGCGACCAGGCCGATGACCCAGTTGGGCAGGCGGGCGATCTCGGGGTTGGCGAGGACCATGATGTCGCGGTCGATGGTCAGTTCGTTGCCCTGCCAGCCGGCCTCGGTGACCCGGGCCTGGAATTCCGGCGAGGCGTTCTTGTCGTTGTAGTATTGGACGCGGCCGTCGCCGTTCTTGTCCTCGTATTTGAGCAGGCCGGTCTTTTCCCAGTTGGCGAACCAGGCGGGCAGCTCGGCGTAGACGGCGTTGTCGACCGTATTGAGCAGGTTGGTGCGGGCGAAGGCGGCGACGGCGGGCGCGGTGGTGTAGAGCAGCGCGATGCCGAGCAGCGCCCAGCCGGCGGAGGAGCGGGCGGCGCGCACGGTCGGCACGGTGAAGAAGCGCACGATGACGTGCGGCAGGCCGGCGGTGCCGACCATGAGCGCGAGGGTGATGGCGGCGACGTCGATGACGGGCCGCACGCCGGAGGTGTAGGCGGGGAAGCCGAGGTCGGTGCTGAGTCCGTCGAGCTTGTCGAGCAGGTGGACGCCGGAGCCGTCGGCGAGTTGTCCGCCGAAGCCGAGCTGGGGGATCGCGTTGCCGGTCATCATCAGCGCGATGAAGATCGCTGGCACGAGGTAGGCGAACATGAGCACGCAGTATTGGGCGACCTGGGTGTAGGTGATGCCCTTCATGCCGCCCATGACGGCGTAGAAAAACACGATGATGGTGCCGATGATGACGCCGGTGTTGATGTCGACCTCGAGGAAGCGGGAGAACACGATGCCGACGCCGCGCATCTGGCCGGCGACATAGGTGAAGGAGACCATCAGCGCGCAAAGCACGGCGATGAGGCGGGCGGTCTGCGAGTAGTAGCGGTCGCCGACGAAGTTGGGCACGGTGAACTTGCCGAACTTGCGCAGGTAGGGCGCGAGCAGGAGGGCGAGCAGCACGTAGCCGCCCGTCCAGCCCATCAGGTAGACGCCGCCGTCGCGTCCCATGAAGGAGATGATGCCGGCCATCGAGATGAACGAGGCGGCGCTCATCCAGTCGGCGGCGGTGGCCATGCCGTTGTGGATGGGATGCACGGCCGAGCCGGAGACGTAGAACTCGCTGGTCGACCCGGCGCGGGCGCGAAACGCGATGTAGAGGTAGAGGGCGAACGAGAGTCCGACGATGAGAAAGGTCCAGGTTTGAACGGACATGGGGCGGGGAAGGGGAAGGGAGGTAAGAAGGCTGAAGTTTGAAGTAAGGAGTTTTTGAATACGGAGCTGGCGGCGAGTTCGGCGGGGGCGGTTGTGTGAGGTAAGGAGAAAGGGAAGGCTCCGGGGGAGGGCCGGCCTTCCGACTTCTTACTTCACACTTCTTACTTTCCCGGCCCCGGCCGGGCTCAGTCCTCGTGGACGTCGTATTTGCGGTCGAGGCGGTTCATATACCAGACGTAGAAGACGATGATGCCGACGAAGGTGTAGATGGAGCCTTGCTGGGCCATCCAGAAGCCGAGTTTGAATCCGCCGATGCGGATTTGGTCGAGCCAGTCGGCGAGGAAGATCGAGCAACCGAACGAAACGAAGGCCCAGAGGGTCAGCAGGATCGCGAGGATGCGCAGGTTGGCGCGCCAGTGCGCGCGACGTTTTTCGGGAGTAGCCATGTTGAACGGGGGAAACAGACGGCCTTATCGGAGGGGTTGCCAAGTGGTGGGGGCACGCGAGGGCAGCGTCAACGGCGGACATCGGCGGCGCGGGAGATACACGATTGGGATGGTGCGGCGCGGATGAATGCGCAGGCTGGCGCGCATGGATTTCAGCGAGGCGGAGTCGGCCCGGGCGCGGCGGTTGTTGTGTGCGTTGCAGGATCATATCCAGGCGACGATGATCGCGGCGCGGCTCCGGGCGGAGCGGGCGGGGGCGCGCGCGACCGAGGGGCTGGCGGCGGTGGCCGCGATCACCGCCGCGGACACGATCTACGCGATCGACCGTGTTTCGGAGGCGGCGATTTTGGAATGGTTCGGCCGACATTGGCCGAAGTCGTGGCCGGTCGAGCTGGTGATGGAGGGCCTGGAGGGTGCGGCGGTGACGTTTCCGGCGGGCACGCCGGTGGTGGCGACGCGTTGGAAGTGCATCCTGGACCCGATCGACGGCACGCGGGGCATCATGTATGACAAGCGTCCCGCGTGGAGTCTGGCCGGTCTGGCGGCGCAGCGCGGTTCTCGCACCGGGCTGGGCGACATCGTGGTGGCCGCGATGACGGAGCTGCCGGTTTCGAAGCAGACGCTGGCCGACCAGTTCAGCGCGGTGCGCGGGGGCGGCTTGGTCGCGACGCGCCGGGACTTGTCCACGGGCCGGTCGCGCCGTTGGACGCCGCGGCCGTCGCAGGCGCGGGACTTTGACCACGGGTTCGCGTCGATCGTGAAATTTTTCCCCGAGGGCAAGGTCTGGCTCGCCGAGTTGGAGGAGGCGCTTTGGCGCGAGCTGGGCCTGTGGGGCAGGAACGGCGGACAGCTGGTGTTCGAGGAGCAGTATATTTCGACCGGCGGGCAGTTGAACGAGCTGCTGGCCGGGCACGACCGCATGGTGCTGGACCTGCGGCCGCTGGCTTTCGCGAGCCTCGGGTTGCCGAACGCGCTGTGCGCCCATCCCTACGATCTGTGTTCGGCGTTGTTGCTCACGGAGGCGGGCGGCGTGGTGGCCGATCCGCGGGGGGGCGCGTTGCGGGCGCCGCTCGACACGACGACGTCGGTCGCGTGGGCGGGCTACGCCAATCCGGCGCTGGCGCGCAGGGTCGGACCGGTGCTCCGACGCCTGCTGCGGGAGCGGGCGGGGTAGGGCGGGCGGGGGCGGGGCGGGGAGGCTCAGCCCTCGGCGTTTTCCTCAAGAAAGGCGCGCAGGCCCTTTTCGTCGCCGAAGAGCACGAAGATGTCCTCCTTGGCGAAGATCTCGTCGAGGCCGACGACGCCCAGGGTGCGGCGACGGATCTCGCCGGTTCCGACGTTGAGCAACTTTTCGAGCGGGCGGTGTTCCAGGCGCTTGATGGTGACCAGGCGCACGTCGTGCTCCTTGAAGAGTTCGGCGGTCTGGGTAAGGGTCTTGCCCACCAGCGCCACGGGCACCTTGGCCTCGATGATCGCGTGGCCGCTGCCCATGTCGAAGCCGTCGACCACGCCGCGCATGAGCAACGAGTGCGCCAGGCCGCGCGCGGCGACTTCCTCGGGCACGACCAGTCGGTCGACCTTGAGCAGGTGCAGCAGCCGCTCGTGCATGGAGGAAAGCACGCGGCAGACGATGCGCTTGGCGCCGAGCTCCTGCACCTTCACGGTCATGGCCATGGAGGCCTCAAAGTCGTCGCCGATGGCAATGATGACCGCATCCATCTCGCCGATGGCCAGACGCGTGAGGGGACTGGTGTCCTCGAAGTCCATGACGATGGCGGCGCCGACTTCGTCCTTGATGACCGACACGTTTTCCTCCCGACGGTCGATCGCCAGCACCTCGGCGCCGAGCTGGGCGAGGTTGATCGCGAGGTTTTTGCCAAAGACGCCGAGGCCGATGATGCAGCATTTCATGATGGGAAGGGGGAGGGGATGTTCAGGTCAGGACGACGGA
Source organism: Verrucomicrobiota bacterium (assembly GCA_043815125.1). Lineage (GTDB taxonomy): Bacteria > Verrucomicrobiota > Verrucomicrobiia > Opitutales > Opitutaceae > JAUWBF01. The sequence goes on from JBDRJH010000404.1 coordinate 4,131, forward strand.
AGTCTCCGGCAGGCGATAGCCGGAGGGCGTGCGCTTGCGGATAAAGGAGAGTAGGAACAGCAGGACGCCGATGCGGCCGATAAACATGCCCGTCACCAGGACCAGCTTCGCCGTGTCACCCAGCTGGCCGGTGACGCCGCGACTCAGGCCCACCGTGCTCACCGCGCTCACAGCCTCGAACGTCAGGTCCGCGGGGGACAGTTCCGGGTGCAGCGCGCAAAGCGCGATCGTGATGATCGTGATGAAGCCCACCGCCAGCAGGATGATGGCCAGGGCGCGGTTGGCGACGTCCTCGCCGAGGCGACGGCCGTAGGCCTCGATGTCTGTCCGGCCCAGCAGCACCCGGCGCAACGCGAGCGCAGCCACCGCGAGCGTGGTGGTCTTGATACCGCCGGCGGTGCTCGACGGGCTGCCGCCCACGAACATCAGGAACATCATCAGCGCCGCCGTCGCCGGCAGCAGGCCCTCGGTGGGGGTGATGTTGAAGCCCGCCGTTCGCGCGGTCACCGAGTGGAACAGCGCGGTGAACCAGGCCGATCCGTTGATGGAGCCCTCTCCAAACACGAACTCGGTCAACGAGATCACCGCGGTGCCGCCGGCCAGCAGGATCCCCGTGGTCGCCAGCACGATGCGGCTGTTGGCTGTCAGTCGGGGGGGCATGGCGGTGCGCAGGCCCAGCGCCCGCCGCAGTCGAGCCCCGAGCACGACCCAGACGTTCTTCATCACCGGGAAGCCGATGCCCCCCAGCACGATCAGCAGCATGATGATGCTAAAAACCCCCAGCCTGCCCTCCAGCGAGGGGTCGGCCAGTCCGGTGCTCAAGGTCGAGAACCCCGCGTTACAGAACGCCGACACCGCGTGGAAGATGGAGAAAAACACCGGCCCGTCCACCGTCACGCCCCCGGCCACCAGCGCAGTGTGCAGGGCGATCGCCCCCGCCAGCTCGATCAACAGCGTGAAACCCACGATCACGCCGAGCACCGTGCCAATGTGGCCGAGATTCTCCTCGCTCAACAAATCCTGCAGCGCGATCCGGCTGCGCAGCGTCACCCCGCCGGCGAAGAAATATGCGAAGAAATACGTGATCGTCATCACCCCGAGCCCGCCGATCTGGATCAGTCCCAGGATCATCCATTGGCCGTGCCGCGTGAACGCCGTCGCCGTATCCACCGTGATCAGGCCCGTCACGCACACCGCGCTCGTCGAGGTGAACAACGCGTCCACCCACCCGATGCCCGCCGTCGTCGCCTGCGGCGTCAGCAACAGCAGCGTGCCCATCCCGATCAACAACGCGAAGCTCAGGATGAACACCATGCCCGGACTCAGCCGCCGGCCCGCCAGCAGGCTGCTGCGTCGCAACATCCGCAACCCCACCAGCAGCACCAGCGTCAGCTGCGTGCCCGCCAGATAAATCACCGTCACCGTCGACGCCGGCCATTGCTCTGAACGCTCGCCCAGCCACCTCAGCAACGGCTCGCCGAACAGCAGCTCCACCCCCGCCGCCGCCGCCAGCGTCACCTCCAGGGCCCGGCTCCTCACAAACCGCCACGGATGGGCCTGCACCAGCAGCCGGATCAACTCCTGCGCCACGAACACCACCAGTAACGCGTGTCCCGCCGGCCGCACCAACAGGCGAAGCCAACCCTCCAGCGGCCAACCCACCACCACCACCAGCAACGCCAGCGCCGCCACCCCGCAAAACGCGGTGACGCAGTTCAGAGTGCTCGTGATCAGCTCACGGCGTTCGTCGGAGATCGGCAGACGCATGAATGGGACCGACTAAAGCGACCGCGCCCCCCGCCGTCTAGCGGCGATATTGCCACCCCGCGCCTGTCCCGCCGGCCCCATCCGCCCTCCTCAACCCTTCACCTGCTCCACCACCGTCACCCGCCCGTCGCGCATCGTCACCCGGATGCGCTCCTCCACCCGCGGCGCATAGATGTCGCGCTCGATCGGCTCCAGATACACCTGGTAGTTGCCCGTGCCCGGCGTGCCGATCACCTGACGGCGGTAGCCCACGATGCGCGTGCCCTGATACTCGTTCCAATACGCGTTGTAGACCCACGTCGTGTCGCGACCGCCCGACGTCAGCGTCTCGCGCTTCTCGTCCGGCGCGCCCAGCGCGATGTAGACCATGTCCTCGGTGTCGCCCACCTGCAGGTGGCCCTCCTCCAGCCGGGCCTTGGTCGCCTCGTCCAGACCCGCGAAGACCGCCGAACGCTCCTTCGCCCTCGATTCAAACGTGCTGCAACCCGTCGCCAGCCCCAGCATCGCCGCCGCCCAAAAGCACAACCAAAT
>JBDRJH010000405.1:0-6212 GCA_043815125.1 Verrucomicrobiota bacterium
GCCCTCGGTCTGCAGTGCCTGCGCGATCTTGCGCACCTGATGGCGGTGCAGGAGGAGTTTGCGGGTGCGCTTGGCGGCATGGTTGTAGATGTTGCCGAAAGAGTATTCCTCGATGTGGGCGTTGTGCATCCACAGTTCGCCTTTCTCAAGCCGGCCGAAGGCGTCGTTGATCTGGGCGCGGCCACCACGGATGGACTTGACCTCGGTCCCCTTCAGTTGGATGCCCGCCTCAAAGCGCTCGTCCACGGAAAAGTCGCGCAGGGCCTTGGCGTTGCGCACTTCCGTGTAGCGTTGGGCGTCTTTTTTCTTGGCGGACATAACGGGCTGAAAACGAATGCGGAGACATGGAAAAACCGCCACTCCGGAATCCGCCGTGCGGGCGGTGGCTCCAAAATGACGGTCGCGGTGAAACCGGCCCCGGCGCGGGCCGGACGGCGCTCGGGCGGCCTCAGCTGGCCTCGACCTCGTAGGTGATCTTGCCCTCGATGATCTCGCGCAGGGCGACATCCTCGGGGGAGAGTTTCTCGAGCGACTCGACGAGGGGACGGCTGCCGCGACGCAGCTGCTTGACGCGGCGCGAGACCACGTTGATGAGCAGGTTGGAGTCGGTGATGATTTTGTTGGCTTGTCGTAGGTATTCGTCGCGCATGGCTGACTAAAGTGGTTAAACGGTCATCTGACCGGTCGCGTTCGGGGGGGTCAAGGGCAATTTCCCCGGCCGCACGACGCGGGGCTTGACCCGCCCCCCTGCGCTCGGCGAACGTCCGCACCTTATGAAAGCCGGCATCGTCGGGCTCCCCAACGTGGGCAAGTCCACCCTCTTCAACGCCCTCACCCGGTCCCGCAAGGCCGAGGCGGCCAACTATCCGTTCTGCACGATCGACCCCAACGTGGGTGTCGTCACCGTGCCGGACTCGCGCCTGCAGGTCCTGCAAAAGATCGCCAAGACCCAGGTCGTGATCCCCGCCGCCATCGAGTTCGTCGACATTGCCGGCCTCGTCGCCGGCGCCAGCAAGGGCGAGGGCCTCGGCAACCAGTTCCTCGCCAACATCCGCGAGACCGACGCCATCGTGCACGTCGTGCGTTGCTTCGTCGACGACGACGTCATCCACACCATGGGCACGGTCGACCCGGTGCGCGACATCGAGATCATCACCACCGAGCTGATCCTCGCCGACCTCGACGCCGTCGAGAAGCGCATCCCCAAGACCCAAAAGTCCGCCAAGTCCGGCGATAAGGACGCCCAGGCCGAGCTCGCGCTGCTTGAGCGCCTCGTCCCCCACCTCAACGAGAACAAGCCCGCCAACGTGCTCGAGGCCACCGACGACGAGAAGAAACTGCTCAAGCACTTCCAACTGCTCTCCGCCAAGCCCGTGCTCTACGCATGCAACGTCGCCGAGAGCGACCTCGCCGACGCCGAGGCCAACCCCTACGTGCAAAAGGTCGCCGAGTTCGTGCGCACCCACCACGACGCCGCCTACGTGCCGATCAGCGCCCGCATCGAATACGAGCTCATCGACCTCAGCCCCGAGGAGGCCACCGAGTTCCTCAAGGACCTCGGCGTCGACGACTCCGGCGTCTCCTCGCTCATCCGCGGCACCTACGCCCTGCTCGGCCTGCAGACCTACTTCACCGCCGGTGAAAAGGAAGTCCGCGCCTGGACCATCAAGAAGGGCTTCAAGGCCCCGCAGGCCGCCGGCGTCATCCACACCGATTTCGAAAAGGGCTTCATCAAGGCCGAGGTCGTCTCCTACGAGGACCTCACCACGCTCGGCAGCACCGCCGCCGCGCGCGACGCCGGCAAATACCGCCTAGAGGGCAAGGAATATGTCTTCAAGGACGGCGACGTCGCCCTCTTCCGCTTCGCGAACTAAGCGCGCTTTTCCACTTGGCCGGTCTTCCTCAGGAGGCCGGCCAATTTTGTGAACGACGCTTCGTTGAAGCCCAGCCGGCGCTTCAACTCCGCGTCGCGCTCCAGCGGATTGGCGATGCGCGCCGTCTCCCGCCAGTCGCGCCACGACAACATGCCCAGCGCGCAAAGCGCCGCGCCGCTCACCGGCACCGGCACGTCGCTGCCGTGCAGGATGCGCCCGCGCAACTCGTCGGACACCATGCGCCGCAGCGCCGACGGCCTCAGCCGGAAGGTCAGCGCCGCCAGCGCGCTGTTGTCCCCGTAGAGCCGCGGGTGCTTCGTCACCATTTCGGCGAACACGTCAAAGTAGTCGGGGTCGAGCCCGATCAACCCCGTGCCGCAATGCGCCGCGATGCAGGTCACCCCGATCTCCAGCGGCCGGGTCAACACCCGCGGACTCGCCAGCTCCGGCGCCGCCACCGGCATGGTCCGCTCGCTGCCGGTGTGCGCCAGCAGGATCAGCCCGCTCTCCGCCATGCGCTCCAGAAAACGCGTGTAACGCGACAGACCCCAGTCGATGTTCTGCACGTTGGGCAGACACTTCAGCATCACCGCGCCGCCATCCAGGCAGCGCGCCAACTCGTCCATCGCGTCCGCCCGCGCCGGGTGGATCGACACGGCGGGCAACAGCTCGGGATGGCGCGCGGCCAGGGTCAGCACATGGCCGTTGGGCACATAGAACGAACCGCTATTCTCAATCTTGTCACCATTTTCCCGATACGCCTCCTCGTGGGCCAGGATCACCGCCGTGTCGAGCGACGACTCCCGCACGTAGCGCACGAGGCGGTCCGCGTAGAGTCCGTCGAGATCGCCGCGCAGCGCCGAGCCGTCCAGGCCGACCGCGCGCAGCATGAACGGCGCCCCCAGCCGCGTCAGCCCGCGCGGACGATACCAGCAGCCGGTGCCGCCCGTGCCGTTGCCGACGACGTGGACGTGACAGTCGATGCGCATCAGTTGATCCAGAGCGCGTAGCCCAGAAAATTTCCGCCAAAGAGCCGCGTGATCTCGCGCCAAGTCGCGCCGCGCGTCGGCTCGCCGGACTCGATGAACGGCACCGCGTCCGCACCCTGCACGAGCAGAATCAGGTCGGTGTGCCGCGACTCCAGGAACCAGCGCTTCACATTCAGCCCGCGCTCACCGGGAAAGCGCCAGTGCGGAAGCAGCTTGCGGCCTTCGAGCAGGTCGTCGAGTTCGCCCAGCAGCGTGCGCCAGCCGTCGGCTTGCGCGGCGGTCAGCGTCAGGCCGAACGCGCTGGACTGCGTCGGCCCCGGCAGCCACTCACGGTCGTTGTCCGTCTCCGCCGCGATGGCGTCGAGCGTCTCGCGGCTGAGCTTCGCCGCGGTCAAAAAGTGCTCGCGCGCCCCCGCCAGCCTCGCCGGATCGGCCACCGGCAGGTCGATGCCGTGGATCAGCCCGATGGCGTCCGCGATCCGGTCGCCCTGCAAGGCGCGCCGGCGCTGATTCGAATCGGGCTCGGGGTTGGTCGCCAGCAACCGCGCCATGGCGGTGTCGGCGTGCACAAAAAAAGCCTGCCCGGCCGCCTCGAACAACTCGCCGCCGTCGTGGGCGAGCAACGTGTCCAGCACCCCGCGCAGCAGGTGCGAGTAGGCCCGCAGCCAGGTGGCGTCGGCGCGATCAAAGGCGACCGTCACGTCCGGCCCGCCGGGCGGCGGCGTCTCCCCCGCCGCGGGACGACGCCCGCTCAGCCCGCGCATAAACACCGCGAACGACTCGGCTTCGCCGACCGTGCCGTCGCCGTTGAAGTCGAGGCTGATCGCGGACAGCGGCACCACCGTCTTGAACTCCTCCGCGGGCAGCGCCGCCAGACGTTCGTCGACGCGCCGCAGGCAGTCCTCGAAGCGGTCGATCACCGCCCTCACCTGCTCCGGGCGCACCGGCTCGGTGCCGGCCTTGACCGGCAGTTGCATCCGGAAAACCGGCACCGGCAACTCACGGGCGAACTGGTAGTTGAGCCCCAGTCCGTGCATTTCCTGGCAGAGCGCCTCCACGCCGGCCAGCAGATCGACCAGTGCGACCGCGAAGCCGCCCCCGGCGGTGGTCGCGTCGACCTCGAGTTCGGTGCGCACGGCGGCCGCCGTGCGGCCGGTGAACAGTTCGGGCGGCAAGACCGACTCGGCCGAGACCGGCGAGAACGGCAGCAGCAATGACCAGAGGAACGTTTGCGGTTTCATAAAACGGATGGGTTCATCCCTGCATGGCCAGGTTGCGCACGCCCTTGAGGTCGAGCTTGCCGGTGCCGAGCACGGGGATCGACTCGACCCGGCGCACGTCGCGGGGGATCCAGAGGTTGGGCAGGCCGGCCTTGGTCAATGCGTCGCGCACCTGATCGGCGGTGACGTCGAGCGTGGTGAGCAGCACGAGTTGCTCGCCCTTGGCCGGATCGGGCACGCCGGTGACGACCGCCGCGTAGCCCTCGGCGTCGGTCACGCCGAGCGCCTCGAGCAGGCGTTGCTCGACGGTGCCGTGCGGAACCATCTCGCCGCCGATCTTGGAAAAGCGCGAGAGCCGCCCCTCGATGGTGAGAAAACCGTCCTCGTCGAAACGACCGAGGTCGCCGGTGACAAACCAGCCGTCGCGGAACGCGGCCTTGGTTTTTTCGGCGTCGTCGAGGTAGCCGCCGAAGACGTTGTCGCCCTTGAAGGCCACGATGCCGGCCCCGGTCGGCGGGACGGGCTCCATCGTATCCGCGTTTAGAATACGCGCGGTCATGCCCGGCATCATGCGGCCGACCGAGCCGAAACGCTGTCCCTCCTGGTGGGTGGCCGTCGGCGAATCGGTCCACGGGTCGGGCTGGTTGACGTTGGTCGCCGGCGAAGTTTCGGTCAGGCCGTAGCCTTGGAAAATTTCCAGGTGAAAGCGCTTGCGGAAGGCCTCGTGCAGGTCGTCGGGCAGCTTTTCCGCGCCGGAGACCACGATTTGCAGCGAGCGCAGCTCGGCGGTCTCCGCGCGCTTGAGCAACGGGCGCAGGAAGGTCGGCGCGCCCACCATCACCGTGGCCTGCTCGTCGCGGATGGCCTCGACGATTTTGCGCGTGTCCAGCGGGCTCGGCACCGTGACCACCCGGCAGCCGTGCCAGAGCGGATACCACAGGCTGACCGTGAAGCCGAAACTGTGAAACACCGGCAGGCAGCCGAGCATCACGCAGTCGGGCGGCAGGATCGACAGCGAGGCGATCTGCGCGCAGTTCGCCAGGATGTTGCGGTGGGTGAGCACCACGCCCTTCGGCTCGCCCGAACTGCCGCTGGTGAAGAGCAGCCCGGCCTCCTCGCGGTCTCCGGTTTTCGGCAGGCCGAGCAGCGCGGCGAACAACTGGTTGGGCAACAACCACGCGCCGACCAGCCATGGCAGCACGGCGCGCTTGCCGCCGGCCGCGGCCATGACCTCGCGGAAGTCGCGGGTGTCCTCGGGCCAGGGGAACTGCGGCACCTTCGCCTTGACCGCGTCGGCGGTGAGCACGGTCCGGATGCCCGCCATGCGCAGGCTCGACTCGATGGCGGCCTTGCCCGCGGTGAAGTTGAGGTTCACGGGAATCTTGCCCGCGCAGAGCACGCCAAGGTTCGCCAGCACCGCGCCCGCCCCCGGAGGCAGCACGATGCCCACGCGCTTTTCAGCGACCGTTTTCCGCAGGTGCCGCGACAACGCCGCCGACGCGCCCAGGATCGTCGCGGCCGTCAACGGACGGCGCCCGACCGTGCGATCAACAAACTCCACCTTCCACGGACGCCGCGCCAATCCGCGCACGATCTCGCGTCCGAGATGGCGCCTGAGCAACGGTCGCTCGCCGAACGCCGTGCAACCGAGGTCTAGCAACTGTCGCCGCGCGACATCGGCCGTCGCCTCGCCGGCGGTCAACGGCTCGCCCCAAGCCACGAACACGGGCGTGCGCATGATGCGCGGCGCCTTCCACAGGTAGCGACCGCCCGAGAACGAGAACACCGAGCCCCACAGACCGTCGTGAAACACCGGCACCACCGGCACGTTCGCACGCCGGGCCATCAGCTCGTATCCACGTTGCAACTTCATCAGCTGGCCCGTCCGCGAGATGGCCCCCTCGGGGAACATCAGCACGACTTCGCCGGCCGACAGGCGTTCGCACACCTTGCGCGTCGCATCCAGCGCGTTGTTCGTCGAAACCGGAATCGTGCCGGTGAGTTTAAAGACCAGCCGGAAGAAACCGTTCCCCGTCAACCCCTCGTGGCCAACGAAGCGGATCGGACGCGGGCAGGCCATTTGCAGCACGACCACATCCACATAGGACAGGTGGTTCGCGACCAGCAGC
>JBDRJH010000406.1:0-2286 GCA_043815125.1 Verrucomicrobiota bacterium
GGTTTTGCTAATCTTTGTTTATGAACATTTTTAATCCAAATGCATGGCAATAAATTTCCCTCTAAATGGGTAGTTTGCCCTATGTTAATTTAGGGCGGCACTGAGTAGTCTTTAGTCGTTTTTTACAACTTGAAATCGTCACACGCGCAAGTGGGTGGCAAAAATGTCCGGGGTCGCCCCGTTCCGGACAAAACAAATGATTATGGAACTCATCGTTTACGGAGTAGGGGCCTTGATTTTGGGGCCGGTGGTTTGGTTTGCCTGTCGGCGAAATCGCACTGGCGTGGACGGTTCCCAGCCCGGCTCGGGTCTTTGGGAGCGGGTGCAGGTGGGGCTGGGGGTGTGTTTGATCAATGCCTCCGGCGGTGTGGCGGGTCATGCGCGGGTCAATGACCGGGCGGCATGGCGTTGGCGGGTCGCTCTCGGACGGCCGAAGGGTCGGGCCTTGGCTTGGTATCGATCGTCTTTCCCATCCTCGGGGCGCTGACCGGCGCAAGGAGTTTTCCCAGGTTCAAATCAAAATCTCATCGGATTCACGTTATGCACTACGCACTCTACTTCCTTGGCTTCTTTTTACTCTGTCTGCCCGGAGCTTTTGTGCTTCAGCGCAAGTGTCGGTTTCAAACGCTCGGCGAGATCACCGACAAGCGCCATCTGTGGTGGGCTTGGGTTCACGGGCTCAACTTGCTCGACATCGTGCGCGCATTCAGCGGCGTGATGCTCATGCAGATGGCCATCGGCGAAATCCTCCCGGAATCCGGCGGCATGGTGATAATGGCTTCGGTGGGGCTTGTCTGCCTGATCGGCTATGCGATGCAGCAGTTTTTCTACCGCTGTGATGATGATCAGATGGTCATGCCGGTGTTTTTTCTGGCGGGCGCGGCCTTGGCCATGGCACCCATCCATCTGGCGCTGATGGTTCTGGCGATGGGCGTGACCACCGCGGTCGCCACCCGCACCATTTACTGTGGCTTGATCGCCTCTATGCTGGCTTCCGGTGGTTTGGGCATGGTGTTTCGCGCGGATATGCCCGCCATGGCGATGCTGGGCGGGCTCTGCGGATTCACCCTGTTGGTATCGCTGTTGCTGCATCGTGATGTGGTGCTCACGTTGTCCACTCACCGGATCTATCGCCGGCAGCAGGTGTCGGACTCGGTCGGCGCGCTGCGCTGAAAAAGCGGTGGCTGCGGTGGCTCTTTTGAATGGTCCCGCGTGCGTTTGGCGACGGGCGGGAATAGACGTCGCTTTGCGGCGAATTCGTGAATAGGATGCCGTTTCCGGCCGAGATCATCGGCGGCAAAACCATTTTATGACATCCCAGCTGTTCAGCCGCCGCCTCGCCTTAAACTCCTCCCGCGCATGAGAGACGACTATCTTAAGAGCGCCCTCAAGGTCATCACCGACCCGAATATTCTCATCAACGTGGTTTCGACCCGCGTGAAGCAATTGCGCGCCGGTCGCCGGCCGTTGGTGACGTCGTTGGAAAAACTCGCCGTCGAGGACATCGCCCTGCGCGAGATCTACGAAGGCAAGATCACCTACGAGCTGCCCACCGTGGCCGAACTCGCGGCCAGACGGCGCTGAGTTCCGGGGCGGTTTGCCGATGTAGCCGCCCCTGTCCCCAGGGGCGCGTTGGATGCGAGTCTGCCAGCGGCGAAGTTTATCCCGACCTGTCGGGGCCAAACACGGCTGGCGGCAGCCATGGCTACATGAAGAGCCGCGGAGTCGCGATCAACTCAACCGTGCGCGGAAGAAGTCCACCGTCATGCCCAGCGTGATACGCGCCAGTTCGGCGTCGTAGCGCAGGCCTTCGTCGCGCAGGAAGGCGTGCGCGCCGTTGAACTCGTGCCAAGTGAACGTCGTGCCGGCCGCGGTGAGCGCGCCGTAGATTTTCGCGCGGCCCTCGCCGGGCACGTGCGGATCCTGCCGGCCCCAGACCATCATGAGCTCGCCGGTGATCTCGGGAATGCGGGCGAGGGAGTCGTCGTTTTTGCCTTGGCCAAGGCTGCCCTGGTGAATGTCGGTCGCGTAAAAACAAACCGTCGCCGCGACGTCGGGCAACAAGGCCGTGCGGAACGCGAGGTGTCCGCCGAGGCAGATGCCGATGGTGCCGACACGGTCGTTTCCGGCGTCATGGGATTTCAAATACGCCACGACCGCGCGGGCGTCGTCATCGTAGCCGGCGAGCGGCTTGGCGTATTTGAGTTCGTTGCCCTTGTCCGCGCCGGCCTGATCGTAGGCGAGCACTTCGCCGACCGGCAGGAACTCGTGGTAAACCTCGGGCAC
>JBDRJH010000407.1:0-6601 GCA_043815125.1 Verrucomicrobiota bacterium
CGCCCCGCCGCGCGCCTCGCCGCGCCCGCCCTCGCCCTGCTCGCCGCGGGCGCCGTCATTTGTAGTTTAATACCGGATACGGCCCCGCTGCTCCTGCGCCGCGTGTGGCTCTCCGCCGAGGCCCCCTTCACCCGCACCAAACTCGTCGTCGAGCCCGGCGACGCCGACGTCGCCCTCGGAGCCTCGGTGACCCTGCTTGCCCGCACCTCCGGCGCGATCCCCGACCGGGCCGTGTTCGAGGTCCGCGGCGAGGAAGGCGGCATCCGCACCTTTGACGCCGCGCCCTCCGCCGAGGCCGCCGGGGCGTTCCCGCTGCCCATCGACAACGTCCAGCAATCCTTCCGCTACCGCGTGCTCGCCGGCGACGCCCGCGGCGCCTGGCACACGATCAACGTCCTCCTGCCGCCCGTGCTGGCCGACCTCGCCGTCACCATCGAGCCGCCCGCCTACACCGGCCTGCCGGTCACCACCGCCACCGGCGACGTGCTCAACGTGCCCGCCGGCTCCACCCTGCGGCTCGCCGGCCGCGCCGCCGGCCCGCTGCAGGACGCCCACGTCGCGCTGTGGAACTCCGTCGGCGACGCGGCCCCCGCCACCTCCCTGCCCCTCGCCGTCGACGACACCGCCTTCTCCGGCATGGTGCCCGCCGACTCGTTGCCCGCCGCCATCTCCATCCGCCTGCACGCCGACAACGGACTCTACTCGCAAAACGACACCCGCCTCCGCCTGCGCCTCATCCCCGACCAGCGCCCGGTCATCGCGCTGACCTCCGCCCCCGCCGACGGCGCCCTCGCCACCCCCACCCAAAACCTCCGCCTTGCCGGCCAGGCCGCCGACGACTACGGCGTCACCCACCTCAGCTTGCGCTGGGAACTCCTCTTGCCCGAGGCCCCCGAGCCCCTGGTCGAGTCCCAGGACATCGAGCTGCCCGCCGCCCCCCGCCCGCCAGAGCCGCTTCGAACTCACCCTGCCCATCGACCAACGCGCCGTGCCCGGGGCCACCCTCACCTGGTGGCTGGAGGCCCGCGACCAAAACCTCTTCAACCCCGAACCCGCCGCCACCCCCAGGTATACGCTCCGCATCGTCACCCCCGAAGAAAAGGTCGCCGACACCCTCGAGCAGGTTCGCGAACAAAGCTCCGCCATCGACGAAATCAGCCGCGCCCAAGACGCCCTCAGCGAGGCCCTCGGACGCACCATCGAGAGGAACCAGCAGCCATGAACATCCCACGCCACACCCGCACCGCGCTCGCCGCGTTCCTGCTCGCCGCCTCGCCCGCCGCCCCCGCCGTCTTTGCCCAGGCCACCGCCACCCCCGAGACCCTCGCCGACGGTCAGCAGGCCCTCAACCGGCAGATCGCCGACCTCGCCACCGCCTACCGCATTCTGCTCAACGAACTGCGCGACCTCGGCGCCGCCCGTGAGGACATCGCCACCCTCGAGGCCGCGCTTGCAACCCTCGCCAACCTTCACTCCGACGACATCCCCCGCATTGTCGCCCTGCTGCAAGGCTCCGACCTCGACGCCGCGCTCAACGCCCAGAAACAGGTCGCCGGCATCCTTCGGGACCTCTCCATCGGCCTCCAGCAACGCCAGCAGGAACTCGCCCTCGCCACCCAGGCCCGCTCCCTCGCCCTTCGCCAGGCCGCCAACCGCCGCCGCACCGACGCCCTCCGCCTCGGCGCCGCGCCCGACGGCGTCAAGGCCTTCGCCCTCGCCGAACAGGACGCCCTCCGCTCCGAGACCCTCGCGCTCCTCAACCAGGTCGAACGCCTCCGGCAGGATCCCTCCGCCCCGCCTTCCGAGACCCTGCAGCGCATCGCCACGCCCGAGTTCCTCGCCGGCCTGCGCTCCGAGGCCGCCCGCGCCGCCGAGCGCACCCGCGCCCTCGACTACCGACCCGCCATCGGCGCCCAGCTCCTCGTGCAGGACCGCCTGCAAATGCTCTCCGCCCTCGGCCGCGCCGCCATCTCCACCGCCGAGGCCGCGCGCCTCGCCCTGCGCGAAGTCGAGTCCCTGCTCGCCGAACAACAAAAACTCCGCGACGCCGCCAACGTCGCCGGCACCGACCCCGGCGACCTCGGCTGGTCGCAGGACAAGCTCACCGCCCGCGCCGACGCCCTCCGACCCGAGGTCGACGCCCTCAGCGCCGCCGCTGGCAACGCCATCCGCGAAGCCGCCGACGCCATGCACGACAGCCGCCTGCAATTCGCCCAGGTCCGCAGCACCCGCGTCCTCCCCGCCCAAGACCTCGCGCTCGCCCGCCTCAACACCGCCCGCGAACACCTCCTCGCCCTCGCCACCACCCCGCCCCCTCCCCGGGCGGCCGAAGCCGACAAACTCCGCCAGCTCGCCCAGGAGGCCGAGTCCCTGAAAAACCAGCAGGAAGCGCTCAACAAACGCACCGCCGCCACCCCCGAAAACGACACCGCCGCCCAGCGCGCCAACGAACGCGAACAGGCCGACCTCGCCCGCCGCACCGCCGAGCTCCAGCGCCAGACCCGGGAAACCCAGTCCGAAGCCGCCGACGACCTTGGTCAGGCCGCCTCCCGCATGGCCGAGTCCAACGCCCAGGCCGACACCAACCCCGCCGCCGCCGACGCCGCCGCCGAGTCCGCCGCCGACCACCTCGCCGAGGCCGCCGACCAACTCGCCCAGGACGCCGCCCAAGCCGCCCAGGACCAGGCCGCGGCCCAGGTCGCCGCGGCCGACCAACAATTGCAAAACGCCGAGGCCAACCTCGACGAAGCCACCAACGCCTCCTCTTCGAGCGAGGCCTCCCAGGCCGCCGCCGACGCCGCCCAGGCCCTCCAGCAAGCCCGCGCCGCCCTCGCCCAGTCCGCCCAGGGCGCCCCCTCCGACGCCCAGCAACGCGCCGCCCTCTCCGAAGCCTGGCAGGCCGTCAACGAAGCCGCCGCCCAAGCCGCCGCCGGCAACATCCCGCAGGCCCAGGCCGCCACGCAAAAAGCCCGCGAGGCCCTCGCCCAGGTCCAGCAGGCCACCTCCGGCGCCGAGGGCTCGCCCGACGACCAGGCCCCGCCCGGGATGCTCGCCGGCCAGGGCGAGGACGCCGCCGAGACCCTCAACGCCGACGGCCTCACCCCTGAGCAGCGCGACGCCGTCGCCGCCGCCCGCCGCTCGCCCGTCCCGCCCGCCTACGCCAACCTGATCGAGTCCTACTACGACTTGCTCAACGAACCCGACCAATGAGCCCCCGCCGCCTTTTCCCGGTCCTCCTGTTCGCCGCCTGCGCCGGCGCGTCGCCCCTGGCCGCGCAGGCTGACGACGCCTTCGGCAGCTCCACCAGCGTCGAGGGCCGCGGCGCGCTCATCGGCATCCTCTACGACCTGAAGCAAACCCAGCAGCGCGCCGCCACCGACGTCACCGACCGCACCTACCCCGACGTCATCGCCGGGTTCTTGAAAAGCGACTGGGACGAGACCGTGCTCGGCCGTTACTTCCGCGTCAGCCGCCCGCTCTACGCCACCCGCCTCTACATCCCCACCATCAGCGCCGACCAGGCCCCCAAGGCCTTCGGTGTGGAGCAGATCGTGAAGCCCAGGCTGTGGATCGTGCATTACAAGGGCCAGGTCGCCCCGCCCGAGGACGGCGTGTATCGGTTCAGCGGATTCGCCGACGACATCATCGCCGCCCGTGTCAACGGCCGCCCGGTGCTCATCGCCGGCCGCCAGGACTGCCTGCCCCCCGGCGGCCTGTGGCGCGCCACCGAGCCCGACGGCATGAACCTGCCCGGCGGCGCCCTCCGCCACGGCGATTGGATCTCACTCAAGGCCGGCGAGGTCATCGACCTCGACGTGATCATCGGCGAGCGCCCCGGCGGCGTCTTCGCCGCCTACCTCTACATCGAGAAACAGGGCGCCGTCGCCAGCCCCCCGCCGATTTTCAAACTCGCCCCCGGCCAGCCCGCCCGCACTGACTCCCCCGTCGGCCCCGACACCAGCTGGTCCGTCTGGACCGCCAAACAGTAGAACCTCACGCCGCCCGCCACCCGTATCCCTGTGCAAAACCGTGTTCCGGTCGGAACACGGTTTTGCATGTAGTTTAGGCGAGCAGCTGTTGGCCGATGCGCTTGAGCAGGGCGGTGCGTTGCGCCCAGCACTTGCGTCCGGGGTAGCCGGCGGGCAGCAAAGCGGCCGGTAAAAACGGATCGCAATCGACCACCTCGGCCCACGCCGCCCGCTCCCGGCGCGCCCACGCCAGCAACACTTCCCATGCCTGTTCGGATGGCGCTTGAGGCTTGGGAACCGAGCCCGCCACCAGCGCCCAGGCCGCGTAGCGTTTTGTCACCAAATCAAAGTTCCAGGCACCGCGCACGAGGTCTTGGTCCGACTCTCCACCCACCGGTCGGCCCTCGAACAAAGTGAGCGCCTCAACGTTAATTTTGGCACCGGACAGACTGGCTTCATGAGCCGAAAACGAGTCCGGAGATATCCACACGCTATTCTGCAAGTAACCAAATCGCATTTTCTTGAGAGAGCGTCGCAGTTTGACCCGGCTCTTGTTTTGACCCTCCGGAAGATCAAACATCACCAACCGCCAGGCTCCATCCCACGGCCGGTTCCACGCCGCCTGCGGATCGACTCCGGACAAAGCCGCGACCCGCCCCGCCTCGGTCAGCCGCACGGCCATTCCGTTTTCATCCTCGTCCGGCCGGACATCCAGCAACTCCTGCCGACGCAACGTCTCCAGCCGGCGACCCACGCCGTTGTGGTAAGCCCATTGCTCGAACGAGCCGGTGAAGTTCCGCCACGTCGGCCGAAGCGCCTGATCCACACCCCACAGCAAAAGAAAGAGAAACTCTTCGGTCGCGGCCTTCATCGTTTCCCCCATCCCAACCCAAACTACCCGATCACGGCGAGTGCAAAACGATGTTCCGACCGGAACATAATTTTGCACGGGCGCGAGGGTGTGAGGATGTGGTGGGGAGGAGGAGCGCTGGAGGACGATTGGCGTCCGGGCTTTGCGAGATAGTCGTCTCAGCGTCGCATCGCCGCGAGCGGGGGTTCGGGCGTTTTGAACGGCTCGAACACGCGCTGGGTGATGATCTTCAGTCGCACGCGGTCGGTGTCGGGCACGCTGGTGATGAAGACGAGCTGACGCGTGGTCTCGCGGTGGAAATGGCGCGAGGCGAAGAGCTGGCGGGCCTTGCCTCCGTCTTCGTCAAACACACGCAGCGCGATGTAGCTGCGGTCCTCGACACCGGCCCGCACGAGTTCGCGGGTGCCGGGCTTGAGCAGATGGTTTTGAGCGCCGAGCTGGAGACCGAGCGGGCGGCCGCTGAAGTTCCAAAACAGGTAGCTGCCCAGCGGCGCGGCCTGACTCGAAAAATCCAGCGCTGCCACGCGATACTCGCCGGGCTTGCCACCGAAGAGCAGCAGGAACTCGCCGCCTTCCGCCGGCAGATCCACCGTGGCCAGCGGTGGCAAGGACAAGGGCCTCCCTGTCTCGGGGTCAAGCGCGGGCGGGGCGGACAGGGCTTGCTTGGTCTGAAAGGTCAGGCGCGCCGGACCACGGTAGTCCACGGGATCGGACAAGTAGTCCTTGGGCGCGCGGGTCTCCAGCGGATCGGGCGAGCTGGTGACGACGAGATCGGACAACGCCTCGCCGGAGAGCGAGAGGCAGACGATGCGCGCGTTGACCTGCGCACCGGAGGGTTGTTGCGCGCGGACCGCGGCGGACAATACGACGAGCGAGACAAGGGCGGCAAAAATCGGGCGGTGAATGGTCATGGGATCAAACGTCCTCGGGGTTGAGCCAGCGGAAGGAGACGACCTTGAAGCGACGGCCAAAGTTATCGCTTTCACCGGCGGGGGTGAGGTCGGCGGGGGCGGTCTCGGCGGGTTCGCCGCCGACGTAGTCGGGCACGCGTTGCACCACGGCCTCGCACCAGGCGCGGCTGATGACGACGGGGTTGGCGGAAGTTGAGTTAAGCGGATCAATCACGTCGCCATAAGTGCGGATGGTGAAGGTGTCGGAGCGCGCCGAGAGGAACGGCCCGATTTGTTGCAGGATGTCGGCTTGCTTGAGGTAACCGGACGCGACGGAGGCGCTGTTGCCGATGCCGTTTTCGGGGAAGGGAAACTCGGCTTGAACGGTCTCGTCGATATCGACGCCGGGGATTGCGGAATTGAGGTCCGCCGCGTCGATGGCCGACTGGAGCGCGCCACGGCGACCGAGGTCGTCGTCGGTGAGGGCTCGGTTGATGAACTCTGCCAGCGAGAGAAAGGGGCGGCCGTTGGCGGTTTGGCGGAGCGTTATCTGTTCGACGAGCTTGGCGGCGAGTTCGGCAATCTCGGCGTCGTCAAACTCGGCAAAGCCGTTCCAGACATCCTGAACACCGGTGCCGCGTTCGTCGCCGAGGCTGGGCTGGGCGTGCGGTATGGCCACGGCTCCGCTGACTGCGGAGGTGGAGCCGTCGGTTCGCAAAACGGCGGCGTCGCGGGCACCGGCGAGCAGGGCAATCCAAGCGTCGATGGAGCGCGAATTGATATTAAATGAGCCCGACACCAGCAGGTGGGCGGCCGCGCGCACGGGGTCCAGCAGCGCGGCTTGGCGATCAGCCTCGGAAACCTCGGGAGAC
>JBDRJH010000408.1:0-3192 GCA_043815125.1 Verrucomicrobiota bacterium
CCAGCGGCAAGAAGAACATGCTCACGCTGGACAAGATGCTCATCTCGCAGCCCGTCCTGCAACCCCTCAAGCGCCTCATCCAGAACCCCAGCGGCATCCTCTTCGTCACCGGCCCCACCGGCAGCGGCAAGACCACCACGCTCTACGCCGCGCTCAACGAGATCAACAACCCCGACGTCAACATCTCCACCATCGAGGACCCCATCGAGATCCAGCTCTCCGGCGTCACCCAGACCCAGGTCAACTCGCACATCGACCTCAAGTTCAGCACCGTCCTGCGCTCCCTCCTGCGCCAGGACCCCGACGTCATCCTCATCGGCGAGATCCGCGACCTCGAGACCGCCAAGATCGCCACCGAGGCCGCCCTCACCGGTCACCTCGTGCTCGCCACCCTGCACACCAACACCGCCGCGCAGGCCATCGTCCGCCTCGTCGAGATCGGCGTGCAACCCTACATGGTCGCCCCCTCGGTCATCGGCGTGCTCGCCCAGCGCCTCGCCGCCCGCATCTGCGAAAACTGCAAGGAGGTCTACATCCCCTCCCCCGAAGTCCTCGCCCGCTACTTCCACGACTCGGAAGGCGCCGACGTCCACCTCTACCGCGGCCGCGGTTGCCACGCCTGCCGCGGCACCGGCTACAAAGGCCGCGTCGCCTTCCACGAACTCCTGCTCATCAGCGAGGAAATCCGCAGCCTGATCAGCGCCGGCGCCAGCACCCAGGCCATCTCCGAAGCCGCCGCTCGCATCGGCACCCGCTCACTCCGCTACGACGGCCTTAAAAAAGTTCTCCTCGGACTCACCACCATCGAGGAAATCGAAGCCAACACCTCCCAGGAGTGGGCCTCCTGACCCCGCCAACCCCCATGCCCTCCATCATCGACCCCCAGGCCATTGAAAACCTCCGCGAACTCGGCGGAGGCGACGACTCCTTTCTGCGCGAGATTCTCGGCATCTACCTGCAGGACACCCCCCTGCGCCTCGCCGAGTTGCACGCCGCCCTCGCCTCCGGCGATCAGGGCGGCTTCGCCCGCGCCGCCCACACCATCAAGGGCAGCTCCAGCAACATCGGCGCCGAAGAAGTCCGCCTTCTCTCCGAGTCGCTCGAACAACAGGCGAAGCACACCGCCCCCGGCCCCGCGCTCGCCCCCGCGGTCGCCGAACTCGAGACCGCCTTCGCCCGGGTCAAAACCGAGCTCGACAAACTCATCGCCTGAACACCCCCGCCCGCCGGGTTCCCCCGGAGTCGGTGACGTTTCGGTGACGTTTAGCCCGCCCCCCTGTTACATCGCGCTCCAATCTGTTAGCCTGCCGGCCATTCCGATGGAAAAACGCACGCTCAAGGTCCGCACCGTCATCATCTCCGACGTCCACCTCGGCACCCTTGACTGCAAGGCCGAGGAGGTGAACCACTTCCTCAAACGCACCCAGTGCGAGAAGCTCATCCTCAACGGTGACATCATCGACGGCTGGCGCCTCAAGAAAACCGGCTACTGGCCCAAGGCCCACACCCGCTTCATCCGCATCATCCTGAAAAAGCTGGAGAAGAAAAACACCGAGGTCATCTACCTGCGCGGCAACCACGACGACGTGCTCGCCAAGTTCCTGCCCATCGCCTTCGAGAACCTCCACATCGTGGAGGACCACGTTCACAAAACCGCGCGCGGCGACTACCTCGTGCTCCACGGCGACGTCTTCGACACCGTCACCAAGAACTTCGTCTTCCTCGCCTACCTCGGCGACTGGGGCTACCGGATGCTCATGAAGATCAACCGCCTCTACAACCACTGGCGGTCCTGGCGCGGCAAGGAATACTACTCGCTCAGCAAGGCCGTGAAGGCCCGCGTCAAACGCGCCGTCAGCCACGTCTCCAACTTCGAGCAACACATCGCCCAGCTCGCCAAGAGCCGCGATTGCAACGGTGTCATGTGCGGCCACATCCACACCGCCGCCGACCAGATGATCGGCGACGTCCACTACCTCAACAGCGGCGACTGGGTCGAGTCCCTCACCGCCATCGTCGAACACCTCGACGGCCGCTTCGAGCTCATCGACTTCAAACAGTTCGCCGCCGAGTATCCCATGGAGAGCGACTCCGGCGACAACGCCGACGGCCTCGACATCCCGGACCTGCCCGGACCCGTGCCCGCCACCGGCATCACCACCGCCGCCGCCTGAGTCAGGCCGGCAGCGCCCGCCCCCGTCCCGCGGCCTTGGCCCGGTAGAGCGCCTCGTCGGCCGCGCGCACCAGCGACAGCTCGTCGCCGTCGGCCGTCAGCCCGGCCACGCCCGCGCTCGCGGTCACCGTCAGCGTGCCGCCGTCCGGCAACACCACGGGCGCTTCGGCGATCAACGTCAGCAGCCGCCGGGCCTGCGCCAGCGCCGCATCCTGCGCCGTCTCCACCAGCAGCAGGGCGAACTCCTCGCCGCCGTGGCGCGCCAGTCGATCGGTCCGGCGCACGTCCGCGGACAGCCGCCGCGCCACCTCCACCAGCACCGCGTCGCCGGCCGGGTGGCCGTGGGTGTCGTTGATCGACTTGAACCGGTCCAGATCGAGCAGCACCAGCGACAACGGACGCCCGAACCGCCGCGCGCGCGCCACCTCCTCAACCAGCCGGCGGTCGAACTCGCGCCGGTTGTGCAGCCCCGTCAGCGCGTCGTGCGTGGCCAGCCGGCGCAGCTCGGCCAGCGTCTCGCCAAGCTTGAGCGCGTAGCGCAGGGACCGCTCCAGGGCGCCGACCGTGATCTCGCCCTTCACCAGATAGTCGAAGGCCCCCGCGTTGAGCGCCTCGGTGTCGACCGCGCGCGAGGTCTCCGCGGTCAGAAAGATGATCGGCGTCGTCGCGCCCGCCGCCAGCGCCGTGCGCATGAGCATCAACCCGTCCCGCGGCCCCAGCTGGTAGTCGAGCAGACAGGCCGCGTGGCGGCCCTCCATCAGCTCGGCCAGACCCTCCTCGTAGGTAAAAACCGAATACAAACGAAAGCGTTCGCCCCGGAACTTCTCAAAGAGCTTTTCCGTCAGCCGGCACTGCAGCCGGTCGTCGTCGATCATCAGGATGGTGCGCATCAGTTTTCCTCCCCGGCGACACTGGGCCGCGCCCCCAGCCAGACAAACAGTTTCGAGCAGCAACGTTCCCAGCGCGACGGCCCGGCGCGCACCACGGCCTCCGTCCGGCCCGACGCCAGCGCGCGCCGC
>JBDRJH010000409.1:0-2473 GCA_043815125.1 Verrucomicrobiota bacterium
GGCCCGCGAAGCGGAGCTGGCGGTCGCGACCCCGCGCGCCGCCTACGCGGCTGCATCCATGCAGCTTGCCACCGTGCTAGGACGCGACGCCGCCGCCGACCTCACCGTCGCCGTCGATCTCGCCCTGCCTCCCGACGAGGCCGCCGTGCCTCCGCCGGGGCTTTGCGCCGACGTTTCTCTCGCGGAGGCCCAACTCAGCGCCGCCGACGCCGAGATCGCGCTCGCCCGCTCGCAGGGCAAGGAAGACTTTAAGGTCGGCATCTTCGCCGAGGGCGAACAAGACCGCGACGATTTTGGCGGACGTGAACAAGAGGCCAAGCTCGGCGTGCGTTTCAGCATGCCGCTGCCGGTTCGCAACGTCTCCGCCCCGTTGGTCGCCGAGAAGCAAGCCGCCCGCCGTCGCGTGGCGCTCGAACGCGAGGCCCGCGTGCGCGAAGCCGTGAACGAGGTCGCCGCCAGCGCCACCGAGGTGCGGGCACGTCATGTCGCCGCCCGCGCCATCGCCGCCGAGCTGCTTCCCGCCGCCCGCGCCCACCTCGCCGCCACCGAGGCCGCCTACGCTCGCGGCGAGATCGACTCGGCCCCGGTTTTTCGCGCCCGCGAACGCCTGGCCGAGATCGAGCGCTCCGACCTCGCCGCCCGCCTCGCCTACCATCGCGCCGCCGTGCGCCGTCTGTCCGCCGCCTGCTGCATTCCCCTCTGATTCCCATGAAACTCTCTTCCTCTTTTTATCTCCTTCTCGCCACCTCGCTCGTCGCCGCACCCGATGCCAAGCGCGAGCAAAACACCGTCGTTCTCGACGCCAACGCCATCGCCAACCTGCGTTTGGAATTCGCCTCCGCCGAGCCTCGGCTTTTCGAGGAAACGGCCTTCGCCCTCGGCCGCCTCGAAAGCCGCCCCGGAGCCACCGCCGCTGTGAGCAGTCGCATCTCCGGTCGCGTGGTCGGCCTCGCCGCCACCCTCGGCGAGACGGTCAAGGCCGACGCCGAGATCGTCCGCGTGGAAAGCCGCCAGGCCGGCGATCCTCCGCCCGTCGTCGCCCTGCGCGCCCCGCAGGCCGGCGTCGTCACCGCCCTCGATGTCCACCTCGGCGACCCCGTCGAGCCGGACGCCGCCCTCCTCGAAATCACCGATCTCTCCGAAATCCACGCCGTCGCCCGCGTCCCCGAGGCCATCGCCGGCCGACTCCGCCTCGGCGAAACCAAGGCACGTATTCGCCTGACCGCCTTCCCCGGCGAAGCGTTCACCGGCGAGCTCGTGCGCCTTGGCGCCGAGGCCGATTCCGCGTCCGGCACACTTGCCGCGCACTTCCGCCTGCCCAATCCCGACGGTCGGCTCCGCCCCGGCCTCCGCGCCGAGTTCGCGCTCATCCTCTCCAGTCGCGCCGACGTGCTCTCGGTGCCGCGCGAGGCGGTGCAGGGCGAAGGCACCGCGCCGCGCGTCGTCTTCACCAAAGACTTCGAGCTGCCCGGAGCCTTCGTCAAAACCCCCGTCGTCCTCGGCTCCGCCAACGACCGCTATGTCGAAATCGTCAGCGGCATTTTCCCCGGCGATGAAGTCGTCACCACCGGTGCTTACTCGCTCTCCTTCGCAGGTGGCGGCGGCGTCTCGCTCAAGGAAGCGCTCGACGCGGCCCACGGCCACGAACACGCCGCCGACGGCGGTGAACTCCCCAAGGGCGGATCGTCCGCCCCGGCAGCCGCCGCCGCTGGCGACGACCACGGCCATGAACACGGCGAAGAGTCCCACGCGGGCCACCCCGAGCGCCCGTGGCAGATTGCCACCGGCGTGCTCGCCCTGATTGCCGCCGCCCTTGGCCTCCGCCTCGCCACCCGCCGCACCACCCCGAACCGGAAGGAATCCTGAGCCATGCTTAATTTTCTCATCCGTTGGTCGCTGCAACACCGCGCGGTCGTGCTGGGGCTCGCCCTCATCGTGCTCGCCCTCGGTTTGCGCACCGGCCTCCAACTGCCCGTCGAGGTCTTGCCCGACCTCACCAAACCGACCGTCGTCATCCTCACCGAGGCCTCCGGCCTCGCGCCCGAAGAAGTCGAGTCCCGCGTCACCCAGCCGCTCGAAAGCGCGCTCATGGGCGTCGCCAAGCTCACCCGCCTGCGCTCCAACTCCGACGTCGCGCTTTCCCTGATCTACGCCGAGTTCGGCTGGGACACCGACATCTACTCCGCCCGCACCCAGGTGCAGGAACGCCTGCAAACCGCCCGCGAGCAACTGCCCGAGGGCGTGCAGCCCTTCATGACTCCCGTGGCCTCGCTCATGGGCGAGATCATGCTCGTCGGCGTCCGCTCCACCGTGCCCGAGGGGCAGCCCGGCTATCTCGCGCCCGCCGAGGTGCGCACGCTGGCCGATTGGACGATCAAGCGCCGTCTTCAGAGCATCCCCGGCATCGCCGAGATCCTCAACATGGGCGGCGGCGTGCGCCAGATCGAGGTCCGCCCCGACCCCTACCGGATGC
>JBDRJH010000410.1:0-7211 GCA_043815125.1 Verrucomicrobiota bacterium
CCGCGGCGCAGCCGCTCCCGGCGCCTCCGCCCGCGCAAACCATCCCGCCGACCTGGAGCGCCGGAGGCCAGACCCGCCGCGGCCCGGTCCCGAGCCCCGACTCCGACGGCCGACCCG
This sequence comes from Verrucomicrobiota bacterium, assembly GCA_043815125.1. GTDB lineage: Bacteria > Verrucomicrobiota > Verrucomicrobiia > Opitutales > Opitutaceae > JAUWBF01. Next base: position 118 of record JBDRJH010000410.1, read on the forward strand.
GACGAACCGAACCCGCGGCCCCGGTCGCCCCGACCATCAACGACACCACCACCCAGCCACGCCCCCCCGCCGCAAGCGCTTCCGGCCCGGCCGAGCGACCCCGGGAAGCCCTCCCCAAGGCGATCATGGCAACCGCCGTCCTGACGGGCCTGATCCTCGCCGTCGGCTTGTGGTATTTTCTGGCCCCGCCCGCCCCGCCCGCCGAGCAAGCGGCGACCCCCGCCCCGGCGGCTCCCGAGCCCGCCACCACGGCTGCGCCGGTGCCCGTCGTCGAATCCGACGCGGGCGATGAACTGGCCGAGGCCGCCACCGCCAAGCAACAAGCCGAGACCCTGATCGCCCTGGCCCGCGCCGGCGGCGACGAAGCCAGCGTCGGCGAAGCCTTGGCTGTCGCCTACGCCGGTTCGAGCGGCGCGCAACGTCGCTTTCAGGCCGGTGAACTTCGCGCCGCGCGTGACCTGTGGCGCGCGGCCGCCGCCAGCGCCGCCCCCGTGGCGGTGACCCGCGCCCGTGAGCGCCACGAGACCGCCCTGCCCGGCCCCTTGACCAAGATCCTCGCCGACTACGCCCCGACCGAATCCGCCGCCATCCTCGCGCAGCTCGAACAAGCCGGCCGGCTCGCCGAGCCCGACCCTCTCGCCGCGATCACCGCCTACGATCAGGCGACCTCCCTGGTGCCGTCCGCCCGCGAAGCTGCCGCGAAACAAATCTCCGAACTAGCCCGCAAGGCCGTCGCCGCGAAGGACCAAGCCATGGCGCTGTATTTCCACGAGCTGGAGTTGCGCCTCCGCCCCGACAGCCAGACCGCCCAGGCCTACCTGTATCGTCACAAATTCAAACCCGGCCAGACCCTCGCCCTGCCGGTCGGGCTGGACCTCGTCTACGTGCCCCCTGGCGAGTTCACGCAGGGCTCTCCCGCCAACGAACCGGGCCGCGACACCGACGAGATCCAGCGCAAGGTCACCCTCACCCGCGGATTCTACCTCGGCGCGACCGAAGTCACCCAACGCGCCTGGGATCGCCTCATGGGTGCCAACGACGCCGCGACCCGCATCCGCGCGGCGCGGCTGAAGCCGGAATTCATCGGCGCCGACAAGCCCATGATCCTCGTCACCTGGGCCGAGGCGCAGGAATTTTGCCGCCGCCTCGGCGAACAGGATCAGGCCCGCTACCGCCTGCCCACCGAGGCCGAGTGGGAATACGCCTGCCGCGCCGGGACCACCACCGCCTTCAACACCGGCGTCGGCCTGGGCCTGAACAACGCCAACATCGACGACGGCTCGGCCCGGGTCATCGGCGCCCCCGCCCCCGTGGCCACCATCGGCACGGCCACCGTCTGGGGCCTGCACGATCTGCACGGCAACGCCTGGGAATGGTGCGCCGACTGGAGCGCGCCCTACGCCGCCGGCGCGACCACCGACCCGACCGGCCCGAGCGACGACAAAATCGGACGGCCCGACCTCGCCATGAAAGTCGTGCGCGGTGGCTCCTGGAACGACGGCGCCAACGAGGCCCGCTCGGGCAACCGCTGGGCCTACTCGCCGGTGGTGGTGACCTCCTACATCGGCTTCCGCGTGCTCCGCGAAATTGATTTTTCCTCCCAACCATGAACTCAAAAAACTCCGTCTCCGTTTTCTCCGCGCCCTGTCGGGCCGCGTTCGCGCTGCTCGCCGTCTGCGCCATCACGCTGCCGTTCGCCGGCTGCGTCGCCCCCGAGGCCACGCCCGGTTTCCGCGAAGCCCAGGCCCGCGCCGAGGCCGACCGCGCCAAACAAGTCGCCAACGTCATGGAGCTGCGCCGCACCGGCACCCTGACCGACACGCAGGCCCTCGAAGTCCTCGCCGCCATCAACGGCCAGAAACCCGTCGCCAAACCCGCCGCGACCACCTCCGCGCCCGCGCCCATCGCCGCCGCCCCCGCGGCACCGGTCGCCGCGCCCGCCAAACCCGCAGCCCCGGCCGCCCCGGCGGCAAAGCCCGTCGCCGAACCCGCCCTCAACCCCGCCTACAAACCCCAACGCATCCTCAAGGGCGAACGCCTGCGCAGCATCGGCTCGGACTCCATGGACGAACTCGTCGCCGAGTTGGAGCACGTCTTTGTCAACTACCACGAAGGCCTGCGCATCATGCACGAAGGGCTCGGCTCATCGACCGCCATGCCCGCCCTGTTGGAAGGCCGGTCCGATTTTGGCCCCATCAGTCGTCCGCTGCTGGATGCCGAGATCGAGCGCTTCCAGGCCCGGTTCAACTACAAGCCGACCGTCGTGCGCGTCGCCGTGGACGCGCTGGGCGTCTATGTGCATCCCGACAACCCCGTCGCCGCCACCGGCCTGACCCTGGCCCAGCTCGACGCGATCTTCTCGGCCACCCGCAAACGCGGCGAACCCGCCATCACCACCTGGGGACAGCTCGGTTTGAAAGGCGACTGGGCCAACGCGCCGATCAGCATCTACAGCCGCAACAAAGCCTCCGGCACCTATGGGTTTTTCCGCGACGAGGTTCTGCAAAAGGGCGAGTTCTCGCCCTCCTCGCGCGAACTCCCCGGCAGCGCCGCGGTCGTGTCCGCCGTGGCCGCCGACCGTTACTCCATCGGTTACTCGGGCATCGCCTACAAGACTCCCGACGTGAGCACCGTGCCGCTGGCCAAGACGGCCACCGCCGCCAAAGTCCAGCCCGGCGAAGCCACCGCGCTCGACGGCCGCTACCCGCTGGCGCGCGGCCTCTACATCGCGATCAACCGCGACCCGTCCAAACCGGCCGACGACAAACATCGCGAGTTCTTCGCCTTCACGTTGTCCCCCGTCGGCCAGGAGATCGTGCGCCGGATCGGATACTATCCGCTGATCGGTTCCGCGCTGGAAACCGAGCGGGCCAAGCTCGACTAAACGCCCGGCGACAAACCGCCCGGGTCGGCTGAACCGGCCCGGGCGACCCGACGTCAAACCGTCTGCGGCCCGCCTCTCAGGCGGCGGGCCGGCTGGTGGCCGGCTGGTTGCCGGCGCTGAACAGGTGAACGTCGCGCTGCGGGAACGGGATGCTGCACCCGGCGGCCTCGAGTTCGGTCTTCACGGTCTCGTTGAGAAAGAACTTCACGTTGAGGAAATCGGAGGCGTTGACCCAGGCCCAGCAGACGATGTCGACGCTGCTTTCGTTGAGCGTCATCACGCCGACGATGGGCGCGGGATCCTTCAGGATGCGGTCGTCGGAGTTGAGCACCTTCCAGATGGTATCTTTGGCGACCTTCAGATCGTCGTCGTAGCTCACGCCAAAGGTGATGTCGACGCGGCGCTGGTCCTTGGCCGAGTAGTTGGTGATGACGCCGCTGTTGATCTGCGAATTCGGCACGATCACCGCGAGGTTGTCGGGCGTGCGCATGATCGTGTGAAAAATGCTGATCTCCTCGACGATGCCCTTGGTGCCGCCGGCGTCGATGAAGTTGCCGACCTTGAACGGGCGGAAGATGATGATCATCACGCCCGCCGCGAAGTTGGACAGCGAGCCCTGCATGGCCAGACCGATGGCCAGACCGGCCGCGCCGATGATGGCGACCAGCGAGGTGGTCTTGACGCCGAGTTTGTCCAACGCGGCCAGAATCACCACGATCAGCATGATCACGTAGCCGATGCGCGAGATGAACAGGCCGAGCGTGTGGTCGATCTTGCCCTTGTCGAGGGCGCCGAGGAGCAGGTTGCTGAGCTTCTTGGCCAGCCATTTTCCAACGAGGAAAATGACCAGCGCGAGGATCAGATTGAGCGCGAATTCGCGACCGTTGGTCTGCAACCAGACGATGGTGGAGTCGATGAACGACTGTAGTGTGGAGGTTTCTTCCGGCATAACGCCGACCACCCTGCCGCCTGAAGTCGCCGGGTCAACGCCGCGGGCCGGTTGACGTCCGCCCGCCGGACCGTTCAGCTGGCCGCGTCACATGCCGCTCTCACCCTCCGCCACCCGCGATCTGCTCGCCCGCCTCGCCCATCAACCCAAACGATTTCTTGGGCAAAACTTCCTGGTCGACGGCAACATCGTGCGCAAATCGCTGGAGCTCGCCGGCGTCTCGCCAGACGACCGCGTGGTCGAGGTCGGCCCCGGCCTGGGCACGCTCACCTCGGCCCTGCTCGAGGCCGGCGCCGAGGTCTTCGCCGTGGAGCGCGACGCCACGCTCCAAGCCTACCTGACCGCCGAGCTCGCGCCGCGTTTTCCCGGCCAAGCCCACCTGCTCGAAGGCGACGCCGTCGAGTCCCCCCGAGCCGGACTGCCCGACGACGGCGGCGACTTCAAGATCGTGGCCAACCTGCCCTACGCGATCTCCACGCCGTGGATGGACGCCATTCTTGAGGGTCCCCTGCCCTCGCGTCTCGTGCTCATGCTCCAGCTCGAGGCCGCCGCCCGCTACGGCGCCAAGCCCGGCACCAAGCAGTTCGGCGCGATCTCGATTTTCCTGCAATCGGCCTACGACCTCGCCCCCGGCCATAAGGTCGCCGCGGCCTGCTTCCACCCGCGCCCCGACGTCGAGTCCTACCTGCTCAATCTCGTGCGCAAGCCCGAGCCGTTCGTCTTCTGCGAAGCCGCCAAGACCGCCGTGCGCGCCTGCTTCCAGCAACGCCGCAAACAGGTCGGCTCGCTCCTGCGCAGTTCACTTGGCGACAAGGGCGAGGCCTGGATCGCCGAACTCGAGGCCGCCGGACTCGGCGCCGGCGCCCGCGCCGAACAGATCCCCGTTGCGCTCTGGCAAAAACTCGACGCCATCCTCCGCGCCGCATGAATCTCGAATCCATCCTCACTCTTCTCCTGGTCGGTCTCGCCGCCGGCTGGCTGAGCGGCCTGCTCACCAAACGCAAGGGCTTCGGCTTCGCCGGCAACCTCGTCGTCGGCGTGCTCGGCGCGCTGCTCGGCGGGGCGTTGTTCCGCGTGCTCGGCTTCGCCACGGTCAATATCCTCGGGCAACTCGTCGCCGCGCTGGTCGGCTCGCTGGTGCTGCTGTTTCTGCTGCGCTTCGTAAAACGCTGACCGGCACCATCCCCGCATCCGCGGCCGTCCGCCCGATTTTGCGGCTTGTCACCGCATAACCACCCGCAAACCTCACCCCCTTATGGTCATCAAACCCAAAGTCCGCGGATTTGTCTGCATCACCTCCCACCCCCAAGGCTGCGCCGCCCACGTGCAGGAGCAGATCGACTACGTGAAGAGCCAGGGCAAGCTCGCCAAGGGCCCCAAGAAGGTCCTCGTGATCGGCGCCTCCACCGGCTACGGCCTCGCCTCGCGCATCAGCGCCGCCTACGGCTCCGACGCGGCCACCATCGGCGTCTTTTTCGAGCGCCCGGCCGAGGAGGACAAACTCGGCACCGCCGGCTGGTATAACACCGCCGCCTTCACCAAGGCCGCCAAGGCCGACGGCCTCTACGCCCGCAATTTCAACGGCGACGCCTTCTCCGACCAGCTCAAGGCCGACGTCATCGCCGCCGTGAAGGAAGACCTCGGCCAGGTCGACCTCATCGTCTACTCGCTCGCCTCCCCGCGCCGCACCCACCCCAAGACCGGCGTCGTCTACAAGTCCTGTCTCAAGCCCGTCGGCCAGTCCTACACCAACAAGACCGTCGACACCGACAAGGGCGTCGTCAGCGACATCACCATCGAGCCCGCCAACGAGGCCGAGATCGCCGAGACCCAGGCCGTCATGGGCGGCGAGGACTGGGAAATGTGGATCGACGCCCTTGAGGCCGCCGGCTGCATCGCCCCCGGCGCCACCTCCGTGGCCTACTCCTACATCGGGCCCGAGGTCACCTGGCCCATCTACAAGAACGGCACCATCGGCCTGGCCAAGAACGACCTCGAGCGCGCCGCCAAAAAGATCGACGCCCAGCTCAAGGCCCACGGCTACGGCCGCGCCTTCATCTCGGTCAACAAGGCCCTCGTCACCCAGGCCTCCTCCGCGATCCCCGTCGTGCCGCTCTACATCTCGATTCTCTACAAGATCATGAAGGCCAAGGGCAGCCACGAGGGCTGCATCGAGCAGATCGATCGCCTCTACCGCACCCAGATGTTTGGCGGCACCGGCCTCGAGTTCGACGACGCCGGCCGCGTGCGCATCGACGACTGGGAGATGGCCGCCGACGTGCAGGCCGCCGTGAAGGAAATCTGGCCGCAGGTCACCACCGAGACCCTGGCCGAGTTGACCGACATCGCCGGCTATCGCACAGAGTTCCTCAAGCTCTTCGGCTTCGGCCTGCCCGGCATCGACTACGACGCCGACGTCGAGCACAACATCCCGCTCGGCGGCTGATCGCCCCGACCAACGTCATCGTTTTTCCAAGCCCGCCCGGCCCCGTGCCCGGCGGGCTTTTTGCGGACAGGCCTCAAAACGGCACGCCGATCGAGAAGTGCAGCGTGCCGTCCGGGTCGCCCGCCCGCGGGTTGAGGTTGTGCCCGTATTCGACGCGCAGCGGGCCGATCAGGGTGTTGTAACGCACGCCCAGACCCACGCTGTGCAACGACTCGTCGAAGGGGTAGTCGCGCAGGTTCTCCGCCATGCCGAGGCCATCCCAAAAGAACACCAGCGACCAGCGCCGCGTGAGCGCCTGCTCGACCTCGACGTTGACCAGCATGAACGTCTCCGCGCCCACGAACCGGCCGTCGGCCCCGCGCGGAGAGGCCTCGCCGCTTTGATAACCGCGGATACTGCTCTCGCCGCCGGGGAAAAATCGTTTGTTCACCGGCACCTCGCCGTCGAAGCCAAACGTCGCCACGCCGTTGTGCTGAAGCCCCGCGTGCAACCAGCGTCCCGCGCCCAGCTCCCGATGCCACGAAGCCCCCAGTTGCCAGCGCTGGTAGTCGACCTCGCCGCCCAGGAGCCGGTCCGCCAGCTCCACCTGGCCAAACCAACGCCAGCCCGCGCGCGGCTGCAACGGATGGTCGCGCCGGTCCTGCGACAAACCAAAGTTCAGGCTGGCCACGCGCACCGTCTCGTCGTCCGTCGCCCGCGTCGTCAGCTCGTTGCCCACGTTGGTCAACGACTCGAAGCCGTAGCCCGCCGTCGCCTCCAGCCCCCACCGCCGCAGCTGGCGGCGCGCCGTCACCTCCGCGCCCAGCTCCTCGCGG
>JBDRJH010000411.1:0-2969 GCA_043815125.1 Verrucomicrobiota bacterium
GCCCCGACTCCGCCGCCGTCAGTGCCGTCAACGGCTCGAACCGCCGCACCTCCGGCTCGCTCTCCGCGGTTTCCTCCTCGGCCAGGTAGGGCGGGTTCGCCACGATCAGGTCAAACGTCTCCCCGGCGGCCAACCCGGCGAACCAATCCGAACGCAGCAGACGCACGCGCTCCGTCAGGCCCAGCGCGGCCACGTTCTCCGTGGCCAGCGCCAAAGCCTCCTCGCTCAAGTCCACCGCGGTGACCGCGGCAGACGGATACGTCGTCGCCAACGCGCACGCCAGCGCGCCGGTGCCCGTGCCCAGGTCGAGGATCGTCGCCGGCGGACCGTCCGCCAGCCGGGCCGACAGCAGCTCCACCAAATACTCGGTCTCCGGCCGCGGGATCAGCGCGCGTCGGTCGCATTTCAAAACCAACCCCGCCCACTCCACCGTGCCCAGTATGTGCTGGAGCGGCTCGCGCATCGCCCGCCGCTTCACCAACGGACGAATGCGGTCCAGGTCCGCGTCGGCCAGTGGGCGCTCAAACTGCAGATACAATTGCATGCGCTTCAACCCGAGCGCGTGGCCCACCAGCGTCTCGGCGTTGAGCCGCGGCGACTCGACGCCCTTGGTCGCGAAAAAATCGGCGGTTTTTTGAATGATCTCCAGGATGGTGGGCATGAGACAATGGGCGGCGGCGACCGGTGGACGCGATCCGCGTCAGTCCTCCGCGCGCACTCCGCGCGTCGGCGCGGGCCGGCCGGTCAGTTCGGCGAACTTTTCCTCGAAGTCCGCCTGTTGCAAGGCCGCGATGATCTCGTCGAGGTCGCCCTCCATCACCTGCGGCAGGCTGTGCAACGTCAGCCCGATGCGGTGGTCGGTCAGCCGGCTCTGCGGGAAGTTGTAGGTGCGGATGCGCTCGCTGCGGTCACCCGTGCCGATCTGGCTCTTGCGCTGCGCGGCGTAGCGGGCGTGCTCCTCCTCCTCCTTGACGCGCAGCAGGCGGGCGCGCAGCACGGCCAGGGCGCTGGCCTTGTTCTTCTGCTGGGAGCGACCATCGGCGCAGTAGACCAGCGTGCCGGTCGGCTTGTGGATGATGCGCACGGCCGAGTCGGTGGTGTTGACCCCCTGCCCGCCCGGGCCGCTGGCGCGCTGCACGGTGATCTCCAGGTCCTGCGGATCGATGTGCAGGTCGACCTCCTCGGCCTCGGGCAGCACGGCGACGGTCACGGTCGAGGTGTGGATGCGGCCGTTGGCCTCGGTGGAGGGCACGCGCTGCACGCGGTGCACGCCGCTCTCGTATTTAAATTGCCGATACACGTCGACGCCGCGGATCAGGAAGCTCGCCTCGCGGAAGCCGCCGCGCTCGCTCAGGCTCGTGCCGAGCGGCTCGATCGTCCAGCGCCGGTTCTCCGCGTAGCGTTGATACATGCGGGCCAGCTCGGCGGCGAACAGCGCGGCCTCCTCGCCGCCGGTGCCGGCGCGGACCTCGAGCACGGTGTTGCGCGAGTCGGAGGGCTCGGGCGGGATCATCGCGCGCAGCAGCCCGGTCTCCTCGGCCTCGGCGCGGGCGGTCAGCTCGGGCAGCTCGGCCTCGGCCAGCTCGCGCAGCTCGGCGTCGGCGGAGGCGTCGCGCAGGAGCTGGCGGGCCTCGTCGAGCTCCCGGCGCAGGCGCTCGCAGGCGGCGCGTTTGGCCACGATTTGCTGGAGGCGCTGGTGCTCGCGGGTCACCTCCGCGGCGGCGCGCGCGTTGGCGTAGAAGGACGGGTCGCGCATACGCGCGTCGAGTTCGTCGAGACGGCGTTGAAAGAGGGTGATGTCGGGTAGGCTATCCATGCGGACGGACTGATCAGACGGAGGCCAAAGCGCACGCGGGGCAAGGTCGGATGCGGACGCTTTTGCGAATTGCGAAACATCCGGCTTGCGACTTGCTTCGTGCGCGCCGCGCCGGCGGACGGCCGCTGCGCCCAACCCTCGATTTCGATTCCATGTCCACCACGCTCTTCACCCAAAACATCATCGCCTGCATCTGGGATTTCGACAAGACGCTGATTCCCGACTACATGCAGTCGCCGCTCTTTCGGCGCTACGGGGTGGACGAGGCGCTGTTCTGGTCCGAGACCAACAGCCTGATGGAGCACTACCGCCAGCGTGGCTACCACCTCTCCGGCGAGATCGCCTACCTCAACCACCTGCTCACCTACGTGCTGGCCGGCCACATGCCCAAGCTCGGCAACAAGACCCTGCGCGAGTGCGGCGCGGACATCCGCTTCTACCCCGGCCTGCCCGACTTCTTCGGTCAGGCGAAGCGCTTCGTCGCCGAGAAGGAGATCTACCGCAAGCACGAGATCCAGCTGGAGCACTACATCGTGAGCACCGGCCTGGCCGAGATGGTGCGCGGCAGCGCCATCGCCCCGCACGTGGAGGGCATCTGGGGCTGCGAGTTCATCGAGAATCCGCTCCAGCCCGGCTTCCTCAAGCAGAAGGAGCTAGGCATCGAGGCCGAGGCGGTCATCGCCCAGATCGGCATGGTCATCGACAACACGACCAAGACCCGCGCGCTCTTCGAGATCAACAAGGGCACCAACAAAAACGCCGCCATCGACGTGAACGCCAACATCACGCCCGAAGACCGCCGCATCCCGTTTCAAAACATGATCTACATCGCCGACGGCCCGAGCGATGTGCCCAGCTTCTCCGTGGTCAAGAAAGGCGGCGGCAAGGCCTACGCCGTCTACAACCCGGCCAAGTCCGAGGAATTCGCGCAAAACGACCGCCTGCGCCAGGTCGGCCGCATCGACCACTACGGCCCCGCCGACTACCGCCTGGAGAGCAGCACCGCCCAATGGCTGCGCCTGCACATCCACAGCATGTGCGACCGCATCGTCACTGATCGCGAGGCCGCGGTCGCGCGCCGCGTGTCCAAGCCCCCCCGCCACCTCAACGAAAGCCCCGAGGAACAGGCCGCCCGCCTCGCCGCCGTGCAGGG
>JBDRJH010000412.1:0-8884 GCA_043815125.1 Verrucomicrobiota bacterium
ACCAAGGCTCCGCCGCCATCGCTTCGGCTATCCCAGCCACCGCGCATTACCCGCTGCCTCAAGGGCACAGGTGTTAACATATCAGCCATCTCCAGCGGTGAACCATCGCCAAAGAATTCAATCGAGTGATGTAGATTCTTATGCAGTAGCAGCAGCTGCCTCAGCCCCAAGCTGCTACCGGAACGCACCTTCCGCAGCCATGATCGATGTATTCCCATCAGATAAATGAACCACGCGACTCTCAGCACAGATCCGCCACCCTGCTCCATCGTCCACGTTCGAGCACAATCCGCGGCAACCCATCGGAGATTCTCCAATGTATGCAGACGGGCACACCACTTTTGTGCATCTTCAAGGAGCCATAGAGGATCGTGCCAAAACACATATGCAAACAAGACTGAACGCCTTCGTTCCTCTTGATGACGCAAACTGAGATGCGACAGGACTTCCCCTGTGCCCACGACGACAGCATCGATATCGGAAATTCCAGGCTCTCCGATATTCCCAAAGAATCCGACCGCGGAGTCTTCAACCCCACACTCGCGACAAATGCGCAGGAAGCTCGCCATCGCGTCGTCGTAGTCCTCTTTGCGCAGATCCCTGCGGACATCATCCAAGATTCGCATGCGCTCTGGCCTCCTTCAAAAATCGGTTGATCGCAGCCTCAGGCATCACGGGGAAAACTCCTCGGGGCAGGGATACCGACAGCTGTCTGGCATATCGCCTGTGCATGTTGGGATTTCTGATCAACGCACCACCGGCGCGCCACAAAGAGTGCCTCCACCCCGCAAGCACCCGGTGCCACTCTTGGCGCATGTTCGTGCACTGTTGCAGTATCCCCAATGAGTCCGTGGAAAATATTTCCAGCGCCCTGCCAATTCCCTCTGGTTTGGAAACCATCTCCCCACTGGCCTGAAAAACATAGGCAGGCAGTATCATGAAGGAGCCCAAAAGACATTTCATGTCATACAACGAAATCCTTCCGGCAAGATAGGGGGAGCGCCACGACTCGATATTACGGCATGTGACCTCAACGTTGCGTCTAAATCCGGCTCGCGAGCGAGAAACATCCGTGCGGTAGGCAACCTGCATTTCCCCCTGCACACACACGGCGTTTTTGAGCACCATTAACGGCAGGTAGGACTCATCCAGCCCCATAAGGTTCTCACGATCCACCAGCCAGTGGCCATGATGCTGCAGGGGGTCCATCGAACAAAAATACATGTCCACTTTTCCCAAAAAGGCCTCAATCGCACGAAGCTCGTCCTCTCCATCAATTCGCGAGTAGTCGACGATGATCAAATCGTCGTAATCCGAAAATGGCGTCATGGTCCCATCCGCCCAGCTACCATGTATGTAGACTGAAAGTGACGGGAAGGCATCAACACCGGCAAAGACCTTGGAGTATTCGGAATCCACAGCAGCCCGCCGCGGCACATGCACCACCCTGTCCTCGAAAAGCGATCCCGGCTCCTTCAAAAGTCCGTCGACGACATCGTCGCCGCACTGTTGGCGGCCGTTGCGCCCCCCACGTCTTAAACAGTCAAACGGCCATCCCCATCTGTTCAGGTCCAGTCGCCGCTTCATAGTCCGCTCCTTCTGATTTCGGCCAGACAGTTCCAGGCCCGGATGGGCGAAAGCGCGGTCAGCTGGACCCAGAATATTTTCCGGCATGAGCCGATGACCGCGAAGACCAGAAAATATGCCACACCTTGTGAGACTACCGCCGCCCAAGCCGCTCCCAAGCCTCCATGAGCAGGTATCCAGTGCATATTCAGCGCAAAATTAATCCCCAACCCAACCAGCGTCTTTCCAAAGTGAACGACCTGCAATCCTTCGGTATAAAGCCATTTTCCCGCCACCGCCCCCATAGCCAAAAACACCACGTTGAATGCTTGGGCACGCAAAATCGGAACCGCATCGGCGTAGGCGTCACCAAAAAGAATGCCAATGGCCAACCCTGCCCCAAGCCACAGGGTGACCGTGGCCATGATGCCCACCCACACGCTGGCGGTCATCAACCGCTCCATTTCTTTTTGATAGGCGGCATCGCCCGCAGCCTTGGCCTTCAGCATGGCCGGGAAGAAGGCGGTGGCCATGACCATCGGAACAAAATAGACTCCTTCCACGACACGGACGCCCGCGGAATAGACCCCTACCGCGGCCTCATCCAACATCGCGCCAAGCATCAGCTGATCCATTCTCATGTAGAGGATGACCGACAGACTGGAGAGCAAAAGAGGGAACGACTCTCGAATAAGACCAAACATCATTCTTGGCAACGGACTTATCCCGGCCCAAGAGCCGAATTGCCGTTTGTGCACGATCAAGAGAGCCGAGCCCATTATCAGCTCATCAAGCACAATGGCACAGACGAACGCCCCAAGCCCGGCCTCCGACAATATCAACCCCGCCCGGATCAAACACGACACGCCCAATTGAATCAGCCTGCACCACGTGAACAATTTGCCTCGTTGAGTGGCTTGAAAGCGATACGTCAAAACCTCGCTGACCCCGGGAAGCAAGCCCAACGACAGCAAGACCATGTAGCCCACGGTCCTGCCGGGAAACAACGCCACGACAAGCAACGAGATCGAGATAATCCCCAACGCCACCAGCAATCGCACTGTAAAAGCGGATGCTACCAACCTGTCGGATTCGTCCGGATTACGGACGACATCGCGCACAAAAATATTCTCGAAGCCAAGCTTGGCACATATCGTGACCAGCGAAAATCCCGCCAAAATCCAGTTCAAATAGCCGAAGCCTTCGGGCCCCAAGTAACGGGCAACCCATACCCCGATCAAAAGAGAGGACACTAGCCGAGCGCCATGCTCGGCGAACAGCCACATGAGATTTCGCAAGGAAGCACTCTTCGCCAACCGCGACTTCAGTTGTATGCCCATGTTACCCTCAGACTGTCCCAAAGGAGCGGCACAAAGGTCAATTCACATACACATCGCCATCCCGATGGCATGATGGGGGACGGTATGGAACTGTCTGACGAATCGCACCGGCCAAACCGCTCAATGCGTTTACTGCCGCCCCTTCCACCTTAATCGCGATAGACTCCGCCATGGGCATCCCGAATTTCCCCGCCGAGTTTGTATTTTACAGCCAGCTGAATGGCAAATGGCGCGAACATCGCGCATCGTAGAGGGGATTTTGCTTAAACCAAGACCTACGCCAGATCGGCAACTTGGGGCTTTCCCCATCGAGGCTTACGAAGCAAAACACCACACATCTCCCATGAAACTCTCCGTCGTCATCCCCTGCTACAACGAACGCCACACCATCCGCGCACTGGTCGAGCGGGTGAAGGCCGTCGACCTGGGCGACGTCGAAAAGGAGATCGTGATCGTCGACGACTGTTCGCGCGACGGCACCCGCGACCTGCTGCGCACCGAGATCGCCCCGCTCGTCGATCAAGTCGTCTACCACGAGGTCAACCAAGGCAAGGGGGCCGCCATGCGCACCGGTTTCAAGGCGGCCACCGGCGACATGCTCATCGTGCAGGACGCGGACCTCGAATACGATCCGGCCGAATACCCGCGACTGATAAAGCCCATCGTCGACGGCCACGCCGACGTGGTCTTCGGCTCGCGCTTCGCCGGCGGCGACGCCCACCGCGTGGTCTATTTCTGGCACATGGTCGGCAACAAGTTCCTGACCCTGCTCTCGAACATGATGACCAACATCAACCTCACCGACATGGAGACCTGCTACAAGGTCTGCACCAAGGAGGTGATCCGGCAGATCAACCTGGTGGAAAATCGCTTCGGCTTCGACCCGGAACTCACCGCCAAGATCGCCCGGCTCGACAACGTCGTGATCTACGAAGTGGGCATCAGCTACCACGGACGCACCTACGCCGAGGGCAAGAAAATCGGCTGGCGGGACGGCTTCCGGGCCCTGTATGCGATCATCAAATACAACGTTTGGGATCGCTGAGTCCGCCACTGATCGCACGATGCCCTACGCTTCAAGGCCACACGTGCCGCAAGCCCGCTCGGTGGCCGTCGCGGGATTACTCGGTGTGAGCCTAGCCTGCGCCGGACTGCTCGCGGCCCAAGAAACCGCCTCCAGCCGCATGCTGACTTGGCCGTGGCAAATCCTTTACTGGCTCGGACCGTTGGCGGCCGGCGGAGCGCTCTGGTTCACGCTCTCGAACAAAGTGCCTCGCCATGCACTCTCCCGCGTCTGGGCCATCGGGCTGGTGCTGACCGCCGCCGGTCTCACAGCCTCAACCGCGCTGAGCCCGTATCGCGCGCAGGTGCTGCCGTGGGTGTTTTGGCCGGCGACCACGCTCGCGCTGGCCGCGGCCGGCGCCTCACTGTTGGCGAATGTCGACGAAGGTCTACGCCTGGAGCACAGACTGTTGCAACTGACTGGCTCGATCGGCGGGCTGCTGGCGCTGGTCTCGTTGACCATGTGGCTGGCCCGGCTGGCACCGCACTGGGAGGTAATTCCGCACAGCCGCAATCCGCATCCGCTCGGTCACGCCAACTACACCGCGGGCACGGGGCTGCTGTTCCTACCCTGCCTGATCGGCCTGGCCGCGGGCGCACGCGGCTGGCGGCGAGTCGGCTGGGGGCTGCTGGCGCTGGCCTGCCTGGCCATGCTGCAGTCGGGCGGCAGTCGCGGGGCCACGCTGGGGTTGGCCGCGATGGCTGGCTTGGGCCTGCTGGCCGCGTGGCGGCGGTTGCCCAAGGTCGCGGTGGTGGCCGTCGCGCTCGCATTGATGTCGGCCGGTCTGCTGCACCCGGGCGTGCGCCGCGGTCTGCTGCCTCCTCCAGTGGACGCGCCGGTCAACATGAGCAATGCCCAGCGCATGACGTGGATCGAGGGCGGCTGGCAGGCGACGCTGGACCGTCCGCTCACCGGCTGGGGCACAGGGGCGACGCCGTGGTTTTTCCCGCGTTACCGCGGCGGACTCGACTACGGTCCCTACGAGGTTCTGCAACTGCACAACACGCCGCTGCAGCTCTGGGCCGAGGGCGGCCTCGCGACATTGCTCGGCGCCCTGTTGCTAACAGGATTGGTCATGGCGGCAGCGGTTCGAACGGCGCGCGAAGCGACCCGAGCCGCGGACACGGCGCAGTGGGTGGCGCTGGCGACGTTGACCGGCTATGGTGTTTTCTCGATCACCGACTGGCAGCTCGACGTGCCGGTGGTATGCGCGGTTCTCGGGCTGATGCTGGCGATCATGGCGGCGAGGTGCTCGGCCAAGGGCACCGGCAACGCGCTCGCGCGTCGCGCGGGCGCTTGGGGCGTGATCGGGGTGTTGGTCGCGGTGTGCTGGATCGGTTTCTCGCAAAATCGCCTGCGGGCGAGTCTGGAGCGCGGCGACTGGGAGCACGCGCTTCAACTGGCACCGCACGACGCGGCACTGCGCATCTACGCGGCGGACAGGTTGCTGCACTCCGGCGAGGGAGCGCCTGCCGACCCCGCCGAGCGACGCAAACGCGCATTGGGACTTTTGCAGGTCAACATCGACGCGGAACTAATCCCCGAGCTGTCACACACAATGGCGGGCTGGGCCCGGCTCGCGAACGGTGAAGCCGCGGCGGCGCTGGTGGACTTTCGCTCGGCGATTGCGGTTGCTCCCAACCATGGCTCGGCCCTGCGCGGGGCCGCGCTTGCCGCGCTCAGCCTTGGCCGGCGCGACGAAGCCGAGCGGTGCTTGAAGCGCGCATGCCTGGCCGATCCGCGTTTCATCGCGTCGGGCTGGTGGCGCGTGCCGGCGATGGCCGCCGTGCGCGACGCGGTGCTGGCGCGCGTGGATGCTGCGCTCGTCGAGTTGGCCGACGACCCGCAGGTCAGGCTGTCGGTAAAACGCGAGGCGGCCTACCTGCGGGCACTGCTCGATTGGCTCGATGGCGAAGATAAAGCAGCCGAACGCCTGATCGCCAACGCGCGCGACGCCGGCGTCGCCGCATTTTGGGAGCGACTGACCGGACGCGGTGAAGGCCAGGCCAACCCCGCGGCCGGATTGCGCACGGTGCTGGCCCTGCAAGCCGGCCACCTCAACGAGGACTGGAGCGAGCGGTTGCGAATGCTCTACGGCGAGAACTTGGACCTGACCGCCGAACAACGTCTCGTCGCCGTGCACGACCCCGTCACGCTGGTGCGGTCGGCACTATCCCCTCTAGATGACGCCGCATGGCCGGTTCGCCACACCAAGGCCGGACGCGCGGGCTTTCAAGTCAACCACCGCCACCCTCGCCTGCAAGGCGTGTGGGACGGCGGTTATCGCGCGGACAACCTCTGGGCCGCCTCCTTGCTGGAGGCGGTGTGGCCCGGCGAATTCTGGCTGCCCGACTCACGGCTGGTCACGCTGTTTTTACCAACGCCCGACATGATTGAGGATTCACCTCCGACACAAACTCCCTAGACACTCACGTTTCATCGCAAGCATGTATCCCATGTCCAAACGCACAATGCTGGTCACTGGCTCCGCCGGATTGATAGGCTCCGAAGTCGCCACGCACTTCAGCGAAGACCGCGGTTACACGGTCCATGGGTTGGACAACAACGAACGCGCCCATTTTTTTGGACCAGACGGGGACACATTGCCAAATCTCAACCGTCTGCAAACCCAGTTACGGAACTATATCCATCACGACTTGGATATTCGAGATCGGCAGGGCGTATGCGATCTGGTCGCCGAGCTTCGTCCCTCAGCCATTGTGCATGCCGCCGCTCAACCATCCCATGACCGCGCGGTGTCAATTCCCTTTGCGGATTTCGAGGTCAATGCCGTTGGCACGCTAAACTTGCTGGAAGCCGCCCGCATGTTCTGCCCCGAAAGCCCGTTCGTGCACATGAGCACGAACAAGGTTTACGGTGACGCGCCAAACCGTATCCCGATGGTCGAACTCGAGACAAGGTGGGCCTACGCCTCGCCCGAGGCACAGCCCGGAGTGGACGAGAGCATGACGGTGGATCAATCCACCCACTCGCTGTTCGGAGTGTCGAAACTGGCCGCGGACTCCATGGTTCAGGAATACGGTCGCTACTTCGGCATGCCGACCACGTGCCTGCAGGCGGGCTGCATGACAGGACCTCAACATACCGGCGTCGAGCTGCACGGCTTTCTGTCATACTTGGTGAAATGCAACGTCGAGGGCACGACCTACACCGTGCACGGCTACAAGGGCAAGCAGGTGCGGGACAACCTGCACTCGGTGGACGTCGCACGGCTCACAGGGGCCATCGTGGACGCCCCTCGATGTGGCGAAGTTTACAACATTGGCGGAGGTCAGTCCAACAGCCTGTCCATCCTCGAGGCGTTCGCCTTGGTCGAAAAGCACAGCGGCAGGGCCCAGCGATACACCTATGCGGAAAAAAACCGGACCGGCGACCATATCTGTTATTACACAAACCTGCAAAAGGTCCGTGCGCACTACCCGGACTGGAATATCACCAAGACCATCGGGGACACCGTGCATGAACTGGTCGAAAGCAGGCTCAGCCTTTCCGTCAGCCGTTCATAAGGCATGCGCATCCTGATCACCGGCATATGCGGCTTCGTGGGAAACGCGCTGGCGCGGGCGATGCTCGCCGAACGACCGGGCCTTCGGCTGCTTGGACTGGACAATCTCGCGCGCGAAGGGGCACTGGGATTACCCTCGAAAAGTGGACTTGGTGCGCAGCGGGTTAGTTTTCAGTTTTTCTGGTTTTCGAAGTCAACCGGCGAGAGGTGGCCGATTGAAGAGTGGCGGCGGCGGAGGTTGTAGAAAGCCTCGATCCATTCGAACACGACTTGGCGGGCGTGGTCGTGATCTTGGAAGTCGTGGCGGTAAACGAGTTCGATTTTGAGGGTGGAAAAGAATGCTTCGGCGCGAGCGTTGTCGTAGCAGTTGCCGCGACGACTCATCGAGGCGGTGATGCGGTGGGCGGCGAGTTGGGAGCGGAAACGCTCGCTGGCGTATTGGACGCCGCGGTCGGAGTGCAACAAGAGCCCCGGGGCGCATCGGCCGCCGCGGCGCCGGATAGCCATCAGAAGCGCCACGATGACAAACCCGGTTTCGAGCGAGGGCGAGAAGGCCCAGCCAAGCACGCGTTTGCTGTGGGCGTCGATCACCACGGCCAGGTAGAGCCAGCCGGCCCGGGTGGGCAGATACGTGATGTCGGTCTGCCACACTTGGTCGCACGCGGTGATGGGTCCGGCCTGGGCGAGTCGATTGGGCGCGATCGGGCCGTGGTGATTGGAGTCGGTCGTGCGCGGGCGAAACTTGCCTCGCTGGCGGCCTTGCAGGCCCTCCTCGCGCATCAGCCGGGCGACCCGTGTTTTTCCGACCTGCTCGCCCTGCGCTCGCAGCTCCACGGTCATGCGCGGGTAGCCGTAGCTGTGGCGCGTGGCCGCAAAGACCGCGCGCAGCTTTGGGCGCAGCGCCTCGTCGGCACGGGCTCGACGTTGGTTCGCTCCCGAGGCCCACGCATGGTAACCGCTGCGGGAGACTTCCAAGGTCTCGCATAGAAGCGTGATGGAATGGGCCGTCTTCATTTGCCGAATCGCCCCATATCGTTCGACGACGGGCTGCTGAAGATGCCCACCGTTTTTTTTAGTATCTCACAGCGCGCCTGCAACTCGCGGTTCTCTTTGCGCAACCGGCGCAACTCGGCCTCCGGGCTCTCTGTGGAGACGACGGACGGGGGCACCCCGAGCGGCGCCCCCGCCCGTCGTCTCCACTCCCTCAAGCTGTTGGCCGACACCCCGAAATGGGCGGCGGTTTGATTGAGCGACTGGCCGGCGCTCGCCATGTGGGCGAGCACCTCGCGTTTGAACTCCTCGGTGTAGGCGGGTTTGGTTTGTGGCACGGTGTTGGATTCCTTTTCGGATTTGCCGCGCTCCCTGTCCATCAAACGGGGGTAACCTCAC
>JBDRJH010000413.1:0-27692 GCA_043815125.1 Verrucomicrobiota bacterium
GCACAGAGTGCACGGAGGAGTTTGGACAGTCGGAATCGGCTGGGGACAGCCGGCGCTACAACTTAGGATCGGGCTCCGTGCTCTCCGTGTCCTCCGTGGTTCAAATCCTCTCTGCTCAGAGGTTGTTTAGGAAGGTGATGATTTCCTTCAGACGCGCCAATGGCTTGGGGGCGGTGAGCCTCGGGAATCTTGTGCCGACCATGACGTAGTCGTCGGGCTTGCCGGTGTTGCGCTGGCACTTGAGCTGGTTGCTCTTGGTCTCGACCGAGAGGATGCCCTTGGTCTCGGCGCGTATCCGGATTTCGGTGATGAGGAGCAACGCGCGGACTTCGTTGGCGAACTTGCCGAAGCGGTCGCGGAGGTCGGTCTCGACTTGTTTCAGGGCGTCCAGGTTTTCGGCTAGGGCGAGGCGGCGGTAGAGGTCGATGCGCAGGCGGGTCTCGCCGATGTAGGCGGCCGGCAGGCGGGCCTGAATCTTCTCCACGTCGACGACGCCGCTGGCGGCTTGCTCGGCTTCCTTGAGGGCTTGGTAGCCGTCGCCGTGGCCGCGGGACTTCGCGATGCCGACGTCTTTTGCGCCTGCGAGCAGGCTGCCTACGGGGGCGGTGTCGGCTTCACCGACGAAGACGAAGTCGAGTTTGACGGCGGCGCGGATGAGCGCGGCGTGTTTTTCGCCTTTGAGTCGGGCGACGGACTGGCGGAGGAGTTGGCAGTAGAGTTCGAAGCCGACGCCGACGATGTGGCCGCTTTGCTGCGCGCCGAGAAGGTTGCCGGCGCCGCGCAGTTCGAGGTCGCGCATCGCTATGCGGAAACCGGCGCCGAGCTGGTTGTGGGTGCGGAGCGCGGTGAGGCGTTCGCGGGCGACTTCGACCACGCGGGTGTGGCGGTGGAGCAGGAGGTAGGCGTAGGCCTGGTGCTTAAACCGACCGACGCGGCCGCGCAGCTGGTAGAGTTGCGAGAGTCCAAAGCGGTCCGCGCCTTCGATGATGATGGTGTTGCAGTTGGGGATATCGAGGCCGGTCTCGATGATGGTGGTGCAGACGAGGACTTGATACTCGCCGGCGACGAACTCGGTCATGACGCGTTCGAGATCGTGTTCGTCCATCTGGCCGTGGCCGACGCCGATCTTCACGTCGGGCAGGAGTTCGCTCAGGCGGGCGGCGACGAGGTTGATGGTCTGGACGCGGTTGTGCAGGTAGAAGACCTGGCCACCGCGGCGGAGTTCGTGGCGGACGGCGTCGATGACGAGTTTTTCGTCGTAGGTTTTGACGATGGTCTCGATGGGGTGGCGGTTGGTGGGCGCGGTCTCGATGACGGACATGTCGCGCGCGCCGGTCATGGCCATGTAGAGGGTGCGCGGGATGGGGGTGGCCGACATGGAGAGCACGTCGACGGTGGTGCGCAGGGATTTGAGGCGCTCCTTGTGTTTCACGCCGAAGCGTTGCTCTTCGTCGATGATGACGAGGCCGAGGTCTTTGAAGGCGATGTCCTTGTTGAGGATGCGGTGGGTGCCGATGAGGATGTCGACCTGACCGGCGGCGGTGGCGGCGGCGATGCGGTTGGTCTCGGCACGGGTGCGGAAGCGGCTGACCATCTCCACGGCGATGGGGTAGCCGGCCATGCGTTCGCGAAAGGTGTTGAGGTGTTGCTGCGCGAGGATGGTGGTGGGCACAAGCAGGGCGACCTGGCGGCCGGACTGGACGGCTTTGAAGGCGGCGCGGATGGCGACCTCGGTTTTGCCGAAGCCGACGTCGCCGCAGATGAGGCGATCCATGGGGCGGGTGCGCTCCATGTCGGTTTTGGTGGCCTGGATGGCGGTGAGCTGGTCCTTGGTCTCGGCGTAGGGGAAGGAGGCTTCGAATTCGCGTTG
This sequence comes from Verrucomicrobiota bacterium, assembly GCA_043815125.1. Taxonomy (GTDB): domain Bacteria; phylum Verrucomicrobiota; class Verrucomicrobiia; order Opitutales; family Opitutaceae; genus JAUWBF01. The sequence continues at coordinate 1,871 of JBDRJH010000413.1, forward strand.
CCAGTCGTTGTCGGGCGGGCAGGCGTGGCCGGGTTGGGCTTCGCGGGCGGCGTGGATGCGGAGGAGTTCGGCGGCGAGGTCGAGGGTGGCGGTCTCGGCGGCCTTGCGGGCTTTTTCCCAGCGGCCGGAACCGATTTTGCCGAGCTGGGGTTTGGTTTTGCTGAGGCCGACGTAGCGGCTGATGAGGTGCGATTCCTGGAGGGGGACGTGCAGGGTGACGTGGTCGTCGAATTCGAGGGAGATGACTTCGCGGTGGCCGTCGCGGGTTTCGAGTTTGGTGAGTCCGCGGTAGGTGGCGATGCCGTGCTGGAGGTGGACGACGAAGTCGCCTTCGACGAGTTCGGAGAAATCGAGGAGTTGGTCCACCTGCGCGCGTTGCACAAGGGCGCGGGAGGCACCGCCGGCGCGGCGGGCGCGTTGGCGGCCAAACAACTCCGTTTCAGTGACAAAGACCAAGGCTTTGTCACCGAAACGGAGTCGAAGGTCGAAGGTCGAGTCCGGCGCGAGCGCCGCCTGTGGCGACGGGTCGAAGGTCGAAGGTCCAACGTCCAAAGATGGGTCGCGCACAGCGCGCGGTGACGACTTTGGACTTTCAGACTTTTGACCTGTGATTGGCTCGGATTTCGGCTCACGCGGAGGCGTGAGCCGAAATCCTTCATTCAGGTGTCCACGGATGAAGGTGGGTTTCTTGAAGGCTTTGTGTTCGCCGAGGATTTCGCGGGCTCGTTGCTCTTCGCCTTCCTTGGAGGCGACGAAGGTGATCGCGAAACCGTTTTTCTGCCAGAGAGCGAGTTGTTCGATGAACTCCTTGCGGGCCTGATCTTCGGCGGCGAGGCGGTCTTGGGCGACGAGGCCGTCGGAGGGGAAGTTGCGGTGGTGGCGCAGGCTGTCGGTGTCCCAGGTGGTTTCGGAGAGCAGGGGCGCGGTTTCGGGATCGAAGAGGGCGGCGGCTTCGTCGAGGTCGGCGAGACCGATGGCGGCGGCGACTTTTTGTAAGATCGGCGTGAGGCGGTCGAAGACTTCGCGGGCGGCGTCGGAGAAGGGTTTGTCGAGGGTGGCGGGGTCGACGAGCACGAGGCGCGAGGAGGGCGCGAGGTAGTCGGCGAGGCCGGTGCGGGCGGGTTCGAATTGGAGGCGGGGCGAGGCGGCGAGGGTGAGCTCGGGGATGGATTCGCCGGAGCGTTGGGTGACGGGGTCGAAGGCGCGGATGTCCTCGAGTTCGTCGCCGAAGAAATCGAGGCGGTAGGGCTGGTTGGCGGTGACGGGGTAGACGTCGATGATGCCGCCGCGCACGGCGTAGTGGCCGGGGGCCTCGCAGACGGGCTCGTGGTCGTAGTCGAGGTCGGCGAGTTTTTGCAGCAGGTCGGCGAAGGGGTGGGTCTGGCCCTTGGTGAGGGTGAACTCTTTGGCGGCGTAGTCGGCGAGCGCGGGCACGGATTGCAGCAGCGCGGCCGGGGTGGTGAAGACGGCGGTGGGGAGGGCGGAGGACGGAGGGGCGGAGGGGCGGCCTGACTTCTGACTTCTTACTTCTGACTTCTTACTTCTTGTCGCGCGCAGACGCGACAAGACCGTTTGGCGGTCGGCGGAGGCGGCGAAGGCTTCGGCCATGTCGCGGGAGCCGCCCATGGACTCGGGGAAGACGAGGGCGTCGAGGGTGCGCACGGTCGGCTCGTTGTGCGAGGAGGAGGCGGCGGCGTGGAAAAACGCGGTGTCCTCGGCGAGTTGTTCGGCGAGCTTTAGGTCGGGGGCGACGACGAGCCAGACGGGCGCGTTGAGTTCGGCACGCATGATCCGGGCGAGCACCGCTCCGCGCGCGGGGGGGCAGACTCCGGTGTGCAGGTGGCGCGGCAGATCGGCGTGGGCGGGCGACATGGAAGGGGGCAGAGGGAAACGGGAAGCGAGTCCGAGTGCAACCCGTGGGAGCAGATCGGAGGTTTCGGAGTTTTAACCACGGAGGGCACGGAGTTCACGGAGGGAGAATGATCGAGAGTCTGCTCCTGAAATTAGAACTCTGTGTCCTCCGTGTTCTCCGTGGTTTAAACCTCAGAGTTTTAGTTTTCGCAGTCTTAGGGCATTGAAGACGACGCTGAGGGAGCTGAGGCTCATGGCGACGCCGGCGAGCATGGGGTTGAGGAGCCAGCCGAAGAACGGATAAAACAGGCCGGCGGCGACGGGCAGGCCGAGGCCGTTGTAGAAGAAGGCGAAGAAGAGGTTTTGGCGGATGTTGCGGAGCGTCGCGCGGCTGAGGTGGACGGCGCGGACGAGCGCGCCGAGTTCACCTTTCACGAGCACGATGCCGGCGCTGTTCATGGCGACGTCGGTGCCGGTGCCCATGGCGATGCCGATGTCGGCGGCGGCGAGGGCGGGCGCGTCGTTGAGGCCGTCGCCGGCGAAGATGACGCGTTCGGTGCCGTTCTGTTGGTGTTGGCGCACGAGCTTTTGTTTGTCCTCGGGGGTGACGCCGGCGTGGTAGCCGTCGAGGCCGAGTTGTTGCGCGACGGCCTGGGCGGCGGCTTCGCGGTCGCCGGTGACCATGTAAACCTTGATGCCGAGTTCGCGCAGGGCGGCGATGGCGTTGGGGGTGGTTTCCTTTATCGCGTCGGCGAGGGCGATGAGGCCGGCGTCGCGGCCGTCGATCTTGATGGCGACGAGGGTGGCTTCGGGGTGGTCGGCGAGTTGGGCGTCGGTTGGGGCGCGGCCGATGGTGATGGTCTGGCCGTCGATGTTGGTGGTGACGCCGGAGCCGGCCTCGGCATTGAAGTCGGTGGCGGCGGGGAGTTGCAGTTGGCGATCTTTGGCGGCGGCGACGATGGCGCGGGCGAGGGGGTGTTCGCTGGAGGATTCGGCGGCGGCGGCGAGGCGGAGGAGGTTGTCTTCGGAGAGGTCGCCGGTGGGCTTGATCGCGACGACTTCGGGTTTGCCGATGGTGAGGGTGCCGGTCTTGTCGATGAGCAGGGTATTCGCTCCGCTGAGACGTTCGAGGGCGGCGGCGTCTTTGACCAGCACGCCGACTTGGGCGCCGCGGCCGATGCCGGTGACGAGGGATACGGGGGTGGCGATGCCGAGGGCGCAGGGGCAGGCGATGATGAGGACGGCGACGGCGTTGATGAGGCCGTGGAGGAGGGCAGGGGCGGGGCCGAGCAGCGACCAGGCGACAAAGGTGCCGATGGCGATGGCGAGCACGGCGGGCACGAACCAGGCGGAGACGCGGTCGGCGAGGCGTTGGATGGGGGCTTCGCTTTCGGTGGCTTCCTCGACGAGGCGCACGATCTGGGCAAGCAGGGTGTCCTTGCCGACGCGTTCGGCGCGGAAGACGAGTGAGCCGGTGGTGTTGAGGGTGCCGGCGCTGAGTGGGTCGCCTTGGGATTTGGTCACGGGCACGGGTTCGCCGGTGAGCATGGATTCGTCGATGTCGCCCCGGCCTTCGAGGACTTTGCCGTCAACGGGGATGTTTTCGCCGGGACGCACGCGGAGGCGGTCGCCGGGTTGGACGTCTTCCACGGGGACCTCGGTTTCGTGGCCGTCGGAGTCGAGGCGGTGGGCGGTCTTGGGCGCGAGGTCGAGCAGGCCGCGGATGGCCTCGTCGGTGTGGGCGTGAGCGCGTTGTTCGATGACCTGGCCGAGGAGGACGATGGTGGTGATGAAGGCGGTGCCCTCGAAGTAGAGCGCGATGCCGTGGTCGGCGTCCATCAGCGCCATGGGGAAGTGGTCGCCGAAGAGCACGGCGGCGACGGAATAAAAGTAGGCGGCGCCGGTGCCGGTGACGGTGAGCGTGAACATGTTGGTGTCGCGCTCGACGATGGATTTCCACCAGCGGCGGATGAAGAACGCGCCGCACCAGAAGAAGACGGGGGTGGTGAGGATGAGTTGGGCCCAGCCGGAGACTTGGTGCGAAGGCAGGAGGTCGCTCAGGCCGGGCACCATGGCGCCCATCGCGAGGAGGAAGACGGGGATGGTCAGCGTGACGGCGATCCAGAAGCGGGGGCGGAGCACGCTCTCATGGGGCAGGCCCATGTAGACGGGGGCGTCGGCAGCGGGTTGGTCGTGTTCGGCGGAGCCGTGGGCGTGGCGGTGTGACATGGGAAGGGTGCTACGCGCGGAGTGCATGGTTGCCCTTGAGAGGGTTGCCGGGCGGAGTGCCGCGAGCTTCGCGTGATATGGCGACCTTGTCCCGTGATGCGCACGAATACGATTTCCATCGCAAAGAAACGCCCGGAAAATTTGTCACTTAATAAGTGACAAATGGCTTTTTTGTATTCTGAAGCAGATGGTTACGCGTTAATGAAAATGTCACTTAATAAGTGACAATGGCTTTTTCGGGCGGGGACGGGCGGGGCATCTGGGCCAGGCGGACTATGCGGACTATGCGGACTATGCGGGCCAGGCGGCGAGGGCGGTGCGGGCGGCGGCTTCCTCGGCGGCTTTTTTGGAGGGGCCGCGGCCGGTGCCGAGGGGGTTGTCCAGGAGGTGGACGGTGGACTCGTATTCGCGCTGGTGGTCTTCGCCGGAGACGTGGGCGGTGACGTAGCGCAGGGCGGTGTTGCCGTGGAGGGGTTGCACGAGCTCCTGGAGGCGGCCCTTGGGGTTGTCGGCGGGGAGGGAGGTTTGCAGGCGGTCGGCGATGGGGCCGTAGAGCGCGAGGATGACGCGGCGGGCGGGCTCGAGGCCGGCGTCGAGGTAGAGGGCGCCGGCGAGGGCTTCGAAGGCGTCCTCGAGGTTGGAATCGCGGTCGCGGCCGCCGGTTTGTTCCTCGCTGTTGCCGACGAGCAGGGCGGCGCCGAGGTCGAGTTCGCGGGCGAGGCGGGCGAAGAAGCCGCCGCGGGTGAGAGTCGAGCGGGATTTGCTGAGCGCGCCTTCGCGCTCGGCGGGGTAGGCGGCGAAGAGGGCGTCGGTGATGATGAGCTGGAGGACGGCGTCGCCGAGGAGTTCGAGGCGCTGGTTGTTGGGCGGCGAATCGGGGTGCTCGGAGGTGTAGGAGGGGTGGGTGAGCGCGCAGACGAGCAGGGCGGGGTCGGCGAAGGTGTGGCCGAGGCGGGCTTGCAGGGGGGCGAGATCGGGGGGGGGCGCGGACATCAGGACGAGGCGCTGGCGTAGCGGCGCAGGCCGCGGTTGAAGACGAGGATGGCGAGGCCGGCCCAGAAGACGGCGGCGGCGAGCAGCCAGGCGACGTTGAGCGGCTCGATGCCGTGGATGAGGGTGCGTGCCGGGAAATTGGATACGATGACCAGCGGCAGGGCGTAGACGAGCACGACGGATGCGACGCCCTTGAGCGCCTCGCGTGGGAGGCGGGAGAATTCGTTGAAGCCGAAGTAACCGCCCTCAATGCCCTTGGCGCTCTGAATCCAGAATACCATCGAGATGAAAATGAGCAGGGTGGCGTAGTGGATGACCAGGCCGATGATCACGAGCAGGGCGTAGGTGGCGATGACGGCGGGCGAGGGCTCCAGCCCGATGCGGTGGGCGGCGTAGGCGATGACGCCGATGGCGACGGGGACGTTGAGAAATCCGTCGAGGTCGATCTTGCGGGTGGAGACCATGAACAGCGGGTTGCCGGGCTGGGCGAGGAAGAAGTCGAAGTGGCCGCTGCGGACGTTGCGTCCCATCTCAAAGAGGTTGGTCCAGAACAGGCCCATGAGCAGGCGTTGCACGAGCATGGAGGTGCCGACGATGAGGGTCATTTCCCAGGGGCCCCAGCCGGCGATGAATTTGGTGTGGCTGTAGACGACGCCGATGACGGCAAGGTTGACGCCCATCCAGAACAGCTCGACCAGCGACCACATGATGAAGTCGGCGCGGAACATCATGGTGCGCACGACCGAGTAGCGGGCGCAGGCGAGCCAGATGCGGGCGTAGTGGGCGAGGGTGGTCATCTTTCTTCGGAGTTTTAACGCAAAGGCGCGGAGGCGCAAAGATCGCAAGGGCAAGGCGGTTTGAAAACTTTGCGAACTCCGCGTCTTTGCGTCTCTGCGTTAAAATGCTGAGGCATGGCGGGGCGGTTTATCCGCCGACGGCGGTGTGGCGGCGCAGGCCGCGGGTCCAGAGCAGGCGGCAGATGCCGAAGAGGGCGACGGCCCAGAAGAGTTGCCACGCCAGCCCGTGCAGCGCGACGGTGGGGTCGGTGATGCGTCCGGTGAGTAGGGCGGCCGGAAAATACATCATGTAGTAGTAGGGCAGATACGACGAAATCTGGTGCAGCCAGGCGGGCAACAGATCGAGGGGAAAGACCTGTCCGCCGAGGATGGTCTCGACCGCGAGCGAGAGGATGATGAACGACTGGATTTCCAGGAACCAGAAGGTCAGCAGGCCGAAGCAGTAGGCGATGGTGAACTGGATGAAGGCCGAGAGGATCAGTGCGGGCACCGCGGCAGCCCAGGTCCAGCCGAGTCCGGGCAACGAGAGGTGCGGGGCGAGCAGGGGGAAGGCCAGCGCGATGGGCAGCAACGCGAGCGTGCCGGACACGGCTCGGGCGGAGGCGAAGAGCGTGAGGCGGTAGACGAAGTAGCTGACGGGTTTGAGCAGGAACTGGTTGATGAGGCCGTTGCGGATCTCTTCGGAGACCTCGTAGTCCTCGTTCATCGCGCTGATGAAGAACTGGAGGATGAGGACGACGACGAAGTAGGTGAGCGTCTGCCGCAGGTCGAAGCCGCCGATGTCGCTCTGGCCGGCGTAGGCGGCGCCCCAGAGAATGAACACGAAGGCGAGGTGCAGCAGCGAAAAGCCGGAGCGGATGGCAAAGTTCCACCGGTAGACCAGGTTGCTTTGCAGGCCGACGAGGAAGACGTGGCGGTATTTGGCGAGGGCGGAGAGCACGGCGAATGCGGGCGGTGGAGACGGAGTTTTAACGCGGAGTCGCGAAGGCGCAAAGATCGCGGAGGTTTCGGAGCTCCCCTGAATGCCTTTGCGTCCTCTGCGGCTTCGCGCCTTTGCGTTAAAATTCTGAGGGTTGTCTCAAACTTACTTCTTCAGCTCGAAGCGGGCGATGACTTCCTTGGCGAGGTTCTTGTAGGCGGTGGCGCCGGGCGAGAGCGGGTCGTAGGCGAAGATGGTCTTGCCGAAGCTGGGGCCTCGCTCAGGCGCACGGTGCGCGGGATGACGGTCTCGAAGATCTTGTCGGGCAGGTGGGCCTTGACCTCCTCGACGACCTGGCGGGAAAGGTTGGTGCGCACGTCGAACATGGTCATGACGACGCCGCCGAGATCGAGGGCGCTGTTGACGCCGGCCTCGCGGATGCGTTCGACGTTGCGCAGGATCTGGCCGAGGCCTTCGAGGGCCATGTATTCGCACTGGAGCGCGATGAGCAGGTGGTCGGCGGCGGCGAGGCTGTTCATCGAGAGCATGCCCATGGACGGGGGGCAGTCGATGATGATGGCGCGGTAGCCGCCGCTCTCGCGCACGGGGGCGAGCACGGAGGTGAGTTTGGCGAGGTAGTTTTCCGACTGGGCGATCTCGATCTCGGCGGCGGCGAGGTCTTCCTCGCTGGGGATGAGCGAGAGGTATTCGATGGAGGTGGGCGTGATCATCTCCAGCGCGGTGCCTTCGCCGCGGAGGGGGCCGTAGAGGCTGCGGCCGTCCTGCTTCTCGACGCCGATGGCACTGGTGGCGTTGGCCTGCGGGTCGAGGTCGATGAGGAGGGTGTGGATTTTTTTATCCGCCAACGCGGCCGCGAGATTGACCGCGGTGGTGGTTTTGCCGACGCCGCCCTTTTGATTTGCGATGGTGAATACGGTGCTGCCCATGGGGCGCGATTAACCGTGAGCGCGTGCGGGGGGTCCAGCGCTAAGTGGCGGCCATCGGTCGGCGATCAGGGCCGGGCAGGCGGTCGCGGCAACGCCAGAGCAGCGGCGCGAGGGCAAAGGCCTCGTAATAGCGGCGCCAAAAGCGTCTGGGCGACGACAGCAGGCGAAACAGCCAGCCGAGCACGAGCCTGTCGGCCCAGGGCGGGATGTTGGTCTGACCGCCGGTGAGGAAGGCGATGGCCGCGCCGATGCAAAGAATACCGGGCGTCTGCGGGCGCAGGGCCTCGCGCAGGTGCAGGCCGAGGCGTTCCTGCACCCCGCCGCCGATGCCGAGCACGACCAGGCGCGGGCGTCGGGCGGAGATTTTTTGCACCAGCACGGGGTCGTCGATGTCGCCGGCGGCGGGGTAGCGGGGGGCGAGGTGGGTGTCGTCGGCGGTGACGGCGAAGCCGTGGGCGTTGAGCCAGGCGCGGTTGCGTGCGTCTTCCTCGGCGGAGGGCATGACCCAGAAGATGGCGCCGGGGGTTTTGAGGTCCTCGCGGGCGAGCACGGCGCGGATGAAGAGCAGGCCGGATTGGCGCGGGAGTTTTTCCCCGGTGAACAGTCGCCAGAGCATCACCATGAAGCCCGAGTCGGTGATGGCGAGGTCGGCGGTGGTGAGGGCCCGCCGGTAGGCCGGCGACTTGACCAGGTCCATGGCGAGGCCGGGCGCTGAGGGCGCGACCATGAGTCCGCCGGCGAGGGCGTGGTCGACGGCCTGGTCGAGCGTGCCGACATGGAAGTCGACGCCGAGCACGCGGCGGGTGGGGCGGACGGTTGACGGGGATTGGTGGGAGGCGGGTTGCATTTAGCTGCGTTCGGTTTCGGCCCAGCGGGTGGTCAGCGCCCAACCGGCGCACCAGGTGACCAGGACGGCGGGACACTGCATTTGAAAATCAAACCAAGAGTGAAGCATGACCAGAAACAAACCGCCCACGGCCAGCAGAATCACCGGTCGGCGATGAACCCGGAGCCGTCCGAGCCTGATCAACCACCAGCCGAGCATCGCGGCGGGGAACAGCAGGCCCACGATGCCGTATTCGCTCAGGCCTTGCAGGTAGTCGTTGTGGGCGTGTCGCCAAAACTGGGGTTTGCGACGGGGTTTGGGCTGAAGCTCCGCGTAGTTCTGTTGATAGACGGGGAAAAAGTGCTGGAAGCCGCCCGCGCCCCAGCCGGTCCAGAGCTTGTCCTCGGCCATCTCGGCGGTGGCTTTGGCGACGACCAGGCGACTCTTCACGGAGACGTTGTTCTCGCCCTGTTCGATCAGCGTCTGCACGCGCTCGAAGGGCTTGTCCAGGCGCAGGTGGTGGCCGCCGGCCACGATGAAAACCACCAGCAAGCCACCGGCGACGAGCGCCTGGACGCGGTTCCCCGAAGCCCGTCCGCCCACGCACAACCAGACGGCAAACCCGATCAGGCACACCGCCAGGTAGCCCAGCATCAGCAGGAGGGCGCCCTTCGAATTGCTCAATATCACCACCGTCGCGAGGATGACCGCGCAGAATCCGTAGACCGGCGCCGGGCTGGTCTTGGCCAGCCGCCGCGAGCCGCGCTGCGCGTGCCACAGCAACAGCGCCGCGGCGAAGGCGAGGATCAGGTAAAAAAAGGCGCCGGCGTGGTTCTTGTAGATGATCGTCGCGACGAAGTAGCCCCAGCGAACCTTGAACAACCACAGCACCTCCCGCGCGCCGGTGGCCTTTTGCAAGATCCCGATCAACGCCAGCACGGTGCCGTTGACCACGAGCGCCGTCATGATCGCCATGACCGCGGTCCGGCGGGTCAGGCCGATCCACAGCGCGCAAACCAGCAGCCAGGCCGAGCCCAAAATGACCAGCACGCGCCACGCGTTCATGTGGTCGAACGTCGTCCCCATGCCGCTGGGCAGCCAGCGGATGTGCCCGACCGGCTGCATCCACCAGCCGCGCTCGTCGCTCATGCGCACGTGCGACGGGTTCAAACCCTGCACCGCGATGAACGCGAAAAACCCCAGCCCCAGCCAAAACACCGGGAAACGCCACAGCCGCGGCAGCATCGGCAGCACCTGTCGGCCCTCGCGCGTGTAGGGCTCGTCGTAAACCCGCCGCCACGCCGCCACCGTCAACGCGATCACCGACAACGCCAGCGCCGTCAACTGCGCCCAAAGCACCATGCCGCCGAACGCCCACGGCAGGAAACACAGCTGCAACGACGCGACGATCACCAGCGCCAGCTCCAGCGGGTGCAGCGCAATCCCCGCCCGGTTGTCGCCGCCGCGAAACGCCTGCAGGACCTGTTGCCCGCGCTCGGCGGCTGCTTGGGTGTGGGGCGATGCGGACACGGCTCGCAGCAAAACGGATTGCCCCGCCACGGGAAGCGCAAATCTAGCCCGCCCCGCCGCCGCCCGCCAGCGCCCGCAACCCGGCCAACGTCAGTCCCGCCAACGACTCCCGTCGCCAGCTCGCGTGCGGGAACACATCGTGCGCGGTCGACGGATTGGGCACCACCATCACCCGCAACCCCGCGCGGTGGGCCGCCAGATGCCCGAGACTCGAGTCCTCGAACGCCACCGCCTCGTCCGCCGCCACGCCCAGGCCGGCCAGCGCGGCGAGGTAGACGTCGGGCGCCGGCTTGCCGGCCGCCACGTCGTCGCGGCAGGCGATATGGTCGAACAACCCCAGCATCCCCCGGTGGGCCAGGTGCCCCTCCACGTGCGCGTGGCTCGAGTTCGACGCCACCCCGATGCGCAGACCGGCCGCGCGCGCCTCCCCGATCAACTCGCGCACCCCGGGCAACACCGGCCGGGCCAGCGTGAGCACCCGCGCGGCCGCGCGATGGCGCGCGTCCAGCCCGACGCGATCCTGGGTCGCCGGGTAGGCCGTCCAGATGTCGGCCACCACATCGACGCTGCCGACCAGCCGGTGCAGCACCCCGCGATCACAGGCCAGGCCATCCTCCCGGTGCAACGCTTCCCACGCGTCGATGATGGCGGTCTCGGTGTCGACCACCAACCCGTCAAAATCAAAGACCAGCGCGCGCGGCATCATCGTTCGGGCCGTCCGTTCAGGCCGCCTGGGTGACCAGCCAGACGGTGTAGCCGACGTAGGCCGCCAGCAGCACCGCGCCTTCGGCCCGTGAAATGCGCCCGCCGCTCGCGGCCAGCGGCCAGAGCGCCAGCGAAACCGCGCCCATCACCAGCAGGTCGACCGCCGACAACGAGAAATTGCCGATCGGGTGGATCAACGCCGTGAACCCCAGAATGCACAGCAGGTTAAAAATGTTCGAACCCACGATGTTGCCCACCGCCATGTCCGACTCCTTGCGCGCCGCGGCCACCACCGAGGTGGCCAGCTCGGGCAGGCTCGTGCCCACCGCCACGATGGTGAGGCCGATCACGATCTTGCTCAGGCCCCAGGCCTCGGCGATCTCGACCGCGCCCACCACGAAGCGGTCCGCGCCCCACACCAGGCCGATCAGGCCGCCGATGATGAACCAGATGCTCGCGAACAGCGGCTTCTTCGGAGGCAAATCGTCCCCCAGCGCGGCCGCCGCGGCGGCGGTGTCGCGGCGAGCCTGGCGCACCGTGAACACCACGTAGACGATCAGCGAGGCGACGAGAATCGCGCCCTCCACGCGACTCACCACGCCGTCAAACAGGAACACCGTTCCCAGCACGGTCGCGACCAGCATCAACGGGATCTCGCGGCGCACGATCTGCCGGGTGGTCTGCACCGGGGTGATCAGCGAGCACAGGCCGAGGATCAGCGCGATGTTGCAGATGTTGGAGCCGATGACGTTGCCCACCGAGATGGCGCCGTTGCCGTCGAACGCCGCCTGCAGGCTCACCGCCAGCTCGGGCGCGCTGGTGCCAAAGGCGATCACGGTCAGTCCGACCACCAGCGGGGTGAGGCCGAGGCGCAGCGCGAGGCTGGCGCCGCCGCGCACAAGCAAATCCGCGCCAAAGGTCAACACGCCCAATCCGAGCGCAAGGGAGAGCCAAGGGTTCATAAGGCGCCGATGCTGCGAGTCAGGGGCCGGTCAGAGCCAGCCCTTTTTCTTGAGCAGGAAAAACATGCCCGTGGTCGCGCCGATCATCAGCGCGGCGACCACCGGATAGCCCGCGCCGTTGGCCAGCTCCGGCATGTGGCGGAAGTTCATGCCATACCAGCCGGCGAGGATGAACGGCGGCAACGTCAGCGCCGTAATGGCCGTGAGGATACGGATGCCCTCGTTGGCCTCGTGGCTGTTTTTGTTGAGGTAGACGCGAAACGACAAAATCAACTGCTCGGCCCACGCCGTGGCCTGACCCTCGATGCGACCGAGATCCTCCGCCAGATCGCGCAGGTAGGGCAGGATGACGGGGCGGATCAGGCGCGCCTTGCCCTGCGCCAGCTCGGCCACGATCTGGTGCTGCGGACGCACGATCTGGCGCAGCTGGGCGAGCTCCTTGCGCAGGTCGACGATGCGCGGGAACAGCTCCTCGGCGGCCACGTGGCGGAGCACGTCCTCCTCGATGCTCTCGAGGTCGTCGCTCAGCTCGTGCAGCGCGGGTTTGTAGGCCTCGACGATCTGGTCGAGCAGCGTGTGCGCGAGACGGTCGGGACCGCGCACCAAGGTGCCGGGCAGGCGCTGGTAACGCTCCAGCACGGTCTGCACGGCGCGCAGCGGCTCGCGGTGGAAGGTCACGAGAAAGTTTTTCCCCAGCATCACGTCGAGCTCCGTCGTGGTGAACTTGTCGGTCTTCGAGTAGTCGACCGCGTGCATCACCAGGAACAGGTGGTCCTCGTAGAACTCCAGTTTCGGAAACGGGTTGTCGACCGTGCAGTCCTCGATGATGAGCGGGTGGAAGGCGAACAACTGCTCCAGGATGGCGGCGATCTCCTCCGCGGTCGGCGCGGAGAGGTCGATCCAGAGCATGACGTTGGGCTCGGCCCGCAACGACGCGAGCGAATCGACCGGCGGATTGTGGCCGGCGAGGCGTTGGTCGCGGTAGACGAGGGTGGAGATCATGGCGCCGCGGTCAGATCATGCGCCGGCGCTTGCACCAGCGGTAGACGAGGAAGGTGAGCACGACGGTCACGAAAAACGCGGCCGGGTAGCCGAACGGCGAGTCGAGCTCGGGCATGCGGGCGAAGTTCATGCCATACCAGCTGCCGATGATGGTGGCCGGCAGGCTCAGCGCGGTGAGCGCGGTGAGGACCTTGATGCCCTCGTTGGCCTTGAAGTCGGACTTGCTCAGGTAGAGGTCGAACGAGATGAGCAACTGGTCGGAGTAGGTGGTGGCCGTCTCCTCGATGCGCACGAGGTTGTCGCGCAGGTCGCGGAAGTAGGGGAGCATGACGGCGCGGATGAGCTTGGACTCGCCGTGCGCGAGGCGGTGGATCATCTCGCGCTGCGGGCGCACGACCTGGCGCAGGTGGTTGATCTCGGCGCGGACCTCCAGGAGGCGTTCGGTGAGGTTGCCGTCCTCGTCGTCGAGCACGGTTTCCTCGATCTGGTCGAGCTCGACGCGGAGGTCGTCGGTCACGGGCTTGTAGTTGTCGACCATGGCGTCGAGCACGAGGTGCGCGAGGCGGTCGGGGCCGCGGGCGACGACGCCGGCCGACTTGGCGCAGCGGTCGATGACGGATTGCACGGATTTGAGCGGCGTGCGGTGAAAGGTGACCAGAAAGTCCTTGCCGAGAAAGAGGTTCAGCTCGGCGGTGTGGAATTCTTCGCGGCGGTTGAAGTCGACCGCGTGGGCCACGAGGAAGAGGTGGTCCTCGTAGTCCTCGACCTTGGGCAGGGAGCTGGGGGTCACGCAGTCCTCGATGGCGAGGGGGTGGAATTTGAAGATGCCCTCGAGCACGTCGCGGATCTCCGCGTCGGTGGGATGATCGAGGTCGATCCAGAGGTAGAGGCCCTTGTCGGCGCGCACGAGGCGGAGGGCCTCGAGTTCGAGGTCGCGTCCCGCGAGTTTGCCGTCGCTGAAGATGAAGGAGTGGATCATGCGCCGTGGAGAGGCGAATGCTGCGCGCCCCGCCGCCGGCGGCAAGGCCGTAAGCGCGCGGATGCCGTCACTTCACCAGCGCCTGCTCGGCGGCGGCGAGGGTGGCGACGAAGGCCTCGGGGGTCTCGGCGGCGAAGAGGGCCTCGCGCGTGGCGGCGTCCTTGAAAATCTTGCAGAGCGTGCTGACGACCTGGAGGTAGTCGGTGGGGTTGGACTTGGGCGTGCCGAGCACAAACATGAGGCGCACGTTTTGGTCGTCCTTCTCGAAGTGCACGCCCTTGGCGCTGCGGCCGACGGCGAGCACGATTTTTTTGACGTGTTCGGTGCGGGCGTGGGGCAGGGCGATCTCGTTGCCCAGGCAGGTGGTGTCGAGCCGGTCGCGGGCGAGCAGCTCGTTGTAGAAACCCTGGTAGTTGGCCACGTCGGGGTGGCCGTCCAACAATCGCGAAACCTCGTTCAGGGCGGCGGTGCGGCGGGTGTTGCGCACTTCCAGCTTGATGCGGGAGGGATCGAGGAGTTGGGAGAGTCGGACGGGCATGCGCAACGGGTGGTCGGTTGACGTTTGCAGGAGCCGCCCAACGCACGCCCGCCGGGGGGTGTTGGCAAGCCCCGAGTGTCCGCCCGCGCGGGATTGTTTCCTTGCGTTTCGACGGGGGCGGGAACAGCCCTCCGGCGATCAGTCGCGAGAGAGCTCCTCGGAGCGTTTTTTGGCGGCGAGCACGGTGTCGCGGATGAGGCCTCGGAAGTCCTTTGCGCGCATCACTTCGAGGCCGGCGTAGGTGGTGCCGTTGGGCGAGGTGACCTGGTTGCGCAGCTCCTCGGGTTCGGTGCCGGTCTGCTGCATGAGCTTGGCCGAGCCGATGACGGTGGCGAGGGCGAGGTCGTGGGCGGCCTCGGGCGTGAGGCCGGCGGCGATGCCGGCGGCGCGCAGGGCGGCGGTGAACTCAAAGACGTAGGCGGGGCCGCTGCCGCTGACGGCGGTGATGGCGTCGATCTGCGATTCGTCGACGGCGACGTGGCGGCCGAGCGCGCCGAGCAACGACTCGACGAGCGCGGTGTCCTCGGCGGACAGCGGTTCGCGCGAGCACCAGCCGGTGATGCCGGCGCCGATCTGCCCGGGGGTGTTGGGCATGGTGCGGATGAGGTTGCGCGCCTGGGGGAAGACCTTGGCGAGGGCGGCGAGGGGTTTGCCGGCGAGGATGGAGAGCACGAGCTTGCCGGCGGTGAGGGCGGCGAGGCGCGGGTCGGCGTCGGCGAGGTGCTGGGGCTTGAAGGCGAGCACGACGAGGTCGGCGCCGTCGAGCAGCGCGGGCAGGTCGGCGCAGAGGCGGATGCCGGTGCGGGCGACGAGTTGGCGGGCGGTGTCGTCGTCGCCGCCGAGGCAGGCGAGGTCGGCGGGCGTGGCGACGTGTTGGTCGAGCAGGCCGGCGACGATGGCGGAGGCCATGCGGCCGGCTCCGATGAAGGCGATCTTAGGCATTGGGTGCGAAGACGGTTTTTTTCTTTTTCTCCACGGGGTGGAGCAGGACGGCCACGGTGCCGTCGGGGGTTTCCTGCAGGTTGAGGTCGCCGCCGAAGTTGCGCAGGGCGTGGCGGGCGACGGTCAGGCCCATGCCGACGCCGACGGTGTTCTTGGTGCTGACGAAGGGTTCGAAGAGGGTGTCGTGCACCTCCGCGGGGATGCCGCGGCCGTGGTCCCGGATGAGGATCTCGACGGTCTTGGGTTCGCCGGGGCGTTCGATGAGCCGGGCGGTGATCTCGACGGGGCGGGGGGAGACGCAGTGTTCGCCGTAGCTTTCCCAGGCGTTGGCGAGGATCTTGCCGACGATGTCCTCGAAGACTTCGACGTGGGTGTCGATGCGGAGGTCGCCGAGGGGATTGTCGATGGTGATGGCGGGCTCGACGGCGAAGTCGGCGCGGAAGCGGTCGACGCTGCCTTGCAGCAGGGAGTCGAGGCGGCAGGGCACGAGCGGGAGGCGGGCCTGGACGACCAGCGAGCTGAGCTGGCGGATGATGGAGACGATGCGCTGCACGGCGGTCTCGACGTGATCGGCGTTGCGCAGGACGGAGTCGGGCTTGGTGTGGTGGGCCTTGATGAGGTCGAGGTAGCCGAGGACGACGCCGAGCAGGTTGTTGAGATTGTGGGCGATGCCTTGGGTGACGGCGCCGATGGTGGCGGCGCGGCGGGCCTCCTGCAGGCGGCGCTGGAGGTCGACCATCTCGCGGTTGATCTGGACGAAGCGCAGCTGGGTCTGCACGCGGGCGAGGGTCTCGTCGAGGTCGATGGGCTTGGTGATGTAGTCGACGGCGCCGACGCCGAGACCCTCGAGCTTGCCCTCCTTGGAGCTGCGGGCGGTGATGAAGATGACGGGGATGGAGCGGGTCTTTTCGTCGGACTGAAGTCGTTGGCAGACCTCGATGCCGTCCATGTCGGGCATCATGACGTCGAGCAGGATGAGGTCGGGGTGGGCCTCGGCGACGAGTTCGAGGGCCTCCTGTCCGCTGTAGGCGGTGCGCACGCCGAGGCCTTCGCGTTCCAGCTTGCGCTTGAGGAGCTGGACGTTGACCGGCTGGTCGTCGACCACGAGGATTTGCGGGACGGGCATCGCGGGGTGCGGGGGTGGCGGCGCGGGGTGGGGCGGGCGGGGCTCAGGCGCCGTTTTGCAGGCGGGCCTTGAGGGTGTTTTTCATCAACATGCAGACGGTCATGGGACCGACGCCGCCGGGCACGGGGGTGATCTTGGCGGCGAGGGGCGAGACGGTGGGGAAGTGGACGTCGCCGGTGAGGCGGTAGCCGGATTTCTTCGTGGAGTCGGGCACGCGATTGATGCCGACGTCGATGATGACGGCGCCGGGTTTGACCATGTCGGCGGTGACGAATTCGGCGCGGCCGATGGCGGCGATGAGCACGTCGGCCTGGCGGGTGATTGCGGCGAGATTGGCGGTGCCGGAGTGGCAGATGGTGACGGTGCCGTTGGCGCCGGCTTTTTTCTGGAGGGCGAGCAGGGCGACGGGTTTGCCGACGATGAGGGAGCGGCCGAGGACGACGACGTGCTTGCCCTTGAGGTCGGTGCCGGAGCGGGCGAGCAGCTCCATGATGCCGGCGGGGGTGCAGGCGACGAAGCCGGTGTCGTCCTCCTGGGCGACCTTGCCGATGTTGAGGGTGTGGAAGCCGTCGACGTCCTTGTGGGCGGCGAGGCAGCGGAAGGCGGCGGCCTCGTCGAGGGGCTTGGGCAACGGGGACTGCACGAGGATGCCGTCGACGGTGGGATCGTTGTTGAGCTGGTCGATGAGGGCCTCGAGCTCGCCTTGGGAAATGGTGGCGGGCGGGAGGATGATGCGGCTCTCCATGCCGATCTCGGCGGCGGTCTTTTCCTTTTTCTTCACGTAGGAGACGGAGGCGGGGTCCTCGCCGACGCGCACGAGGGCGATGCAGGGCTTGCGGCCGGGGAGGTCGGAGACCTGTTGTTTGAGTTCCGCGACAATCGCGGCGGCGATTTGGTTTCCGTCGATGAGTTCCATGCGTGTGTTCAGAGGGTGGGGCGCGGCCGGCGCGGGATCAGGGGAGCTTGAGGGTCTCGACCTTGATGACGATGTCCTTGGAGTCGGGGAGGTTGCCGGCGGTGCCGTAGATCTCGACGGTGCGGCCGAGGTAGCTGTCGATTTGCTCGGTGAGCAGGAGCTTGGTGAGGTCGAGGTAGGCGTAGCGCACGCCGCGGCTGTCGTTGAGCTGGTAGTCGTGGGGGCGGCGGGGGCGGAACGGGGAGCGGCTGGAGACGAGGGTGCCTTGGAACATGCGGGGCAGGGCGGAGCCGCCCGGCTCGACGGCGCGGCCGACGGCGGGGGCGGCGGGGGTGGTGACGACCACGGGCGCGGGGGTGGCGGCCGGGGCCTGCGCGGGTGTGGCGGCGGAGGTGCGGATGTAGCCGGTGAGGTCGCGCTTGAGGTTGAGTTGCAGCCAGCGGCCGCTGAGGCCGGTGATCTCGACGGTGTCCGCGGCGGTGGCGGTGGCGAGCACGGTGGCGTCGGCGGCCGGGGCGGAGCGGTAGGCGGCACCGGGTTTGACGTCGAAGTTTTTGAGCAGGTCCTTGTCGTCGACGAAGACGGTGTGCGGACCGGGCAGGGTGACGGCGGCCCAGCCGGCGGGTGCCTTGACGCCGGCGGCGTGGGCGAGGTCGGTGCCGGCGGGCAGGGTGACGATGGTGGCGGCGGAGGCCTCGGGGGAGGCGAGCACGGCGGTGGGCGCGGTCAGCGGGGCGGCCTGGCAGAGCGTGGCGGCGAGGACCGCGACGGGGAGGATGGCGGCGAGTTTCATGAGCGTTTGGTCTTGGTGGTTCGGGGAGTCAGTCCCGGGAGTTCAAAGAGTGCCTCGATGCCTTTCGGCGCGAGCTGTTTCACTCCGCGCACGGGGATTCCCTTGAGCGGGAGGGCGCCGATTTGGTAGCGGCGCAGGCGTTTGACGGGGTGGCCGAGGGCGAGGAAGAGCTGGCGGATCTCGCGCTTTTTGCCGTGGTGCATGTGCACGTCGATGCTGGCGGAGGAGCCGTCGGCGGAGGGGTTGATGAGGTTGGCGTATTCGACCTTGAGCTTTTCGTCCTCGATGGTGACGCCGCGGGTGAGCTTGGCGAGGCGGGCCTTGGCGAAGGGCTCTTCGAGGAGCACATGGTAGCGCTTCACCACGGTGTTGCGCGGGTGCATGAGCCGGTTGGCGAGGTCGCCGTCGGTGGTGAGGATGACGAGGCCCTCGCTGTCCTTGTCGAGGCGGCCGGCGCAGAAGAAGCGGTGCTTGGCAAACTCGCGCGGGAGCAGGTCGAACACGGTCTCGGGGTTGTGCGGGTCGTCGTTGGAGCAGACCAGGCCGCGGGGTTTGTGCACGGCGAGGGTGATCTTGGGCTGGGCGAGCGGACGCACGCCGCGACCGGAGACGGTGATCTTGTCGGCCACGGGGTCGATTTTCTGACCGATGACGGCGACCTTGGAATTCACCCAGACCTCCCCTTCCTGAATCAGGGTCTCGGCTGCGCGACGGGAGCAAACGCCGGCGTCGGCCAGAAACTTTTGAATGCGGATCAGTTCGGAAGAGGACATGTAACCGGTGAGTTGGCGTGAATTTGACCCGTGATGCAAGCCCCGCAGGGAAGGGAATCGCAGCTGCGCTTATCGGGGCCTAAACTAAGGCTTGCGCGATTTTTTCGCAGTGACCTCAATTCCATACTTTATGTCCGAATCTGTCGTCGCCTCCACCTACACCAAAGAGAACCCGTTCCCGGCCAAGATCACCGAGAACCGCCTGCTCAACAAGCCCGGCTCCTCCAAGGAGACCCGCCACTTCGTCGTCAGCCTCGCCGGCAGCGACCTCAGCTACAAGGCCGGCGACTCCCTCGGCGTCTATCCGACCAACCGCGAGATCGACGTCGCCGCCATCCTCACCCGACTGCGCGCCACTGGCGACGAGCTCGTCTCGCCCGCCATGCTCAAGCTCGCCGAACCGATCACCTTTCGCGACGCCCTGTCCCACCGCCTCGCGCTGGGCAGTCCCACCGCCAAGCTCGTGCAACTGCTCGCCGCCAAGGCCACCGACGCCGCCGAGCAGGCCAAGCTCAACGGCCTGCTCGCCCCCGAGTCCAAGGAGGTCCTCGCCACCTTCCTCGCCGACCACGAATACGCCGACCTGCTCAACGAATTCCCCAGCGCCGTCATCACCCCGCAGGAGCTCGTCGACCTGATGCGCAAGCTCATGCCGCGCCTCTACTCGATCGCCTCCTCCTCCAAGGTCTACCCGCAGGACATCCACCTCACCGTGGCCGTCGTGCGCTACCAGACCAACGGCATCGAGCGCGCCGGCGTCTGCTCCACCTTCATGGCCGACCGCGTGCAAGTGGGCAACACCCCCGTGCCCGTCTTCGTCTCCAACTCCCACTTCGGCCCCCCCGAGGACGGCTCCAAGGACTGCATCATGGTCGGTCCCGGCACCGGCATCGCCCCCTTCCGCGCCTTTGTGCAGGACCGCGTCGCCTCCGGCGCCACCGGCCGCAACTGGGTCTTCTTCGGCGACCAAAAGAAGAACACCGACTACCTCTACGAGGAAGAATGGGAAGACTATGTCGCCAAGGGCCAGGTTCACCGCCTCGACCTCGCCTGGTCCCGCGACCAGGCCGAGAAGGTCTACGTGCAGGACAAGATGCGCGCCAACGCGGCCGAGATCTGGGCCTGGGTCAACGGCGGCGGCTACTTCTTCGTCTGCGGCGACGCCAAGCGCATGGCCAAGGACGTCGACGCCGCCCTCCACGAGATCATCGCCGAGGAAGGCAAGATGAGCTCCGAGGACGCCACCGCCTACATCAAGCAACTCAAGAAGGACAAACGCTACCAGCGCGACGTCTACTGATTTAGAACGCAACCGGCGGCGGGTCGCGAGCGGCGGGCATCCAGGCTCGCCTCGCCGCCCGCCTTCTTTTTGGGAACACCCGTCCGTTCCCCGCCACCCACCAACCGCCACCCAACCCCCCATGACCTTCACCAATCGCACCGCCCTCATCACCGGCGCCGGCCGCGGCATCGGCAAAGCCATCGCCGAGACCCTCGCCGCCAAGGGCGTCACCGTCATCTGCGTCTCCAAGTCCGCCGCCTCCTGCGGCGGCGTGGCCGACGCCATCAACGCCGCCGGCGGCAAGGCCGTGGCCCGCGCCGTCGACGTCTCCGACGGCCCCGCCGTCGCCGCCGCCTCCGAGGAACTCCTCAAGGAATTCGGCAAGATCGACATCCTCATCAACAACGCCGGCATCACCCGCGACGGCCTGCTCGCCCGCATGTCCGAGGACGATTGGAACTCCGTGCTCCAGACCAACCTCACCAGCTGCTTCCACTGGACCAAGGCCATCGGCTGGCCCATGTGCCGCGCCCGCTACGGCCGCATCATCAACATCGCCTCCGTCTCCGGCCTCATGGGCAACGCCGGCCAGGCCAACTACGCCGCCGCCAAGGCCGGCATGCTCGGCTTCACCAAGTCCATCGCCAAGGAATTCGCCAAGCGCGGCGTCACCGCCAACGTCGTCGCCCCCGGCTTCATCAAGACCGACATGACCTCCGAACTCGGCGAAGAGGTCGTCAAGGCCGCCACCGGCATGATTCCCATGCAACGCTTCGGCGAACCCGCCGACATCGCCAACATGGTCGCCTACCTCGCCTCCGAGGAAGCCGGCTACATCACCGGCCAAGTTTTTACCGTTGACGGCGGTATGGTCATGTGACCCTTTCTGCACCCTAGTCATCACCACCATGTCCGACCAAAAAACCATCGAACAACGCGTCAAAGAGATCATCGTTAACCAGCTTAACGTGAACGAAGAGCAGATCACCCCCCAGGCCTCGTTCCTGGACGATCTTGGCGCCGACTCCCTCGACACCGTCGAGCTGATCATGGCCTTCGAGGAAGAGTTCAAGGACGAGATCAAGGGCGAGATCCCCGAGTCCGACGCCGAGAAGCTCCGCACCGTCGGCCAGGTCGTCGACTACATCACCGCCAAGGCCGCCGCCTGATTTTGCGGTCATCCATTTGGCGCCCTGCCCGTTCGCGGCAGGGCGCCTTTTTTGTTTACGCGCGGCGACATTGCCAAACGCTGGCCTGACTGTTCCCCTCCTAACTTTTTCAACGCCATGGAATCGTCCCCCTCCTCCCAACGCGTGGTCGTCACCGGCCTCGGCGCCATTCACGGCCTCGGCTTCGACGCGGAATCCTTCTTCGCCAGCCTCGTCGCCGGCAAAAACGGCATCGATCGCGTCACCCAGTTCGACCCCTCCGCGCTCACCACCCAGATGGGCGCCGAGGTCAAGGGCTGGAACGTCGAGGAACACATGGACCCCAAGGAGGCGCGTCGCAACGACCGCTACACCCACTTCGGCTACTGCGCCGCCAAGCAGGCCTTCAACGACTCCGGCCTCGACATGGCGACCGAGGATCCCGACCGCGTCGGCGTGCTCGTCGGCTCCGGCATCGGCGGCATGCTCACCTACGAAAACCAGCTGCGCAAATTCGTCGACGGCGGCCCGCGCAAAGTCTCCCCGTTCACCATCCCGGCGCTCATCAGCAACATCTGCTCTGGCATGATCGCCATCGAGCTCGGCGCCCGCGGGCCCAACTTCGGCGTCGTGTCCGCCTGCGCCACCGGCACCCACGCCATCGGCGAGGCCATGCATATGATCAAGCGCGGCGACGCCGACATCATGCTCGCCGGCGGCACCGAGGCCGCCGTCACCCCCTTCGGCTACGCCAGCTTCTGCTCCATGAAGGCCATGAGCAACCGCAACGACGACCCCGCCACCGCCTGCCGCCCCTTCTCGATGGGCCGCGACGGCTTCGTGATGGGCGAGGGCGCCGGCGTGCTCGTGCTCGAGTCGTTGGAGCATGCCCAGAAACGCGGCGCCCGCATCTACTGTGAGGTCGTCGGCTACGCCGCCACCGCCGACGCCCACCACATCACCATGCCCGACCCCGAGGGCAAGGGCCTCGGCATGGCCATGACCCGCGCTCTGCGCGCCGCCGGCCTCAACCCCGCCGACGTCGACTACATCAACGCCCACGGCACCTCGACCCCCTACAACGACAAGTTCGAGACCCTCGCCATCAAGCGCGTCTTCGGCGAGGCCGCCAAGTCCGTGCCCATCAGCTCCACCAAGTCCATGACCGGCCACCTCCTCGGCGCCGCCGGCGGCATCGAGGCCGTCATCTCCGCCAAGACCATCCAGACCGGCCGGATCGCCCCGACCATCAATCTCCACGAGCCCGACCCCGAGTGCGACCTCGACTACGTGCCCAACACCGCGCGCGAGCAAAAGGTCGACGTGGTGCTCAGCAACAACCTCGGCTTCGGCGGCCAGAACGCCTCGATCATCTTCAAGGCCGTCTGACGGCCGGCGGCCGCCGCCGGCGCAGTGGCCGGTGCCGGGCCGGTCCAGGTCCCGTCGTAGGGGCTTCGCTCGCGAAGCCCGTTGTGCGTGTTCGTAAATGAGCGGGCGGCTGAACCACTCGCTGGCGCTCGCGGCTACCCGATGCGGCTAAGCAATGTAGCGGGGAGCGCCAGCGACCCGAACCCGTATCGCGCGCACGCCGCATCATGCCCGACCGGCTCCGCCCGTCAGTTCACGTAGCGCTGCACGATCGGGATGCGGCGGCCGACGCCGAAGGCCAGCGGGGTGATCTTCAGGCCGGGCGCGGCCTGCTTGCGCTGGTATTCGTTGAGGTCGACCTTGCGGCACATGTCCTCGACCACGGACAGGTCGAAGCCGAGCGCGGCGATCTCGGCGCGCGACAGGCCTTCCTCCACGTAGGCGTGCAGGATGGCGTCGAGCACATCGTAGGGCGGCAGGCTGTCCTCGTCCTTCTGGTCGGGGCGCAGCTCGGCGGACGGCGGTTTCTCGATGGTGCTGACCGGGATGATCTCGCGCTCGCGGTTGAGGTGGCGGGCAAGGGCGTAGACCTGGGTCTTGAAGACGTCGCTGATGACGGCGAGTCCGCCGCACATGTCGCCGTAGAGCGTGCAGTAGCCGACGGCGATCTCGCTCTTGTTGCCGGTGGTGAGCAGGAGCGAGCCGAACTTGTTGGAAAGGGCCATCATGAGCACGCCGCGCAGGCGGGCCTGGAGGTTCTCCTCGGCGACGTCGCGCGGGCGGCCGGCGAAGACGGGGGCGAGCGCGCTCTCGGTGGCCGCGACGGCGTCGGCGATGGCGATGGTGTCGAAGGCGATGCCGAGGTTGGCGGCGAGCACGCGGGCGTCGTCGCGCGAGTGCTGCGAGCTGATGGCCGAGGGCAGGGAGATGCCGGTGACGTTGTCCGGGCCGAAGGCCTCGACGGCGAGCGCGGCGACCACGGCCGAGTCGATGCCGCCGGACAGGGCGACGAGGGCGCGCTTGAAGCCGCTCTTGTGGGCGTAGTCGCGCAGGCCGAGCACGAGGGCCTTGCGGATGTCGCCGAGCACGGCCTCGTCGTCGATCACGGCCTCGGGCAGGGGCGCGCCGGCCGTATCCACAATTTGGATGCAGGTTTCGAAGGCGGGCAGGCGGGCGTTGATGCGGCCGGCGGCGTCGGCGGCCAGGCTGCGTCCGTCGAAGACGAGTTCGTCGTTGCCGCCGGTGGTGTTGCAATAGACCACGGGCGCGCCGAGCAGCTCGGCGGCGGCGGACACCAGGCGGTCGCGCACGACGGCCTTGCCGGTGTGCCAGGGGCTGGCGGAGATGTTGACCATCAGGTCGACGCCCTGGTCGGCGAGCAGGCGCACGGGGTCGATGCGGTAGCGGGGGCGGTCGGCGGGATCGGCGTCGTTCCAGAGGTCCTCGCAGATGGTGACGCCGATGCGTTGGCCGTTGAGTTGAAAAATGGTCGGGGCGTCGGAGGGTTCGAAGTAGCGGTCCTCGTCGAAGACGTCGTAGGTGGGCAGCAGGCACTTGGCGGCGAGTTGTTCGACCCGGCCGTGGCGGCACCAGGCGGCGGCGTTGATGAAGGGGCGGCCGGCGGATTTGGCGGCGGGGGCGACGGTGCCGACGATGGCGGGCACGGAGCCGGTGACGCCGGCGATCTGGGCGAGGGACTTGGCGATGTCGGGGGCGAAGCGGCTCTTGAAGAGCAGGTCGCGGGGCGGGTAGCCGCAGACGGCGAGTTCGGGGAAGACGACCAGTTCGGCGCCCTGGGCGACGAGGGCGTGGTAGGCGTCGATGATCGCCTGGCGGTTGGCGGCGAGGTCGCCGACGGTGGGGTTGAGCTGAGCCAGTCCGATGCGCATGGGAATGCCGGAAATGGAAGGGCAGGGGGGCGCGCGCTGGCAATGCCCATTGTCCGGGTCCGCCGGCGATTCCGCCAATGCGCGGCGCCGCGGACCCGTGACCGTCCCGCGACCACGCTGCTGTTGCGCGCCGCGCCGCCGTCCCCGCGCCGCTCCGGTGCCAAAGAGTAACCTAATGGGTTACTCTTTGGGCGGGGTGGGGGCGGAGTGCGCGCTTGCGTGCGGGGCGGGGGTGGTGGTGTGTTGGGCGCAACATGCCGCTCATCCTCGCCTCCGCCTCGCCCCGCCGCCGCGAACTGCTCGCGGGGCTGGGCGTGCCGTTCGAGGTGGTCACGGCCGACGTGGTCGAGCACGAGGACCCGACGACCGATCCGCGCGAAATGGTGGCGAGGAACGCGGCGCTGAAGGCCGACCGGGTGGCGGCGCTCCGGCCGGACGCCTGGGTGCTGGGGGCGGACACGACGGTGTTTATCGATGGACACGCGTTGAACAAACCGGCCGACGGCGCGGAGGCGCGGGCGATGTTGCGGCGGCTCTCGGGCCGCACGCACACGGTGTTCACCGGGCTGGCGTTGCGCAACGTGGCGGCGGGGGTGGCGGTTGACGCGGACGATTCGACCGAGGTGAGTTTCAAGGTGCTGGATGAGGCCGTCATCGAGGCCTACCTCGCGCGGGTGAACACACTCGACAAGGCCGGAGGCTACGCGATCCAGGAGGCGGGCGAGTTGATCATCGCGGGTTATCGCGGCTCGTTGTCCAACGTGATCGGTTTGCCGGTGGACACGGTGAAACAACTTTTGACCGACCACGGTCTGTCGGGCTGAGCTTGAGTCCATTCGCATGACCGCACCGCCCAGTCGATCATCCCGTCCCGGGAATCCCGCCGCCCGCGGGGCCGCGGGCGGGGCGCGTCGGGGCCGGCCGGGGCTGGGCGGTTGGCGACCGAACGAGTTGCGCGGCGTGTGGATCGGGATCGGCTGCACGGTGCTGGCGCACGTGGGGCTTTGGCTGGCCGCGCCGCACCTCGAGTCGTTGATGCCGGTGGCGGCGGACCCGGCGGGGCGGTCGTTTTTGATCGAGCTCTCCGGGGAATCCTTTGCCCTGCCGCAGGCCGCGGCCGAACCGGAGCCCGAGCCGCCGCCGCCGGACCGGTTTGTCGAGGTCACCCCCGACGCTCCCGCCAACGTGCCGGACGAGACGCGCAACTTTGGTTCGCAGGATCAGCAGCTGGCGCAGCCCGAGCCTTCGCCGTCGTCGGATACGTCCGAGGCCCCGGCGTCGTCGGGCGAGGACACCGATCCCGGCGC
>JBDRJH010000414.1:0-5541 GCA_043815125.1 Verrucomicrobiota bacterium
GCCGAGGAATGCGCTGCACCCGTTGTTTCTGGCCGGAGGCGCATTGCTGGTGCGGGCGAATCACGCCGATGGCCACGGCGACGCGCTTCGTGTTCCTGATGCATCCGAAGGAATACCGGCACGAGAAGGCCGGCACCGGGCGGCTCACGCACCTTTGCCTGGCCAACAGCGAGATCGTGGTCGGCATCGAGTTCGACGGACACCCCCGGTTGCGCGAGCTATCGGCCGACCCGGCCAATCACGTCGTGCTGCTCTACCCCGGCGCGGACGCGGTCAACCTCTCCACCGACGACGCGCCGCCGGCGCCCGACGGACGCCGGCTGGTCGTGCTGCTGCTCGACGCCACCTGGGCCTGCGCGCGCAAGATGCTCAAGCTCAGCCCGTCGCTGCAACGCCTGCCGCGGGTCATGTTCACGCCGACCGCGCCGAGCACATTCGTCATCAAGCAACAACCGCAGGCGGGCTGCCTCTCCACGCTGGAGGCGACCCACCAATTGCTGGAGGTCATGGCCGCGCGCGGTTTCGACGACTATCCCCTGCCCCGCCAGTTGCCCGCGTTGTTCGAGCAGATGCAGGCCTTTCAACTGGCCTGCGCCGCGGACCCCGAACGCCCCGGCTACCGGCGACGCCCCTACCAGACCCCGGAGGAGCGGCGGCCGATCCAGGGGCGCAACCGCCGACGCCGTCGATTTCTGCCAACACCGCCCGCGCCCGATGTGACAACCGGGTGACATCCGTCGCGCGCCGCCGCCGGCCGCTTGACGCGGATGCCGCCGGCGGCGGTTGATGGACGGTCATGGACTCCCATTCCCGCGAAACGGACGGCGCCTGGTTCAAGCGCGTGCAAAACGAGATCGTCGACAGTTTCGACGAGGAGATCGAACTCGAGGCCGACGACTGGGCCGATCACCCCGATCAGTCCGACGAGGACCGGGCGTTTCGCCGCCGGTATTTCCAGGAGCTTTTCCGGATGCAGGGCGAGTTGGTCAAACTGCAGGAGTGGATCGTGGCCACGGGGAGCAAGGTCGTCATCCTGTTCGAAGGTCGCGACGCGGCCGGCAAGGGCGGCGTCATCAAGCGCATCACCCAGCGGCTCAACCCCCGCGTCTGCCGTGTGGCCGCCCTGCCCGCGCCGACCAACCGCGAGAAAACCCAGTGGTATTTTCAACGCTATGCCGCCCACCTGCCGGCCGCCGGCGAGATGGTGCTTTTCGACCGCAGCTGGTATAACCGCTCCGGCGTGGAACGCGTGATGGGCTTTTGCACCGAGGGCGAGGTCGAGGAGTTTTTCCGCACCGTGCCGGAGTTCGAACGCATGTTGATCGGCTCGGGCATCACGCTGATCAAATACTGGTTCTCCATCACCGACGAGGAGCAGGAGTTTCGTTTCACCGCGCGCATTCACGATCCGCTGAAGCAGTGGAAACTCAGCCCGATGGACCTCGAGTCGCGCCGCCGCTGGGAAGACTACACCAAGGCCAAGGAGGAGATGTTCGAGCGCACCCACACGCCGCACGCGCCCTGGCGGGTGGTGCCCGCCGTCGACAAGCGCAAGGCCCGCCTCAACTGCATCCACCACCTGCTGCAACAGCTCCCCTACGAAGACGTGCCGCGCGAGCCGGTCGTGCTCCCGCAACGCGAACACGACGCCGGCTACCGCCGCAACCCGGTGCGCGAGGACATGGTGGTGCCGCAGGTCTACTGAGAAAAAGGAGCGCTGAGGGGGCAAGGAGAGCGGACATTCCTGTCCGCTCAGAACGAAGCCAGGCCGGTGGAGGCTCCGTGGCCCGCGGGTCGCGCCGAACGGAACGGACAGGAATGTCCGTTCTCCGGCCGATCACTTGTGATCCCAGGGGAAGCTCGCGACCACGCGCGGGTGTTTCCAGACCTCGAACACCTCAAACATTTTACCCGGGTTGAGAATGCCCTTCGGATCGAGCGCGTCCTTGACGGCCCGCATCGCGCGGACCTGTGCATCCGAATGTTGGATACGCAGGAACGGGGTCTTCGCCAGGCCGATGCCGTGCTCGCCGGAGATGGCGCCGCCGAGCGCGACGACCTTCTCCATGAGCGCCTGGACGGCGGCCTCGGCGGCGGCGCACTCGCGCGGGTCGGCCTTGTGATACATGATGTTCACATGGAGGTTGCCGTCCGCAAGGTGCCCGAAGGTCGGGATGGCGAGGCCGGAGGATTTGCGGAGTTTTTCGAGGAAGCGGGCGAAGGGCACGTAGGCCTTGAGCGGCACGGTGATGTCCTCGTTGAGCTTGGCGTCGCCCATCTGAAACATCGCGCCGGAGCACTTGCGACGGACGGCCCAGAGCGCCTCGGCCTCCTCGCGGGTGCGGGCGGCACGGTGGTCGAGCGCGTGTTCGCGCGCCCAGGAGAGCAGTTGCGCCTTGGTCTCGCGCACCTCGGCGGCGCTGCCGGCCAGCTCCAGCAGGATGACCGGGCGGCCCGGCTGACCGGGAAAGATCGTGGTCTGCATCGCGCTCTCGGCGCAGGTGACGCTGGCCCGGTCAAGGAACTCGCAGATCGCCGGCTGCACGCGGGCGGCGAACAACGCCCGCGCGGCGGTGAAGGCCGACACCTCGTCCTTGAAGGAAGTGAGCAGCGTGTAACGCGCGGACGGCGCCGGGATGAGCTTGAGCACCGCGTCGGTCACGATGCCCAGCATGCCTTCGCTGCCGATCCACAGGTCGCGCAGATTGAAGCCCGCGGAGAATTTTTTCGTGGCCGTGCCCCATTCCACGAACTCGCCGGTCGGCAGATAGCCCTTGAGCGCGAGCACGAAGTCGCGGGTGACGCCGTATTTGCCGCCGTGCATGCCGCCGGCGTTGCAGGCGATGTTGCCGCCGATCGTGCAGTATTCCTTGGACGACGGGTCGGGCGGATAAAACCAGCCGGCGACGGCCGCCGCGCGCTGGATGTCGGCGACCTTGGCCCCGGCCTGCACGTGGGCAAAGCCGGCCTCGGCGTCGATCTTGATTTTGTTGAGCCCCAGCAAATCGACCACCCAGCCGCCCGCGCGCGGCGAGGCCGAGCCCATCAGCGTCGTGCCGCGACCGCGCGGGGTCACCGGGACGCCGTGCTGGTTGGCCAGCTCCAGCACCGGCGCGAGATCCTCGCGCTTGCGGGGCTTGATGACCGCGGCGGGCATGAGGACAGCTTGCTGCTGTCGAACGATGCCGCGTAGCACGACGCCTTGTCCGTGGCGACAATCCGGTCGCCAAGGCGACGCCGGAGCTGGGAGGTGACCGATGCGAGAGTAGCCATGAGGGGCCAACAATCAGCCTCGCCCGCCACGCGGTTCAATCCGATAAACCCAGCTGAAACAGTTTGCAGGAGGGACCGTTTCCTTCGGCCGGTCCGTCCGATTTGCTTGGCAATCCCCTTCCATGACCCGAGTTCTCCTCACCACCACCTCGTTCCAAGACACCCCCGGCATCCACCACGAGATGCTCGCGGCAGCCGGCTTTGATATCGTGCGCGAGCGCGGCCCGTTGCCCGAATCGCGCATGTTGGAGCTCGCCGGCCAGTTCGATGCCTATCTCTGCGGCGACGACGCCATGACCCGCGCCGTCATGGAAAAATCCCTGCCCCGCCTCAAGGTCATCAGCAAATACGGCATCGGCCTCGACAAGATCGACCTCGACGCCGCCAAGGACCTCGGCCTGCCCGTGCTCTTCACGCCCGGCGTCAACCACACCACCGTCGCCGAGCACACCTTCGCGCTTCTGCTTGCCGTCGTGCGCAACCTCATCGTCGAGGCCAACCACGTCGCCGCCGGCCGCTGGACGCGCATCACCGGCAACGAACTCTGCGGCAAAACCCTGCTGCTCGTTGGCCTCGGCCGCATCGCCAGGGAAGTCGCCATCCGGGCCCGGGCCTTCGGCCTGCGCGTCGTCGTCTTCGCCAACCACTGGGACGAGGACTTCGCCCGCTGGCATGGTATTGAGCGCGTCGAGACGCTCGACGAGGGGCTCGGCCAGGCGCACTTCGTCTCGCTGCACACCAAGCTCACCGAGAAGACCAAGGGCCTCCTGGATGCCCGCCGCCTCGTCCTGCTCCCGGCCGGCGCGGTCATCGTCAACACGGGCCGCGGCGAACTCATCGACCTCGACGCCCTGGTCGCCGCCATCCAGTCCGGCCACGTTCGCTATGGCGCCGACGTGCTCGATCAGGAACCCCCGCCCGCCGACCACCCGCTGCTCGGCCTCGCCGGCGTCACGCTCACGCCTCACATCGGCAGCCGCACCCACGAGAGCGTGCAACGCCAGGCCTCCTGCGCGGTGGAAAACCTCACCCGCTTCCTCGCCGGCAAGGAGCCCATCGCCCGCGCCGTCTGATTATCTTCCGACCGTCCATCCCTTCTAAAAACCCCCGCCATGTCCGAAACCTTCTTCATCGTTCCCGAACCGCAGCACAACGCGCTGGTCTCCGCCGCGTATCAACATCGCGGTTACCACGCCGACGAGTCCGCCGAGGCCGCGCGCTTCTGCGCCGAGGCCACCCGCCACGGCATCCGCACCCACAACGGCCTGAAGGCCCTCCACCTCGACCACCTCTTCGGCTCCGGCTCCCAAGGCTGCGTGCCCGGCGCGCAGATTGAGGAAATCCCCTCGCGCTTCGCCGCCACCAAGATTTGGAACGCCAACAAAAAGCTCGGCCAATCCACCGCCTACCGCGCCATGGACGAGGCCATCCGTCTCGCCGACGAGTTCGGCGTCGGCACCGTTGTCGTGGACAACGCCTTCCACTACCTCTGGGGCGGCGGCTACGTGATGGACGCCGCGCGCAAGGGCTACATCGCCTACACCAACTGCACCGCCGCGCTCGCCGAGGTCGTGCCCTTCGGCGGCAAATACCCGACCCTCGGCACCAACCCGCACTCGTGGGGCTTCCCGACCACCGACGCCGTGGGCTTCCCCATCGTGATCGACTGGGCCACCTCGGTCGTCGCCATGGGCCGCGTGCAGCAGCTCAAGCGCGAGGGCAAGACCCTGCCCCCGATGGCCGCGGTCGACAAGGACGGCAACCCCACGACCAACCCCGCCGAGGTCAACGCCCTCCTGCCCTTCGGCGCGCACAAGGGCTACGGCCTCTCGCTCATCAACGAGATCGTCGGCGGCTTCATCGGCGGCTCGCTGCCCACCATCCGCAATCGCTGGAGCCAGGTCGCCGCCGGCGACAAGGGCACCTGCGCGTTCTACTTCCAGGTCATCCATCCCGAGGCCATCAACGGCGGCGCCTTCGCGCATGGCCGCGATCAGTCGGCCAACGTCAAGGCCGTCATCGACGACGTGCTCGGCCACGGCAACGACCAGTGCATGCTCCCCGGCCAGATCGAGGCCACCTGGGCCAAACACAGCGCGGCCGCCGGCGGTCTGCTCTTCTCCAAGGCCGAGGTCGAGGGCTTCAACGAACTCGCCGCCGAGTGCGGCCAACCCGCCTGGGACCTCGCCGCGTTCAAGACCGTCGAGATCTGAGCTTCCGCGCCCGGTCGTTTCTGTCCTGAAAAAGCGCAATCTTGTGCTAACACCC
>JBDRJH010000415.1:0-4594 GCA_043815125.1 Verrucomicrobiota bacterium
CCCCGCCCCAACGCCCGTCGTCATGCCCCCCCGTCGGCCAACCCCAGCCACCACTGTTCGAGAACGCGGTTTCGCGTTGCTCATCACCATCACGCTGGTCGCGTTTCTGGTGCTGATCCTCGTTTCCCTCGCCACGCTCACCCGGGTCGAGACGCAGGTGGCGGCCAACAGCCAGCAACTCGCGCAAGCCCGCGGCAACGCTC
The DNA here is from genome assembly GCA_043815125.1 of Verrucomicrobiota bacterium. Taxonomy (GTDB): domain Bacteria; phylum Verrucomicrobiota; class Verrucomicrobiia; order Opitutales; family Opitutaceae; genus JAUWBF01. The sequence goes on from JBDRJH010000415.1 coordinate 204, forward strand.
TCATGGCGCTCAACATCGCCATCGGCCAGCTGCAAAAATACGCCGGCCCCGACCAACGCGTGACCGCCCGCGCCGACCTCGAAAACGGCGCCGGTGTCAACAACACCCACTGGGTCGGCGCCTATGGCAGCTCGCTCGCCCCGGACTACGACGCCACTCCAAGCGCGTTGCAAACCGCGCACGCCGACTCCTCCAAGGTCGCGGCCAACGGCTCCAGCGCCAAATTGCTCAACTGGCTCGTGAGCGGCAACGAACGGGTCCTCTTCGATCCCACGCCCGCCGGCGGCGACGTCGGTTCCAAAGGCGAGATCCTCAACGCACCCGCCGCCGGCGCGATCACCTTTCTGCCCACCGCCTCGGTTTCCGGACTCGACGCGACCACCCACGCCACCGACCTCGATCTCACCATCTCGGACTCCACGGGAGCCGACCACCCCGCGCGCGTGCTGCTCGGCCAAAAGGACGTTGCCACCACCGCCGGCCCATCCGGCACGCCCATTGATTTCGTCGTCGCACCGGCCGTCGACATCAAGACGCGCTCCGACTTGATTCCCGGCCTCGGTTCCGGCTCCGACATCACCATCGGACGCTACGCCTGGTGGGCCGGTGACGAAGGCATCAAGGCCCGCGTCAACCTCCCCATCGCCGACACCCTCGAGGACAAACAAATCGCCTTCACCAACGCCACCCGGAGCGCCGTCGAGCTCATGGCCCGCGACACCCCCGGCTGGTCCGCGACGCCCGCCGCGCTCGACGCCACCCGCATCGACACGCTCTACGCGCCCGACTCCACGCGACTCTCCGACATCATTGAGAAGGGCCAACTCCCGTTGACTTCGGGCAATCCCGCCGCGCTTTCCGACGCGCTCAAGTTGCGCTTTCACGACGTCACCTCGCGCTCCATGAGCGTGCTGTCCGACACCTACGCCGGGGGACTCAGACAGGACCTCACCCACATACTCGAAGTCCCGACCACCGGCCCGGCGAGCACCAACCTGCTCTGGGAACCCGACAACGCCGCCGAGGACACCTCCTTCATTCCGACGTGGGGACACCTGCGCTCTTTCGAAACCAACACCACCGACTCCAGCGGCAAGATCCAACCCCGCCTGCCATCCTACGGAACGGGCCTGGCCGGCGACACCGGCGTGTCTCCTGTGATGACCTACGTCGCGCTCGGCTTCCGCTACAACGCCGCCACGGTTGATTCTGCTCCTCCCAACTACCCGGTCCCTGGCAGCGCAATCAACTTCGACATCCATCCGATCGTCGTTCTCTGGAATCCCTACGACAAGGTCATGGCCGGCCACACCTACGGGGTCGGCATGGGTTTCCTCTCTTCCGACCCGCGCCTGCTGCTTCAGGTCAACCAGATCGACACGTCCCTGCCCTCGCCGCCCGACAACTGGCAGACCCGCGAGATCCGCGACCTGCGCCTCGGCGGCGCGACCGTCGCCAGCGGCGCTCCCACCGGCGGCGTGTTGAAATACTTCCGCTTCAGGGTCGTCTGCCCCGACATTCCGCCCGGCCAAAGCCTCGTCTTCACGCTGCAAAACTCCGGCGGCAACTACGCGCCCGGCACCGCCACGTTGATTCCCGGCGTCAACCCCCACCACCACGTCACCCTCTCCAGCACCACCATCGCCGCCGGTGAAGAAGACCTCGACTACCGCGTCGTCGGCCAAGGCGGCATGAACTCCAACCACCACGTCGCCGCCTACCTCGGCGACGGCACCGCTCCGCCCAACTCCGCCGCGGGTGCCTGGGACCCGTTGCTCAACCGCTGGTATCAGACCGTGCAGCACGTCGACTACGCGGGCGTCAATGTCAGCGCCAAAACCGGCGCCGGCGACACTCCCGCCAACGCCGCCATCTACGGCGACGCCGCCCCGCTCGACACCGCCAATCCCGTTTACGAGCCGCAGGTCAAGGCCCTGCTCATGAGCGTCTTCTCCTCCATCGGCAAGGGCTACACGCTCACCGATCAATACGGGCAAAACATCCCCCGCTACCGCTGGATCGCCCAGGCCAACATCCGCGCGCCCTACCAGTTCCGCAGCCGCCGCGATCCCAACATGAACACGCCGTGGTATGCCAAGATCGGCAACCTCTCGTCGATGTGGCCCACCTGGTATCTGCAAAGCGCCTCGACGCCCGAACGAGCATCCTCCGGCCTCGGCCTGGACTACGACCTGCGCACCGGCGGCGTCATCGACGCGACGTTGTTCGAGGTCCGTGACGACGACCAGGAACTGCTCTCGGTCGGACAACTGCAGCACGCCAACCTGTCCCTCGCCAGCGCCTACCCATCCTATGCGGTCGGCAACGCCATCGCCGATTTCCGCCTGCCGCTCACCAACGAGGTGTTCACCAGCCAGGGCGTGGCCGCCTCCGAGATCACCAATCGCCAGTTCCGCTACTACGATGCGTCCTGGCTGCTCAATCGCACCCTCTGGGACCGCTACTACTTCTCCGGCGTGCAGGCCGACGGCAGCCTGCTCAATCCCCGCATGATTTCCCATCGCGACGAGAGCTCGACCGCCGCCGAAGTCGCCACCGACCTGCAGGATTATCGCAAGTCCGCAGCTCGTCTCTTGATCTCCGGTGGCTTCAACATCAACTCGACGTCCGAGCAAGCTTGGCGCGCCGTCCTCGGCGGCCTCAACCAGCTCGCCTACGACCCCGAGGCCAACAACGGCAAAGGCGCCAACAGCACCACGAGCCGCACCACCGCCGCCTTCCCTCGCTTCAGCCGCCCGCTCGCCGGCACCGGCGTTCCCTCCGGAGTCGCCATCGACCCTTCGTTCAATGGCAACGAAAGCCAATACGCCTGGTTCCGTGGCGACGACATGCAGTCGCTCTGGCAAGGCTACCGCACCCTCGACGAAAACCAGATCGCGCAACTCGCCCGCAATGTCGTCGATGAGATCCGCGCCCGCGGCCCCTTCACTTCGCTCGGCGACTTCGTCAACCGCCGCCTCGTCAACACCACCGCCTACATGCAGGGCTCCGGCACCACTCGCGGCGAAGCCAAGCCCGGCCTCACCAACACGCAACGACGCCTCTTCCTCTCCGCCATCAAGGGCACGCTGCAGTCGGCCATCGACGCCACCTACGCCCCCGCCACCGGAGCCTACCCGATCAACGAGCTCTCCAACGACTCCTACTGGAACAACAACCGCACCATGTCGTCCCTGCAGGGCGGCGACACCACCTACTACTCGCTGGCCCTCGCCCGCGGCGACATCAACGACTCCTCCAACAAAACACCCTCGCGCAGCACCGCGGCATTCGCCCCGAAATACCTTACGCAGGCCGACGTGCTCTCGGCCATCGGCAGCGGACTCTCCGCGCGCTCCGACACCTTCACTATCCGCGCCTACGGCGAAACCGTGAACCCGCTCGACCAGACCGTCGAGGGACGCGCCTGGTGCGAAGCCGTCGTGCAACGCATGCCGGAATACATCGATTCCCAGGCCGACGCACCCGAAACCGCGCCCTCCGCCCTCACCTCGTCCGACAACCAAAAATACGGACGCCAATACAAGATCGTTTCCTTCCGATGGCTTTCACCCGACGAAATCTGACCCTGCTCGCCGGCCTGCTGCTGTCGGCCGTCTCGCAGCTCTTTGGCGCCCCCGATGCGCCGCCTCCCGCCACGTTCCGGCTCTACTCGCTCGGCTCGGTCGAGCCGATGTATTACCGCCTCGACGCCAAGGCCGAGCGGCGCGTTTCCCTGAGCACCGCCGTCTACTCGCGCTCGCATCCGCTGCCCGCCGACGGCACGCTCAACTTCTATCGCATCGGCACCAGCGACGATCCCAAGGTCCCGCCGCCCAAGATCCCCGTGACCACCATCAAGACCGGTGCAGCCGAGCCCGGACGCACGACTCTCATCATACTCGTGCCCGGCGGCACGCCCGGCCTGCCCGCGCCCGTGCTGGCCGACGGCACGCGCGCCGAGTTCGCCGCCCAGGTGCTCGACGACTCCCCCGCCGCGCATCCCGTCGACAGCGTGCGGGTCGTCAGCTTCTCGACTCACAACGTGGCGCTGAAACTCTCCGGTGACTCCGTGCTGCAGATCCCGCCGCTGGCCAACAAGATCATTCCCTACCCGACGGGTGACCGCGGCATGCTCCAGATCGCCGCCTTCACCGACAACATGTGGGCCCCGGTCGCCAGCACCATGCAGATGCTGGTGCCAGGCACGCGTATCACGATTTTCATGACGGATACGCCGCCGACCGCGGACAACCCAAACCCCACTTCGATCGAATACCGCAAGGTCGCCGAAGTCATCCGTCGCACCCGATGATTCTCCGTTCGCCCACCATTCTTCTTCCGGTTCTCATTCTCGCCAACGCCTGCGTCGCCGACGACGCCTGGGACCA
>JBDRJH010000416.1:0-2094 GCA_043815125.1 Verrucomicrobiota bacterium
ACCTGCACCTTTCAGGAAATCGCGCCGACCGCAACCACCGTCGGCAACCGCTTCGGAACCCGGGTGGATAGCCACCATCCGTCCGCCTATAGTCCCACCGGCTTGTATCCATCCACGGCCCGGAAGTAGCCGAGGCTTCCGGTCCGACTGCGGAAAAGGCTGTCTTTTCTTTCCGCCCAAGACGATTGTCGTTGCTTCTCGTCGGAGATTCAAGCCTTATCCTGTGGAACTGAAGTTTAGAACTTTTCCCCGCCATCTTGCCGGTTGAAAAGACAGAGCGGACAGGCGAGACTCTTGAAAATGAAAACTCCACTTTCCAGTTCAAGAGGCCCCGCTGATGTCCGCTCCCGTTCCTCTTCTCGCTCTGGCCGGGGAGTTTGTCAACTGCTTTACGAGTCCCGGCATGAAACATTTTCTGCATTTCGCCTTGGCCCACGCCGCGCTCTGGGGCGCGCCGCACTGCGTGACGGAGACGATGCGCCTGACGCGGGTGCACGAACGCATGCACTGGACGACGCTCTACGCGTGGATGAGCCGCGGGCGGTGTTCGTGCGGCAAGATCTCGCGAACGCTTTTCGATGTGATCCGCCGGGGTCTTTGTCCGAGGGGCGAGATCGTCGTGGCGATCGACGACACGCTGGTCAAACGTTGGGGGCGGAAGTTTTTCGGACTGGGCCGTTACATCGACCCGACCGACAAGAATCCGGGCGCGGCGCGGCGCAAGGTATGGGGCCACTGCTGGGTGGCGGCGGCGATGCTCTACGAGAAGGCGCGGGGCCAATGGTTCTGTTTCCCGCTGGCCGCGCTGCTTTTCGTGCCCGAGTGGGCCTGCGCGCGGGGCTGGCGATTTCGAACGAAGATCGAACTGGCGGTCTGGTTGCTTCGCCGATTGAACCTGCCGGGAAGGCTGATTGTCGTGGTCGACAACCTTTACGCCAAGGCGCAACTGGCCGACGAAATCATCTCGGGAGAGGTTCCCGGCGTTCTTGTCAGCCGGCTTCGCTCCAACGCCGCGCTGTACGAACTGCCGGCGCAACGGCGCAAAGGCCAGCGTGGCAGGCCGGCCAAGCGCGGACGGAAATTCACGCCGCGCCAGTGGTGGAACAAACGCTCTGGGCGCCGTACCCTGAAAGTGCACATGTACGGCAAGGTCGTCACGCTCCAGGCATGGGTCGGCGTCGTGATGCCCAGCCGCACGCTGGGCGACTCGCCCATTCTCGTTGTGATAACCAAGCGGCGCCGCGGCAAGAAGATGAACGTGTTTTTCTCGACCGATTTGGAAATGGACCCGACGCGACTTCTGGAAATCTACGCCGCGCGCTTCAAGATCGAGGACGCTTTCGACGAGCTCAAGACCAACGGCGGTTTCGCCGACTGCCGCCAACGCTCGCACCGCGCGCTCAAGCGCCACGCGACGTTGTGCCTTGTTTCCTACAGCCTCCTTCGCCTCCTCTCGCTCACGCTCAAGGGCGCCGAGTGGTTTGCGGCCGAACCTTGGTGGCGCCCCGCCGGTCCGCCCAGCGTCACGCGCATGCGCCGGGCCCTGGCCGACATGCCCGGAATTTCCGCGCGTTTGCCTTTCGCCGGCAAACCGAACGAAATCCAACCCCTTCCAAGGGCGGCCTAAGCTGACGCGAGGCAGGCGATCAGAAACCACGACGAAAAGTTCTAAACTTCAGAATAGTTATAATACATATCGTGAATCCGGTTTGGACCGCGTCCGGCCAGAAACCACATCCCGCCGTGCTCCCTGGCGTCCTGATAGGTCCTCCCTACGCCCCAGTTCGCCAACGGCGCGTAGATGTAGGCGTCCTCGCGCCATCGCCATGCGACCCTGTCCGCCGCCTCGTCGGCAAAAGGGTCTGTGGGGATTTGGGTCATGAAGGCGACGGGTGTGGAGAGAACGTTCAGGCGCGTATAGGCAAGACCGGCTCCTTCGGGCCCGGCATAGTAAGGCGGATAGCCCGTGTGGTCCACGCGATACGCCTCAATGGCCACTCCAATGCTCCGCATGTCGGTTTGGGACCGCGAGACTTTGGCCCGCACCTGTGCCTCGATGAAGTTCGGGATCGCGATGGCCGCCAGAATGGCGAT
>JBDRJH010000417.1:0-2425 GCA_043815125.1 Verrucomicrobiota bacterium
CGGTTTTGATTGCCGCCGGAGTCATTACCGTGTACATTTCAGCCGTTACCCAGCTCGCCCGAAATGAGACGGAAAGGTCGCGCGCCAAACTCATTGGAATCCTGGTGCGCGCCTTGATCGTGATTCAAGCCGGGTTCGTCCTGAGCGGTAACATTTTCGCGGGAGCGGCGATACTCGCTATGTGGTTTATCTCGACGCTCATGGCAAAACGTTTTTACAGCAGCTAAAGGATAACTGATGGCGGCGAAAAAACTCTTGCTCATCCAGGTAGCCGCCCTGGGCCATGATTTTCTCCAGAACCATTTATCCGGCGGGACCTGGCAAGGCTTGACCTTTCATCCCCTCGAGCCAATCTTTCCGGCGGTAACCTGCGCGGCGCAGGCCAGCTTTCGTACGGCGGCGCCGCCGTCGAAACACGGCATGGTCTCGAACGGGGTTTTTCTTCGTGACCTGCGCAAGGCGGCTTTCTGGGAACAATCAGCCGCGCTGGTCAGCGGTGAACGAATCTGGGAGTCCTTTCGCCATAGCGGCAAATCCGTGGCGCTGCTCTTCTGGCAGCAGTCCCTGGGCGAGAAGGTGGACTATCTGGTTTCGCCCGCTCCGATTCACAAGCACCACGGCGGCATGATTCAGGATTGCTACAGCCGCCCGGCCGAGCTCTACGCGCGGCTCCGCAAAACCAGCGGAGGAAAATTCAAGCTCCAGCATTACTGGGGGCCGTTCACTTCACTCAAGGGTACCCAATGGATCGCCCTGGCCACTCGAACGCTGCTGGAAGCCCCCGACCTGGCTCCGGATTTGTGTCTGACCTACTTGCCGCATCTCGATTACAGCTTGCAGAAATACGGCCCTGACCATCCTCGGAGCAAAAAAGCCCTGACCGAGCTTCTGGCGGAATTGGAATCGCTCCTGACCGCGGCTGGCAATTGCGGTTACCAGGTGCTCATCTTTGGCGATTATGCCATCGGCCCGGTTTCTCAGGCCGCTTTTCCTAACAAAATCCTGCGCGAAGCGGGATTCCTGACCGTTCGCACCGTAGGCGGGCACTGGTATCCCGACCTTTACCGGTCGCGCGCCTTTGCCATGGTGGATCACGAGATGGCGCACGTATATATTCCTGAGCCGGCGGACCTGGAACCCGTCCGGGAGGCCTTGAAGGATCAGCCGGGTATCGGTCAGGTACTGAACCGTTCGGAACAGGAGAATTTCGCTGTCGCCCATCCGCGCAGTGGCGAGTTGCTCCTGATTGCCTCGCCCGGCTGCTGGCTGGCCTATCCCTGGTGGGACGGAAAGCGACAGGCGCCGGATTACGCACGGCACGTTGACATTCACCAGAAACCCGGCTACGATCCTTGCGAATTATTCTTCGGATGGTCGGGCGTCAGTCAAGACGCGTCCCGGATTCGTGGCAGCCATGGACGCCCCGGCCCCGACCGACTCAGCTGCTGGGCGGCGACCTTTGACCTCGACTCGCAGCCGGGCACCTTACTGGAGTTATCTGCCGCCATTCGGTCGCACCTTTTGTAATGCACACAGAACCTGACTTTGACCAACGCCTCTCCATCGCCTTTGACTATCCGGTCTATTTCACGCGGCGGCTTTTTGCGCCGAGCAACGCGCTCTTTGCCCGGGCGGTGGGACGGCTGGGCGAGAACCGGCGCCATCGCGTGATCTTTTACGTCGACTCCGGCGTGGCCGAGGCGCATCCGCATCTGCTTCAACGGATTCAGGATTATTGCCAGGCCCATTCCGAGCAGTTGAACCTGCTCGAGCCGCCCACGGTTGTGCCGGGCGGTGAAGCAGTGAAGGAAGACTGGGAGCTTATCCAGGCCATCGTCCGCACCGCGGCGGCCCATCACCTCTGCCGCCACTCTTACATCGTGGCGATTGGCGGCGGGGCAGTCCTCGACGCGGTCGGTTTCGGCGCCGCACTCATTCATCGCGGCCTCCGGCATATCCGCGTTCCGACCACGGTGCTCTCTCAAAACGACGGCGGCGTCGGCGTCAAGAACGCCATGAACGCGCAGGGCATGAAGAATTTTGTCGGAGCCTTTGCGCCGCCGTTCGCCATCTTCGATGATTTTGATTTCCTCCGCACCCTCCGGCTGCGTGATTGGATTGCGGGCATCTCCGAAGCCTTCAAGGTCGCTATCATTGAAGACGCCGACTTTTTCGATTTTCTCTGCGAACAGGCCGGAGCCCTGGCCAAGCGCGGCGAAGGGCAAATGGAAACCCTGATTCGCCGCTGTGCCGTTCTGCATCTCGACCACATTCGAAGCCACGGCGATCCCTTTGAGTCTGGCAGCGCCCGGCCGCTCGACTTCGGACACTGGGCGGCACATAAGCTCGAATCGCTCTCCCGCTACCAACTTCGGCACGGCGAAGCCGTGGCCATCGGTATCGGGCTGGACTCGTTCTATGCCCT
>JBDRJH010000418.1:0-2059 GCA_043815125.1 Verrucomicrobiota bacterium
GTATGTCACGCACTGCGGCCCAAGACTTGATCGACAGCGCGCTGCGCGGCGAGTTGACCGACGACGACGCCAAACGACTTGCGCTGTTCGGGCCCGAAGTCGTCACGCTCGCCCTGCTGGCCGCCAGCAAACGCATCGCCGAGCAGAACGCTCGCCTGGACGAATTCAAAGGCAAGCCCTGCTCCGCGGCCCCATCGCCCGCCACGCCTTCGGCCATGGTGCCGGTCTACGCCAAGCCCAACAAACGCAAGGGCCGCAAGCGCAGGCCCGGCGCCAGGCCGGGGCACCAAGGCGTTCGCCGTGAGCGTCCGGCCAGGATCGACCGACGCGAGACCCATCGCCTGAAATGTTGCCCGCATTGCCAGGGCCCGCTGCAACGCTGCCGGCGAACGCGCCGGCGGCTGATCGAAGACATCCCCGAAGTGATCGAGCCGCTGGTCAGCGAACACACGGTCCATCGTGATTACTGTCCGAAGTGCAAGCGGCACGTCGAGCCGGTCGTCGCCGACGCAATGCCGAAGGCGGCGCTGGGCCATCGGGTGGTCGCGTTGACCAGTTGGTTCCACTACGGACTGGGCCTGACGATCGACCAGGTCGTGGATATCTTGGGCTACCACCTGCAAACGAAGCTGACATCGGGCGGCCCGGTCGACGCTTGGCGCCGTTTGGCCGAGGTGCTCGAGGCGTGGTATCAACAGATTGGGCGGCAGGCCAAGGCTTCGGCGCATCTGCACGCGGACGAAACCGGATGGCGCGTCAACGGTCAGACGCATTGGTTGTGGTGTTTTACGAACGATCGCAACTGTTACTACCGGGAGCGGTTAATGTATGACATCTCAATAAGGCCCAGAGTCCAGGATTGCCGTTGTGTGTCGGCTCTTGCATGTCACACCTTTTCCGCTCCCGGTAATACTACATGATCGACCGCTCGCGCGGCAGTCCGGCGCTGCAACAGTTCTTCAGCGACGAGTTCGAGGGCGTGCTGATTACCGACTTCTGGTCGGCATATGAATCGGTGTGCGCCGAGGATCGGCGGGTAGGGTGCGTCCTCGCCCGCCGGACGCCTGGTTCATCTGCTCCGCGAGTTGGAGAAGGTCGACCAACACAACGATTCGCCTGAGTGGCTGGCGTTCGCCAAGAAGTTGCGGCGGTTACTGCGCGACGGAATCCGGCTGCGCAAGTCCGCGGACTTCGCTCCCGGCCAGTTGCAGGGTCGCGTGGATCGGCTCAACGAGCGTTTGGCCGTTCTGGCGGGCGCGGAGCATGTGGACGGCGACGCGCGGCGCTTGACCAAGCGGCTCGGCCGGCACGCCGAGCACATCTTCGCGTCCCTGGACTACGACCGCGTGCCGTTCGAGAACAACTTCGCCGAACGGCAGATCCGCCCGGCGGTGATCCTGCGCAAGAACAGCCAGTCAAACCGCTCAGACCGCGGAGCGGCGACGCAGGCGGTGCTGATGAGCGTCTACCGCAGCCTGAAACTCAGCGGCCACAACCCGACAGAGACCATCGCCGATGCGCTCAAAACCTATCTGAACACCGGCCAACTCCCACGCCTGCCAGCCTGATCATTGCACGTGGCTGAAGAGTTGCTTCGCCGGGATCGGCTGACCGGCAGTGGCGGCAGCCGGCAGGCGGCCCACGGCCCAGCATTGGCGGAGCCAACCACTGGGCCGCATCTTCCAATTTAACGACGTCTCTTCCAGATGTCGATAGGTAGCGCGTTGGCGTGTCACCAATGCAGGACAATGGCCGACCGAATTGAACCTCGTCGTGTGCTACAGCAACCGCGATGTCTATATCGCGGCACGGGCTGTCCTGTATGGCACGGCCACGCGATGGCTGATACAGATCTGAAACGCCCGCGCGTGGACGGGCCTGGGCGGCAACAGCAGGTCAGGGCGACAGGTCCCTGTCCAGGTAACCAGGCGGAAGAAACGAGACAAGAAAGTCAAGACTGTGGATGAAGTAGAGAGTATTCGCAGGGTCGTCAAAGGTGCGAGACTCCTACATCCTCCGGGAGGGCGACCACCTTGCAGCTCATGGTATGGCAAGCTCT
>JBDRJH010000419.1:0-3874 GCA_043815125.1 Verrucomicrobiota bacterium
TGCCTCTGCAAGTGATCCGTGTGCATTTGCAGCGACAAGCCTATCGTCCGGTGTAACGGTCCCCACTAGTGATGTTGCTGCCGGGGCTACTCCTATCACAGGCTTTCCTACTATTGCTGAGGTGATGATTCGTGTGCTCACCCCGGAGGGCATCCGCCTGCTCGAGGCCAAAGAAGCCGGCGAGCCCGTTCCCGGCACCTGGTGGGAAATCGTCGAGCAAAACTCTCAAGTTTACACCCGCCGCATCGACATCAAGTCGACCGCACTCTGATTCGCCGGGCGTCCCGACCGCGACGCCACCGAGACCTGCCCCCCGTGGCAGGTCTTTTTTTGCCCCGATTCAAACTGTCTGATTTCTGTTCATGTCCGTCCCAGCCTCCTACCCCTTGACGCCGAAAAAACGGAACCGCGGTTTCGCCCTCCTCATCACCATCTCGTTGATCGCCTTTCTGGTGCTCATCGTCGTCGCGCTCTCCAGCACGACCCGCGTCGAGACCCGCGTGGCCGACAACAGCCAGCAGCTTAACCAGGCCCGCCAGCACGCGCTCAACGCCCTCAACCTCGCCGTCGGTCAGCTCCAGAACCATGCCGGCCCCGACCGCCGCGTCACCGCCCGCGCCGAAATCACGAGCACCGCGTCGTTGACCCAACCCCTTCTCACCGGCGTTTGGGAAACCACCAACACCACCGGCACGCCCGACGCCTGGCTCGTCAGCGGCAACGAGACCAATTCCGTCGCCGTCACTCCGACCAACGCACTCTCGCCCGCCGCCGGCAACTACCCGGTCGACGACACCGCCAACGAGGTCTTCCTGCTCGGCGACAACTCCGTCGACTCCCCCGCCCAGCGCATCCGCGTCGCCAAGCAAAACGTCACCGCGCCCGCCGGCTCCATCCCCGGCCTCACCACCTCCGCCGTCATCGGCCACCACGCCTACTGGGTGGGCGACGAGGGCATCAAGGCCAGCGCCAGCCTCATCGACCCGCTGCTCGCCACCGACCCCATCGGCTATGACAACAGCGGCGCCAACCCCGGCGACGACTGGACCGGCACGCCCAACGCCCAACGCGCCCGTCTCAACCAACTCCAGCTGCCGCGCCCGCGTCTCGAAGCGATCTTCGGCTCCTTCGATCCCGACTCCGCCGCCGCCGTCAACGAGCTGCCCAAGCTCCAGGGCATCCGCCAGCTCACGGTCGTCACCAACGCCCCGTCCACCGCCGACGTGCGCGCCAACTTCCACGCCGTCACCGCGCTCTCCGAGGCCGTGCTCTCCGACACCCTCAACGGCCGCCTGCGCCGCGACCTGTCCGACCCCGCCGGCGCCGACAACCTCTCGGCCGCCGTGCGCGCCTACCGCGATTTTCGCGTCACCACCCCGGCCTCCGGTTTTGTCGCCGACTACACCCCGGCCGGTTTGACGCCCGCGAGCGCCACCACGTTCCCCGCCTTCTCGGCCGCGCCCGTGCTCAGCGAGTTCGGCCTGCGCTTCTGGTTCACCCTCGGTGGCGGCACCGGCACCGAGATCATCCTGAACTACATCATCGAGGCCGAGCTGTGGAATCCCTACGCCGCCCGCTTCACCATGGTCGCCGGCGAGCCGCTCAGCCTGGATGTCGGCGACCTCAACGTCACCGTCAACACCACCGGCGGCGGCACGCACAACATCAACGTCGGCGCGCTCATCACCGCCGCGGGCATCACCGTCGATCCCGCCGAGATTTGGGAAGCCGGCGAGGTGCGCCTGGTCTCGGGCGCCACCTCGCTCACCACGGGCGGAGGGCAGGGGACGCTGGCCACCGGCGCCGACGATGCGGGCATCACCGCCATCCCCTCGGTCGACCTGCCCGCGCTCAACCCGCAGCCCAAGGTCGAACTCTTCGTCAATCAGCCCACCCGCGCCCTCATCCAGACCTACGAGCCCGACATCGACCATGCCGCCGCCGCGGGCGCGGCCAACGGCACGACCTATTCCTACGGCTACGGCTTCAACCTCCGCGACGAGCTCGCCCACTGGACCCGGGTCGACTCCGGTGACGGTCGTGATCCCCGCGCACCCGTGCTCGACGGCGACTTCTTCGATTCCACCTGGGACAACACCGCCGCCACCAACGCCGGCGTCTCGCCCGACGGCGCCCTCGCCGGCCTGACCAACGCCACACTCTTCGACCTGCCCCGCCAGGAACTTGTATCCGTCGGTTCACTACGCAACCTCGCCGGCTCGACCCCGGCCGATCTGGGCAACACCTGGGCCGACCCGGCGGTCAACGCCTGGTTCGACCAATACTACCTGTCCACCGTGCCGCGTAACCACGCCTGGGACTTCGCCGCCGGCCAGCCGCTGCCCAACCGCCACGTGCGCTACTACGCGCCCGACGACGGCAACACGCCCGCGCTCGCCGATCTGCGCGACGACGAGCAGGCCGCCCGCCACCTGCTCCTGCGCGGCGCGTTCAACCTCAACTCCACCTCCGTCGCCGCCTGGAAGGCCGTGCTCGGCGCCAAGATCAACGATTGGGAATCCGAGTCCGCCGCCGGCACGCAGACCCTCGACAACGTCGTCCTGCGCCTCACCCACGGCGCGCAGCAACTGCCCGAGGCCCCGCTGCCCAACGCCGCCACGCCCGCGCTGCCCATCGCCGACGCCGATGCCGTCACCACCGGCGGACGCCAGCTCACCACGGCCGAGGTCGACGCGCTCGCCACCGCCATCGTCGCCGAGTTGAAAACCCGCGGCCGGCCCTTCGCCTCGATCCGCGACCTGCTGGCGGACGGGCTGCTGACCCGCGCGCTCGCCACCGCCAACATCAACGCCGCCGCCAAGATCGGCGCCGACTTCGCGCACAGTCCCGCCGCCGTCACCCAGGCCGACCTCGCCGCGCTGCTCGCGCCCTTTGCCACGGTGCGCTCCGACACCTTCCTCGTGCGCGCCTACGGCGACGCCCGCAATCCCGTGACCGGCGAGATCCAGGGCCGCGCCTGGTGCGAGGCCACCGTGCAACGCGTCCCCGAGACGCTCGACCCGACCGACGACCCGCTCGCCCCGACCGGCGACTTTGGCCGCAAATTCAAAATCACCTCTTTCCGATGGCTCGCTTCCGACGATATCTGACCTTTCTGTTCGCCGGAGCCGCCATCCTGATCTCGGCGCTGTTTGCCCGCGACGCGGTTGCCGCCGCGCCCACGTTTCAGATCGTCGCGCTCGACGATTTCGAGGCCCGCGCGCAGCTGCACTACCTGCGCTCGCCGACCGATGCCGTGCCGCTCTCCGCGCCGGTCCTGCGCCGCTCGGCCTCGCTGGAGGTGCGCTCCGCCGACGCGCCGGTCATCCTCGCGCTCAAGCAGGCCGACCCCGCCACCGGAGCGACGGTGTATCGTCCCGTCGCCCAAGTCGCCTGGCCGGCGGGAGCGCCCGATCGTGCGTTGGTCTTCGTCGCGACCGACGCGACGGGTGCGATTCGCACCACGGCCATCGACGACAGCCTCAAGGTGTTTCCCGTGGGCACGCTGCGCGTGGTCAACTTCAGCGGCGAGGCACTGCTCGGCCGCTTCGGCGGGTTTGAAGGCGACATCCCGCCGGGAGCGCGCGCCGCGGTGCCCTATCCGGAGATCGACGCGCCGGCCGGCACGACGGGACGCTTTCGTGTAGGCATCGCCCGCCGCGACGATACCGGCAACGCGAAGCTCGTCTTCAACGGCTGGACCGAGGCCTGGCCCAACGGTCGCACCCTGCTGCTCATCCGCCCGGAGGGCACCCGTTTGCAGGTGCGCACATTGGTCGAGACCCTGCCCAAACCGGTCGAGTGAACTGAGCCAAAGAACCCCAAGGAGCGCCAAGGAGCGCCGCTTGCCAAGCGGCGGGCGTTAGGTGGGGGC
>JBDRJH010000420.1:0-15510 GCA_043815125.1 Verrucomicrobiota bacterium
GTGCTGGAGGAGGCCCGGCGCCTCGGCTATGTGCCGGACGCGGCCGCCCGCCGGCTAAAATCCCACCCGCTGTGGCGGATCGGGTTGCTGTTTTCCCCCTTTCGCGGGCCCAACCGCGAGATCAACCCGGCCGCGCTCGCCACAATCGACGCGCTGCGACAGAACACCGAGCGCCGCCGGCTGGCGTTCTCGGTGATCGACTTCACCGACAACGCCGAACTGGAGACCCGCTGCGCCGAGCATGAAGTGGACGCCGTGGTGACCTACGGCCACTTCGAGACGTCCACCTTCGATCTTCTCGCCCGCCGGAGCATGCCCACCGTGTCGCTGCAGGGCCCGTCCATCGACGCGTCCGGACATCGCGTCGCCGTGCGGGTCGACACCCGCGCCGCCGCGTATCAGGCGACCCAATACCTGGCCGCGCTCGGCCACCGCGAGGTCGGCCTCGTCGCCGGACCGGACACGGAGCTTCACCACCGTGGTTTTCACGAGGGATTCGCCGCCGCGGTCGCGGAGTTCGGCCTGCACGCGCCGGAGGCCTGGCGCCTTTCGCTCCCCCCCGACAAAATCAACGCGGACGGCAGCGCGCATGCCCTGCGTCCGCTGCTGGCCGGCGGGCAACGGCCCTCCGCCATGCTCTTCGCCTCGGACTGGCTCGCCGCCGGCGGCCTGCGCGCCGCCCTCGATGCCGGCCTGACCGTGCCGGACGACCTGAGCCTGGTGGGCTTCGACAACCTTCCCATGGCCGCCGGACTGAAGCCCGCGCTCACCACCTTTGACGTCCACCTCGACCTGCTGGCCGACTCCGTGCTCGAGGCCGTCACCGGCCTGCTCGCATCCCCCGGAACAACGCCGGACGAAACCACCGGCATCCGCCGGGTTTGCGCCGACATGGTCAAGCGCGACTCCTGCGCACTCGCCCGCCGGTAGACGGCGCCCGCAAGCAGGCGGGCGGACATTGCTGTCCGTCCCGTTGGGCGGCGGATGAAGCGAATGACGTCGAACCAGCTGTCGACGTCACACGGGACGGGCAGGAATGCCCGTCCTCCCTGGGGCTCCCGGCCGTCAGCGCTTGCTGAGCACGGCGCGTTCGTAGGCGTGGATCTCGGTCATGAAGCCGAGGCCGCCGGGCGTGCCGTGACGCCGACAGAACTCGTCCCAGACCGGGCCGACCGGCAGCGCGCGGGACTCCTCCTGCAACGCCAGGCGCAGCGCGAAGTCGCCGGATTTTTCCGCGGCGCGGAGCTGCGCGGCCGGTTCGAGCAACGCGATGAGCAACGCCTTCTGCGCGGCGCGCGTGCCGATGACCCAGGCGGCGATGCGGTTGATCGACGCGTCAAAGTAGTCGAGGCCGATGGCGGTGCGGCCGAGGAAGTCGCCGCGCACGAGTTCCTCGAAAATGGCCTTGGTCGGGTCGTCGCAGTTGACCACGTGGTCGCTGTCCCAACGCACGCCGCGGCTGACGTGCAGGAGCAGCGCGGGGGCGAACTGGAGCACCGAGGAAATCTTGTCGGCGAGCGACTCGGTCGGGTGAAAGTGGCCGGCGTCGAGACAGTAGGCGACGTTACCCTGCTTCAACGCGTAACCGAGGTAGAACTCGTGCGAGCCCACGGTGTAGGACTCCGCGCCGATGCCGAAGAGCTTGGACTCGACGGCGTCGAGGTGGTGCTTGGCGTTGAGCTTCTCGGCGAAGACCTGGTCGAGCGAGTCCTCGAGGCGTTGGCGCGGGCCGGAGCGGTCGAACGGCGTGTCCTTGGACGCGTCCGGTATCCAAACATTGGTGACGGTGCGGGTGCCGAACTTTTTGCCAAGATGCGCGCCGATGCGGCGGCTGGCCTGGCAGTGGCGAATCCAGAACGCGCGGATCTTTTTGTCCGGATGCGAAAGCGTGCCGTCCGCGGAAAGCGGATGCGAGAAACAGGACGGGTTGAAATCCATGCCGTGCAGGCCGATCGACTTGCCCCAGTCCACCCACGAGGCGAAGTGGCGCGGCTCGATGGCGTCGCGCTCGACCGGCTTGCCGCCGAAGTCGCCGTAGATGGCGTGCAGATTGAGCCGGTGCCGGCCGGGCAGCAGCTTGTAAACGAGTTCGAGGTCCTGACGCAGCTGGTCGATGGTGCGGGCCTTGCCGGGATAGTTGCCGGTGGCCTGGATGCCGCCGGTGAGGGTGGCGTCGGCGCGCTCGAAACCGCCGACATCGTCACCCTGCCAGCAGTGCATGGAGATCGGCGTCGCGGCGAGGGTCTGGAGCGCGGCCTCCACATCGACGCCGAGCGCGTGGTAGGCGGCGGAAGCGGCGGCAAAAGACTGGGCGGCGGTTACGCGGGAGGTTTTCTTGGACGGTTTGGAGGTGGGCATGGCGGGTTGGGGAAACACGTCATCATATCGGAATTGCCGTCAGGGTTGAATATGGTGAGTGTGCCAAAACATACATGTTTTGAACATAATCGCCCCAACCTCCGACATCGCCCGCTACCTACCTGTTTCACTGGAGGAAAAGGCTTGGGGCGTGGGTGTGCGCGGCATCGGCCGTATCACCAATGCTCCACGGACCCCCTACCCGCCCGCAGGTCACCCGGTGGACCATGCGTTCGATTGGCGGCACGGGCGCGTGCTCGGCGCGTGGCAACTGGTGCTGGTCGTCGCGGGCGGCGGCGAATGCGAGTTCGGGCGCGACGGCGGCGTGCGACGGGTGGAGGCCGGCTCGGTCATCATCATCGTGCCGGGGCAATGGCACCGCTACCGGCCGGCGGCACGCACCGGCTGGCGGGAGTTGTGGATCGAGTTCGATGGGGAGACTCCGCGGCGCCTGACCGAGGCCGGCCTCTTCGCCGCCCGCGGAGAGGTGCGCTCCCTGACCGCGCCGGAGGCCGCGGCCGAAGCCTGGTCGGTGTTGCTGCGCAGCTTGGATGAAGGACGGCCGGCCGAGCAGGCGGCGGCCATGTTGCAACTGCTCGGGCAAGTCATCGCGCGCGACCACGCCGGGGAGTCCCCGATGGCCCGCGCGATCCGGCGGGCGACACACATCCTGACCGAGCGCCTGCACGCTCCGCCCACCATGCCCGAGCTGGCCCGCGAGGTCGGGGTCGGCTACGCGGTCTTTCGTCGCGAGTTTCGCAAACGCACCGGGCTGTCGCCGCGCCGTCACCTGCTGCACCTGCGGCTGGAGCGCACGCGGCGTCTGATCGGCACCACCCCGCTGCGACTGGAGGCGGTCGCCGAAGCGGTCGGTTTCAGCTCGGCGTTCCACCTGTCGGCGGCGTTCAAGGCGCGCTACGGCGTGGCTCCGGCGGTGTGGCGACGCGGTGGTTTTCAGCTCCAGCGACTTGCATAAACGCCGGTCGAGTATTCGGTTGCCCCTTCATGCAAACCCGTCCCTTCCCCGCCGCATCCCGCAATGTCTCCGAAATCGGCCTGGGCTGCTGGCAGCTCGGCGGCTCCGACTGGGGCGCGGTCGACGAACAGGCCTGCCTCGACATCCTCGCGCGGGCGGCCGACGTCGGTATCACATTTTTCGATACGGCCGATGTCTACGGCGCCGGCCGCAGCGAAACACTGGTCGGCAAGTTCCTGCGTCAATCGAAGCGCGACGACATCTTCGTCGCCACCAAGCTCGGCCGCACCGGCGATCTCTACCCGGACAAATACACCGCGGCCGGCCTGCGAGCCGCGACGGAGGCGTCGCTCAAACGACTCGGCGTCGACTCCCTCGACCTCACGCAGCTCCACTGCGTGCCCACCGCGGAGCTCCGCCGCGGCGACGTGTTCGCATCGCTCCGCGCGTTGAAAACCGAGGGCAAGATCCGGCAGTTCGGCGCCAGCGTGGAATCCGTCGAGGAAGGCCTGATCTGCCTCGACCAGCCCGACCTCGCCTCCCTGCAGGTCATCTTCAACGTCTTTCGCCCCAAGCCCGCCGCCGAACTCTTTGCCCGCGCCCAGGCCCAGGGCGTCGCCATCATTGTGCGCCTGCCGCTCGCGAGCGGCGTGCTCGCGGGCAAGTTCACCCGGGACACCACCTTCTCCGAAAACGACCACCGCAACTACAACCGCGACGGCGCCGCATTCAACGTCGGCGAGACCTTCGCCGGCATCCCGTTCGAGCGCGCCGTCGCCCTGGCCGACGCGCTCAAGGGCTTCCTGCCCGACGGCCTGAACCTCGCCCAGATGTCGCAACGCTGGATTCTCGACCATCCGGCCGTCACCACCGTCATCACCGGCGCCAGCCGCCCCGACCAGGTCGACGCCAACGCCGCCGTGTCGGACCTGCCCCCGCTCGGCGACGAACTCCACGAGCAACTCGCCGCCTTCTACCGCGCCGGAGTCCGCGAGCACATCCGCGGCCCGTATTGATTCACTCGATACAATTCGACGGCGCGACCAACGTTGCTCCGTCGCTCCAACGCCCGTCGATCAAGACCACCTTCGGATCCTCCGGCACACCGTAGTCGTCGTGCTGGAGCGGGCCGACGAGCAGGTTGACCGCCGCCTCGCCAAGCCGTTCGTAGCCGGGCAGCACGCCCGACTCCCCCAAGCCGGGGTCCCACAGCAGCAGCTTCACCAAGGCCACGTCGTCGGGAACACGAATACCCGCCGCGGCCAGCTCCACGCGTCCCGCCGAGGTGCCAAGAATCACCGTTGGCCGGTGGGCCTGAAACCACGTTCGCAAGGCCCCCCATTCCCCCGAGTCCACCAGCAGCGGAGGCACGCGATCCTCCGGCCGCGCCTCGTGCTGCCACGCGAGAAAGGCGGCCAGATGCAGGTTCTCCATGGTCGCCTCGGCGCACGCGGGCGACATGAAGCCGAGCCGCGTGTGCCCCGCCGCGAGCGCACGCCGGATCGCCAATTGCGTGTTGCGGTAATGATGCGTCACCACGCGATGCAGCGCCGGCGTCTCCACCGAGTAGCCCACCGTCACCGCTGAAAACTTCTCCCACGGGAACTCCAGCACCGATCCATGCCGTCCCGTTGATCCGACCAACAGTCCGCGGATGCCGCGCGCCACCAGCATCTGCGCCAGTCGACGCGGCGAGCGCCCGGGCTCATGAAGCCAAAACGCCTCGGTATCATAACCCAACTCCGCCGCCCGGCCCGCCGCGCTGTCCGCGAAATCCACCAGCGCCGGCGTGTCTCGAAAATAATCAGGAGCAGTCGGGTGCACGTTGAGCAGCGCCAGCTTGCCGGCATAGCGTCCCGCCCCGCCCGCATGCAGGTGCGCCATCAACTTGGCCAGCGTCGGGTCCGGACGATAACCCATGGCGTCGGCCACCTTGCGAATGCGCGCCCGCGTCGCCGGGGCGATGTTGGGATCGTCGCGCAACGCATAGGAAACCGCCGCGCGCGACACCTTCGCCCGCCGCGCCACGTCGCCGATCGTCACCCGCTTTTTGCCGGTCGCCATCTGAACGATTCAGAAAACAGCCCGTTGCGACCGCTGTCACGCCTGCAATTTTCGGCCGCAAACCCTTCCCCCTCTCCGCGAACCATGCCCTCCCCCTACTATTTCAAGCCCGCCGCCGACGTCGGTCCCGACCATCCCGTGCTCGCGGCCGACCTCTGCATCTACAACGCCAGCGCCGCCGGTGTCGCCGCCGCCGTGCAGGCTAGGCGCGACGGCCTCAACGTCATTCTCTGCAACCCCGGCTGGCACGTCGGCGGACTCTCCTCGGGCGGACTCGGCTTCACCGACTTCGGCAACAAGGCCGCGGTCGGCGGCATCGCCCTCGAATTCTATCGGCGCATGGGCGTGCACTACGGCGTGGAGGCCGAGTGGCGCTTCGAACCGCACGTCGCGGAGAAAGTGCTCACCGACTGGCTCGCCGAGATCGGCGTCACCGTGCACCACGGCCACTACCTCGAAACCGCCGTGGTCGAGCACGACCGCATCGTCGAGATCGCCTTCAGCCACGGCGCCCGCGCGCGCGCCAAGTATTTCATCGACGCCTCCTACGAGGGCGATCTCATGGCCGCGGCCGGCGTCGACTTCACCACCGGCCGCGAGGCCAACGCCACCTACGGCGAGACCCTCAACGGCCAGCAGGTTCGCGAAAAGCACCAGTTCAATTTCCCCATCGATCCCTACGTCACGCCCGGCAATCCCGCCAGCGGACTGCTCCCCGGCATCGAGCCCGGCCTGCCCGAGATCGGCGCCGGCGACCACCGTGTGCAGGCCTACAACTTCCGCGTCTGCATGACCCAGCGCGAGGACATCCGCGTGCCGTTCCCCAAGCCCGCCGTGTATGACCGCAGCCGATACGAGCTGCTTGCCCGCTACCTCGCCGCCGGCTGGGACCAGATGTTCTGGAAGTTCGACATGATCCGCGGACTCAAGACCGACACCAACAACCACGGTGCCGTCTCCAGCGATTTTATAGGCGAAAACTACGCCTGGCCCACCGCCTCCCACGCCGAGCGCGAAAAGATCTTCCAGGCCCACGTCAACTACCACCAGGGCCTCTGGTGGTTCTACCGCACCGACCCCGCCGTGCCCGCCGACGTGCAGGCCAAGGTCAACACCTGGGGTCTCGCCGGCGACGAGTTCGCCGACACCAGCCACTGGCCCCACCAGCTCTACGTGCGCGAGGCGCGCCGCCTGTTGGGCGACTTCGTGATGACCGAGCAGCATTGCCTGTCCAAAATCCTCGTCGAGGACGTCATCGGCCTGGCCGCCTACACCATGGATTCGCACAACTGCCGCCGCTTCGTGAAGGACGGCCGCGTGTTCAACGAAGGCGACGTGCAGGTCCACCTGCCCAAGCCCTACGGCATCAGCTACCGCACCATCACGCCCAAGCGCGGCCAGACCGCCAACCTGCTCGTGCCCGTGTGCCTCTCCTCCTCGCACATCGCCTACGGCTCGATCCGCATGGAGCCCGTCTTCATGGTGCTCGCCCAGGCCGCCGCCACCGCCGCCGCCGTCGCGCTCAGGCAGGACAACCTGCCCGTGCAGGACGTGCCCTACGCCGACCTCCGCGCCGCCTTGGAAAAGGGCAAACAGGTCCTCGCGTGGGACGACTCCAAGCCCCACGGCAACGGCAACGACAACAGCCCCATCGGCCGCTGAACGCGGCGCGACCTCCCCGCGGTCACCTGCCCTCCGCGCCACTCCCGCGCCGCCTCAATCCCCCCACTGGCCCTCGAGCAGCAGGACCGTCGGGTGCTTGGGCACGCCGCGCTCGTTGCGGTGCAGTTCGGCCAGCACCATGTCCACCGCCTTCGCGCCGATCATCTGGTCGTTGCGTTGCAGCCCGTCCACCCCGCGCTTGCGCACATCCAGCGTGACCAGGCTCCGCAACCGCGGCAGCCTTCTCAGCCAGCGCAAAGTCTCGTCGGGCGGATTCATGACAAAGACCAACCCGTCCACATCCGCCTTCTCCAGCCAGGCGAGCGTCTCGCTCCGGCTTGACGGCAACCCGAACCGCGTCAATTGCAACGCCTCCGACGGCGAGGGGTGGTTCTCCACAAACGCCGCCCGGTGCATCCCGTGCAGCCGCCGGTGGAGCTGCTCGAACAACACCCCCGCCGGACGGCGACAGCCCATCTCGCGCATACGGTCCATGGCCATCCACATGTTTTGATAGTGGTTGGACTCCACCCGGTGCAGCGTCGGATAAAAATCCGAGCCGCCGATTCGCACCGCGGCGAAGTGATCCCAGTTCCAGTCCACCCGCACCTCCAGCATGTGGTGTGGCGCCGAAAAAATCACCCCGGTGATGCCCCGCGCCACCAGAATCCGGTCCAACCGGGCCGCCGTCATGCCCTCTTCGTTGAGGAAAAATTCCTCCAGGGCGCAGCCGTTTTCCTCGGCGCGCCGCCGTGCTCCGGAAAATGACGAAACTGAAAAACGGTCGCGACGCCGGTCGTCCTTGCTTGCGCCGACCCAGACAAACGCCAGCCGCTCCCGGT
The DNA here is from genome assembly GCA_043815125.1 of Verrucomicrobiota bacterium. Lineage (GTDB taxonomy): Bacteria > Verrucomicrobiota > Verrucomicrobiia > Opitutales > Opitutaceae > JAUWBF01. Next base: position 7,903 of record JBDRJH010000420.1, read on the forward strand.
CGTGCAACTCTCTGGACATACGAATGCGCACCATCAGCGAGCCCACCCGCGGATCGGCCCGGTAGCCCAGGCGCTCCGCCGCCGCCCGCACCCGCGCCACCGTCTCGGCCGACACGCGACGACCACCGCGCAGCGCCAGCGACGCCGTGGACTTCGCCACGCCGGCCTCGCGCGCCACTCTGGCCAGGGAACAGGGGATGATTTCACTCATGATGGCGTCGAACGTGTTCGACATACTGCACGTTGCCCCGCCCCTGTCAGGCCTTATGGTTTAAATTCCGACGGCAAGACTACCCGTTCACGCCGAGTCGATCACCCCACCCAATCGAGAATACCCCCGAATACGAACATGAACGACACTCCCCTGCACCCACGTTATGCCGCCGCGACCGTTCTCGCCGCCATGACCCTCGCCGCCGCGCCCTCCGCCCGCGCCGATAACATTGCCTGGAACCCCGGCCCCGGCGGCAACACCAGCTGGGCCGACGACGCCAACTGGACCGGCGGCACCGCCCCCGCCGACAACATCAACGACGACATCGCCGTGTTCAGCGGCACCACCGCCTACGATTTTCAGCCCACGCTCGACGCCTTCACCGTGCGCTCGGTCAACGGACTCACGCTGGGCGGCACCTCCGCCGTCGCCGTGACCATCGGCAATCTGACCGGCACCCAGACCACCAACGGCACCGTTTCCGGCGGCTCATCCGAGCTCGTCATGACCGATGTCACCGGTCTCGCGGTCGGCCAGCAGATCACCGGTTCCAGAATGTCGAGAGCCACGTTTATCACCGCCATCGACGGCAACACCATCACCCTCTCACGCCCCACCAGCGGCACGCTCAACAGCGGCAGCACGATGACCTTTGCGTCCTCGCTGCAAATCGGTTCCGGCGGTATCACCCTGGCGGCCGACACGCCCGATGTCGCCAATGTCATCACCGCACCCATCTTTTTGGCAGCCAATCAGGACTGGACCAACAACGCCGCCCGCTCGCTCGACATCCAAGGTTCAATCTACCTCGCGGACCGCACGCTCACCCTCAAGGGCGTCGCCGGCTCCACCATCGCCTTTAACGGCGATCCCGGCACTCAAAGCATCAGCGGCTCGGGCGACATCGTGATCGACACCGATGGCACGGTGGGCTTCGGACCGGGTTCGGGCAACCGTCAGCAGAACCTCTTCACCGGTGGCGTGACCCTCAACAAAGGCCACCTCTCCCTCCAAGGTGGCAACACCGGCGACAAATCAGCGATCGGCGCGCTCGGCAACGGTGTGCTCACCATCAACGGCGGCAGCATCGGCACCACCGGCAATACGGGCGATTATGCCCTCACGGTCTCCGCTCAGGTCTGGAATGCCGATTGGACATTTGATAGCACCAAGAAGCTCAACATGGGCACCGGTGACATCACCCTCGGCACCGCCGCCGGCACCAGTCGCACTCTCACCGTCGATAGCAGCGGCAACAGCCTGACCATCGGCGGCGACATCTCCGACGGCCTCACCGCCAACACCTTCATCAAGGCCGGCCCCAGCACCCTGATCCTCAACGGAGCCAACACCCTCACCGGCGACACCATCATCCAGGACGGCACGATCACCCTCGGCGAGACCGGTTCGTTCACCATCTACCTTGGCGAAAACGGCGTGAACAACCAGCTCTCCGGCAACGGCATCCTCAACTTCGACGGCACCCTCATCTTCGACTTCACCCTCGCCGACGAGACCGGCGGCAACGCCTGGACCATCATCGACTCCACCCTGCTGGCCAACACCAGCTTCGCCGCCACCTTCGACGTGCAGGGCTTCTCCGAAACCGACGACGTCTGGACCTTCGGCGACTACACCTTCTACGAGTCCACCGGTATGCTCACCTACGGCGCCGCCATTCCCGAGCCCTCCGCCTTCGCGATCCTCCTCGGAGCCGGTGCCCTCGGCTTCTGCGCCCTGCGCCGCCGCCGGGCCGTGTGATTCATCGCTCCTGTTAGCGGGCAACCATTGCCCACCCTGAAACATCGCCCGCCCCGTCGCCTCAAGTGGGCGGCGGGGCGGTCGATCAACTTACCCTACCGTGCGTCCCCTGCCCCTCACCGTCGGTCGCCAACCGCGCTCCCCGCGCGGCTTCGCGTTGCTCATCACCATCACGCTGGTCGCGTTTCTGGTGCTGATCCTCGTCGGCCTGGCCACGCTCACCCGCGTCGAGACCCAGGTCGCCGCCAACAGCCAGCAGCAGGCCCAGGCCCGGCAAAACGCGCTCATGGCGCTGAACATCGCCATCGGCCAGCTCCAGAAACACACCGGCCCCGACCAACGCATCACCGCCCGCGCCGACATCATCCTGCCGTCAAGTGTGACGATCACCCCGCCAACTCCCAACGGCGTCGGCTACTTCCCCGACGCCGGCCCCGGCCGGGGCACGACCGGTGCGGAGGCCGTGGACGAAGTCGACAGCTACTGGCGCGCCTCTCGCAACCGGCATTGGACCGGCGCTTGGCAAAACACCAACACCGATCCTTACGACCCGGAAGACGCCGTCGCCTTCAATGCCCGGCCCACGCCCACACCGCCATGGCTGGTGAGCGGCAACGAAAACACCCCCGCCGGCACTGCCCCGATGTTTCAGCCCACCGATGTCGTCTCCGGACTCAGCATCACCAGCACACCCTTTGACGAGATCCTCGATGCCAACGACCGGCCCCACCGCCTGCTTGTAAAGGCCAGCGCGGACGCGACCACCACCACCTCGCTGGATCGCGCGGTCACCGCGCCACAGGTCCCGATCATTTCCAGCAACGTCCCGGGCATGAGCGGCCCGACCCCCGTCGGTCATTACGCCTGGTGGGTGGGCGACGAAGGCGTGAAGGCCCGCGCCAATCTCATAGATCCCTATGCCCCCCCGGCGGGATCCGAAACCGCGCAGGAACGCGAGCTGCGCGAACAAAAGCGCCTCCAATCCGCCCAGCGTCCCGCCATTGAAGCGATGACCACGGATGGCACCGATGGCCTGGCCGCGGATTATCCCGCCAATGCGGAGCGTCTGGCCGCTGCGCTCACCCACACCCAGCTCGATTATTTGAGCGACGATATCGATTTCCCGTCCGAATTAAGATCCCGCTTTCACGACTTAACCGTGCGCTCCCGAGGCGTGCTGGCCGATGTGAAAAACGGCGGCCTTAAGCGCGATCTTACCTATATCCTGAGCCGCCGCACCGTGGCCGAGTTCCGCACCGCGCTGACCACCGTTCCGACCGGGGCCGATCCTTATAACGTCGTCCCCAACTCAAGCTATAACCCCGCCATATCGGTTGATTCCACCCCCTACGCCAACCTTCCCACGAGCACAGGCGACTACAGCGATCTGCTGAATAACACCGCCACATGGGAACAGCTCTGGTCCTACTATAACATGGGCAATCGACTTACGGACACCCCTGCCGGTGTATTCGATAACGAAGGCATCGCCAACGCACGGCTCCCGAGAGGAACCGAACAGGGACTTACACCGTTGGTGGTGCAAGGAAAGGTGTTCTATCGGCTACGCATAGAGGAAGGCACTATCCGTGTGGATATCAGACCTATTGTTGTGCTCGCAAATCCTTACTCCGTGCCCCTGCGTGGAGATTTTATCGTCCGTTTCTTTTTCGGTAACGGCAACGACAACGGAGTGCGTATCCAGCGAGGCCCCGCCGATACCACAGACCTAGACGACTTTACCAATGTCGAAGGCACCACTGGCCCTCAACATGGTTACATGGGGAATACGAGACTGGTCGTAAACGCTACAGAAATCCCTCCGGGCGTTGCCCAGATTTTCACGGTGGATCCTGACGATGACACCGTGATCGCAAACCTCGGAACAGTGCGCAACGTTCGCCTAAAGAACACGTTCGACCCCACGGCGTTCCTCACATATGATACAGATAAGCCCGCGATAAATCCACTCACTCCCGAAAACACACACTTGGCGCTCCGGACCTCCAATGATTTCCGAATCGAATCATTCATGGGAACGCTCGATTCAGCTCTCCTAAACAGGTTTTCGGCAATATACGCCCGCGAATCCAGGCAGAATGATAATGATCTAAACAATATCGACACCGCAGACGAGAGCTCTTCGGGTTTTAGGGTTCAACCATTTGAGGCAGTAGACGACAGCAGCCAAGAGGGCGCAGGGCTATTTTTCACACTGCATGATGGATTTGCGTATAACATGCAGCAGTCGCCATTTTTCCAAGTAAACTATAGAGCGTTCACCACTGCTCATTATTCAGCCGGAAACGCCCATCCCCTTCAACTAGCGATCAAATACTACATGGCAGGCGAGGAGAACCCCACGGGGGTTAATCCTTACCTGGCTGCCAACCTGCTCCCCCCCGCCGGCACCGGTATTCCCAGCACCACTCGATGGGGATTGGTGAGCACGGGCAAATTCCCATCCATGACAGAGTTGCCTGATGAGGTGGACGACCCGAGCGAACCCGATATCGGCTTCGTCAACATCCTGTTCGATTTGCCCCAGCCAGGACGTCCCGTCACCTCTCTAGGACAATTACAGCACTTCAATATAGCGGGGCATGTGGTAGCCGGAGAGGATGTCAAACCCGCCACTTGGCAACTCAGTCACCCCATCGGCAACTCCTATCCGACTCCACGCGTCACCCGCGACGCGGTGTTTTCAAATCAGCCCCAGTTGGGACGCCACTACGACGGAGCCTATCTTTGGAACGACATTCTATGGGACCGGTTTTATTTTTCCTCCTTCCCCTCGGACGAGAACGCGGAGTTCGATTTCAACGATCCCGATGACTCCTTGGTCAACGCCCGCTACAAGCCGTTCCGCGATCCCAACGTGGTGCCGCCTGATGAGCCTGATCAGTTTCGCGGTATCTTTAACGCCGCGGAAAACCTCCTGGTCGAAGGCGCGTTCAACATCAACTCGACCTCCGTGGAAGCCTGGAAGGCCGTCCTGTCCAGCTTGAAGGAGGTCGCCATCGGCACGGAGACGAATCCCGCCAACCTGTCCGCCCCTTTTGCCCGAACCCACGATCGCGATGGAGGATCGGCCGATGCCCACGCGGGCGATACCGAAAATGCCTGGGCCGGCTTTCGCAATTTGAGCCAGACCGAGATCAATGCCATCGCCGAAGAGATGGTGCTGCAGGTCCGCCTGCGCGGTCCGTTCCTCTCAATGAGCGACTTTGTGAACCGTCGCCTGTCCACCGGCAAACCTCGTCACAACAGCACCGACGGCGATCCGTTGCGACTGGGATTGAGCGGCGCTCTGCAAGCCGCCATCGACCGGGTCGTTAACCGGCAGAGCGACATCACCAACCCGCTCTTCAGCGAACAAATGCCGCGAACCAATCATACGGACAGCGGCAACCATACCTACTACGGCGATATGCACTATGCCGCGCCCACGCGCATCAGCGGCTTCCCCGGTTATCTGTTTCAAGCCGACATCCTCTCAGCCCTCGCCCCGACCCTCGCGGCCCGCTCCGACACGTTTACCATCCGCACCTACGGAAATGTGGTTAACCCTGCCGATCCTACCGCGCCGCCCGTCGCTCACGCGTGGTGCGAAGCCATCGTGCAACGGATACCCGACTATGTCGAAGACGGCACCGCTCCCGAAGAAATCCCGTCCACCGGATCGCTGAACGCCGACTTTGGACGCCGTTATGAAATCGTCAGCTTTCGCTGGCTCACCCCCGAAGACATCTGACTCTCCCCATGATTTTTCTCCGCAAACTCCGGCTCGTTCATTGGGCATTGGTCATCGGACAGTGCTTGTTCGCGTTGGACTGCCTTGCCCAAACCGACGCCCCGCGCACACCGGCCAAATTACGCTTCGTTTTTGTGGATGAGGCGGCCGGCAGCTACTCGCTAAAGATTGGTCGGGAGTTCAAAAAACTCAGCTCATCGCCCTACTCCCTCAGCCCCGTAATCACCCCACCCGGCTTTGGGCAGCTGGAAATCCACAAGACGCTCCCGACCATCGACCCGGAGACCGGTGAAAACATCCGCATCAAGCTCACCACCTTCACCCCGCCCGCCAACACCACCGCCGCACTCGCCATCGTGACCCCGCGCTTCCCCGGCAACGACCCCACCCTGACACCGACCGCCAGCATAGAGTTCATCGACAACGACCCCTCGGCCTACCCCGCCGGCACCATCCGGGTCCTCAACCGCAGCCAGCACGCGATGGCCGCCCAGTTTGGCGAAGACAAAATCCTCGTGGAACCCTCCGGCGTTCAGATTATCCGTCCGACCACCAACGACCGTGGCCTCGTGCGCAGCCGCATTGCCGGCCAGACCGCCACCGGGTGGAAGATCATCGACGACAACGTGGCCGTTGTAAAACCCGAGACCCGTCTGACCGGGCTCTTTCTCTTTTCTCCGTCCGGAATGCGTTTCCGCTTTAACGCGGCTTTCATCGCCGAGCGCGGCGAGCCGCCGCCCTCGCACGTCTGGCTCACCTACACCGACGCGCCCTGAGGTCTCCTTTTTTCTCATTCTATTTCCTCTTTCTCTTTCCTCTTCCTCTTTCCTCTTTCTCGTCCGAAACCCGTCTCCATGCACAAAGCATATCCGCATCACTCCAACCGTCAGCTCGAGTCCCTCGACAACCTCTGGGACTTCCATTTCGCGGAGGGGAAATCACTTGATCAAATCGACGTCGCCGGCCTCGCCTTCGACGACAAGCTGCCCGTGCCCGGGGCCTTCGACGCCTGCCCGGCCTACCTCGGCAAACGCGGCACCGGCACCTACCGCCGCACCCTCGACATCGAGCCCGGCGTCACCGGCCTGATCGAGTTTGGCGCGGTGAGCTTCGCGGCCCGCGTCTTCGTGGACGGCGTTCTCCTGGCCGAACACTTCTGCGGCTACACCCCGTTCAACGTCACCGTGCCGCCCGCCGCCGGGCGTGAGCGCACCCTCGTCGTGCTCGCCGAGAACCGCTTCGACTTTGAGCGCATCCCGATGCACGAGCACTTCTTCGATTTCTACCAGTTCGGCGGCATCATCCGCCCGGTCTGGCTGCACCAGCTGCCCGCGCAGCACATCACCTCCGTGCAAGTCGACGCCACCGATTATGCCGGCGGCGCCATCACCGTGCGCGGCCGCGTCTCCGCCCCCGGCGAAGTCACCGTCACCGTGCTCGACACGACGCTCGCCCCCGCGACCGCGACCACCGACGCCGACGGCAACTTCACGCTCGCCCTCACCATTCCCGCCCCGCGCGCCTGGACGCCCGAGACCCCGCACCTCTACCGCCTGCGCGTCGAGTGCGCCGGTGACGACTCCGTCGTGCGCTTCGGCATTCGCGAGATCAAAACCGACGGCCCCCGCCTCCTGCTCAACGGCCAACCCGTGCGCCTCTTCGGCTACAACCGCCACGAGTATTTCCCCAACTTCGGCCCCTCCACGCCTTTTCCCCAAATGGTCAACGACGTGCAGATCCTCAAGGACATGGGCTGCAACTTCGTCCGCGGCAGCCACTATCCCCAGGACGTTCGGTTCCTGGAACTCTGCGACGAGGCGGGCCTGTGCGTGTGGAACGAGGCGATCGGCTGGCAGCACAAGGCCGAGCACCTCACTGA
>JBDRJH010000421.1:0-2481 GCA_043815125.1 Verrucomicrobiota bacterium
TTGATGGGCGAATTACTCCGCCCACTTGTCGGAGGGCTGGAGTATTTTTAATAATGACGTGGCTGATTTTTGCGGAAAGGAGTTTGGGGATGTGGGGGCCTTGCTCGCAAAGCCCGTTGCGCGCAGGCCGATGCGGAAATAAGCCGTCGATGCGCCAATCGACATACTTGAAAGCCGGTCCGCGCCTTGGATTACACGGCCGTGAGGTCCTGGTCGTCCTCCAGCACCACGGCCAGCTCGGCTCGGTGGCGCAGGTCACGAGTCACGTTGAGGCAAAACGGCGGTGCCTGGATTGGACGGGGGTTTTGCCAACCACGACAACGTGACCGGCGATCACGCCACTTCACGTCCGTGCCCCTGTGCCAACAAACCCAAAGCCATGCAGAGAAACCGTCTTTTGTTGTCCCTTCCGATATGCGCCGAACGTGACCGATCCGCTCAAAACAGCTCGCCCTGCTCCAGAGAGGCGCGTTTCTCCGGGTCCAAAGTGCTCTTGGTCAACAACCACGCCGTCGACACCCCGGAGGTCGCGGCCTCGCGCGTCAATCGTGCCAGCAACAGCGCGCCCGCCAGCGCGTCGTAGAGCGCCGCGTGATAGCGGACCCGCTCCGGCGGGCACCACTTCGCCGCCGCCTTGTCCAAGGCCGGCTGCAACCCGAACGCCGCCACCAGCGCCTCCAGATTGGCCGACGCCAGGCCGTCATAGATTTGCGGATACAGCCGTCCCGTGTCGATCCAAGGCCCCCACTCGAGCACCCGGCCGCCCAGCCGCGCGAAATCCGGCGCCGCACGCGGATAAGGCCAGACCGACTTGATGAGCCCGTTTTCCACGCCCGCGAAGTGCGCCGCCAGCGGCCCGCTCTCGCGCAATCCGGCGAACAGCGCGAACTCATCCGAAAACGGCGCCCGCCCCGCCACCGCCGCCGGATCGATGCCATGCACCGCCACGTCCTCCGACCTCACCCGGCCCGTCGGCCGGCACAGCCGCGTGCGCGCCGACACGATTTCGCCGTGCTGGATCGTGACCACGCCGTATTCCAGGATGCCCGACGCGGCGCTTCCCTCAAAATCGATGAAATGAATCGGCTGTTCGGTCCAGGACACGCTCCCACGCAACACAGCGCCGGCCGTTTTCCAACCGCGAATCCGCGTCCGGACAGATTTGTGCGGACCGGCGTTGCGACCTTTGCGTCTGCGCGTCTCTGCTTTGTCCGCCCCCTTCCTGCCATGCTGCGGACCCTCTTCATCGACCTCAACGGCTTCTTCGCCTCCTGCGAGCAGCAGGAGCGCCCCGAGCTGCGCGGTCGCGCCGTCGCCGTCGCCCCGCTCGCGGCCGAGAGCACCTGCTGCATCGCCGCCAGCGCCGAGGCCAAGCGCCACGGCATCAAGACCGGCACCCGCGTCGCCGACGCCCGCAAACTGTGCCCCGGCCTCGTCGTGCTCGCAGCCAGGCCCGAGATCTACATCCGCTACCACAACCTGCTCAAGGCCGCCGTCGAATCCTGCCTGCCCCTCGGCGAGGTCGCCTCCATCGACGAGCTCTGGTGCGAGCTGCCCGCCGGCCACGCCGCACCGGAGCCGGCCCGCGCCCTCGCCCGCAAGGTGAAGGCCGCCCTGCGCCGCAAGGCCGGCGAATGCATCACCTGCTCCATCGGCCTCGCGCCCAACCCCTGGCTCGCCAAGATCGCCTCCGACCTCGAAAAGCCCGACGGCCTCGTCGTCATTGAACAACCCGAGCTCCCGCAACGCCTGCACGCCCTCGCCCTGCGCGACCTGCCCGGCGTCGGCCGCAACATGGAGACCCGCCTGCGGGCCGCCGGCATCACCACCGTCGCCGCGCTCACCGCCGCGACCAAGGAAAAGCTCCGGCACGTCTGGGGCGGCATCGAGGGCGAGCGCATGTGGCGGCGCCTGCGCGGCGAACTCGTGCCGCTGCCACCCACGCGCCAATCCACCATCGGCCACTCGCACGTGCTGCCGCCCGCGCTGCGCAACGTCGAGGGCGCGCGCGCCACGCTGCACCGCCTCCTGCAAAAGGCCGCCATGCGCCTGCGCGACGCCAACTGCCACGCCGGCGGGCTGCACCTCGCGCTCCGCCTCGGCCGCAACCGCTCGCGCTGGAGCGACGCCCTCACCTTCAACGACACGCACGACACCCGCGAACTCATCCGCGTGCTCAACCTCCTGTGGGACCGCCGCCCCGGCGCGGACACCGCGCCCCGCTTCACCGGCGAGTTGAGCTTCGAGCCCCCGCCCGTCTCCGCCCGCGCCGACACCCGCCCCTACTCGGTCGGCGTCACGCTCTTCAACCTCGTGCCCGCGGCCGACCACATCCCCGCGCTGCCCGGCCTGCTCGACGGCGCCGAGCGTCGCCAGAAACTGAATACAGCCATCGACGCGCTCAACCAGAGGCTCGGCAAAAACACCGTCGTCTACGGCGGCGCGCTCGGCGCGCTCGACTACGCGCCGCTGCGCATCGCC
>JBDRJH010000422.1:0-9147 GCA_043815125.1 Verrucomicrobiota bacterium
GAACCGATCAATCCGTGCCCATCCGAGCCATCCGTGGTTAAAGCCTGTATGCTTTGAGCTGTTGGTATGATTCGCCAGCTTCGACGCGACCGACGCGACCGACGTGGGCGGCAACCGGCGCAGGGTGGCGGCAGGCGAACAAAAAAAGGGGCGCCGCAAGCGACGCCCCTCCCGGGAAGTTAGTGTGGGCAGGATTGACCGCCGCTCACGGATTGGAGCCGCTGATCTCGTCCACGTTGGGCACCGTGATGGGGGTCTCGATCACGGGGGGAGCATCCGGGGCTGCGGGCTCGGAAAGCACCTCGTTGACCGCCTCGACCGCCGCCTGGACGACCGCGTTGATCGCGTCGCGCTGGGATTCGGTCAGGGCCTCGACGCCACCGGCGACACCGTCCTCGACGGTGATTTGCTGCTCGGCGCCAATGGAGAGTTCGCCGCCGGCCCCGACCTCGGGGATAAAGACCACCAGACCCACCGAGGTCTGGATGCTCAGGGTGTTGGTCACCGGATCATACTTCACGGCAAACTTGGTGCCGCGGACACCGGCGGCGCCGACCGGGGAGTTCACCGTGAAATCGGAACCCGTGCGCAGCTTGCGGACCTCGCCCACCAGCTCGCCCTTGATGATGTTCAACTCGGTCGAGGAAATGGAGGGTTCGAGGCTCTCGTCGAGCAGGGCCTCGGGCGCGAAGGACTGCTGGGCGAACTTGGCGACCTCGATCGTGGTGTCGGCCTGGAGCGTGGCGGTGGCGCCATTGGAGAACACCAAAACCGCGCTGGAATCAGCCCCGGTGGTGATGATCGCCCCCTGCGGCAGCTTTTGCCCGTTGGTCAACGGGGCCTGGGCCTTGCTCTTGGGATGGACCCAGCTGACCGAGCCCTTGACACCCGTGGCAACATACGTTCCGGGAGTGGTTTGCGCCTGCAACGCTGAAAAACAGCCGATGACGATCAGCGTTTGAAACCAAAATACGATTCGAGAAGAAAGTTTCATGCAAACACCGCAGTAGCAAAACAACTGCGTTTTGCGAGCGAAAACTGGCCTCGATCGGAAACCGTGGGCGACTCGTCCCCGGCCGGCACTTCACCGCGCGGCGGCGGGCTTGTGGCGTTTTATACCGGCGGCTGAACCGTATTGGACTTTGGGGCGGATTTTTTTTAACCACGGATCTCTCGGATGATCACGGATGGGAACCGATCAATCCGTGCCCATCCGAGCCATCCGTGGTTAAAGTCTGAATGCTTTGAGCTGTTGGTATTAAACGGAGCCGTAGCCGCAATGGAACGCAACGAACGCAAAACAAGGACACCAAATGGATTGGTCTATGCGCTCTTTGCGCTCTTTCGCGGCTAAAATCCGATCCTGCAAATCGGCTATGTTTTTACTGAAGCAGCCCTAAGCCCTCGCAGACTCAGCACGTCCTCGCGCAGGACGGCGGCCAGTTCCTTGCGGTTCATGTCCGCCGGTCGCGGTTCTCCCCAGGACACCCGGGCCTCCACCCACGGCAGCGTGAGAAAGTTCGCCAGGTGCGGCGGCAGCGTCATGTCGCCCCACCACGCCACCTCGTTTTCCACGCTGCGTCCGGGCGGCACCGCGTAGTCCAACGCCGCCGCGGCCACCGGCCAGCCTCCCCGCACCGCCGGCTCGAGCAAGGAGGGTTTGAACGGCAACACCTGCCGGCCGTCGCTGCTCGTGCCCTCCAAAAACACCAGCACACTCAAACCGTCCGCGATCAGCGCGGTCAGCTCGCCGCCCACCCGCACCACGTCGCCGGGCTTGCCGCGGTCGATGAACCGCGTGCCCGCCCGCGCCGCGAACCAACCGAACAACGGCCAGCCGCGCACCTCGCGCTTGGCCACGAACACCACCGGGGTCAGCGCCGAGAGCACCAGAATGTCGATGTAGCCGAGATGATTGGCCGCGATGAGCGCTCCGTGCACCGGTTGGCCGCGCTCGCGCACCCGCACGCCGATCACCCGCAATACCCGCGCGCACAACCTCTGCAACCACTGCGCGCGGGCCCGGGCGTCGGCCCGGTTGCGCGGGCAAACCAGCAGCGCCGCCGCGGCGAAAAACGCCGCCCCGAGCAGGCCGCACAACCGCCCGCCCGCCCGCAGCCAATCGACTGTTCGTCGCGTCGCCATTTCAGCCGAGGTATTTGCGCAGCACCCGGGCCGAGGACGCCTCCAGGTCGAACAGCGTCAGAAAATCGATGGTGCCAAATTCCCGGTCGATCGCCGGCTCGCCGCAGATTTTTGCGCCCAGCAACAGGTAGGAACTCATCAGCCGGGGGATCTTCACCGCGGGCGGCTCCCCCTCCCCCGCCCGGCAACGCAGCGCCGGCCAGGGCGACGTGCGCCAGGGCTCGGCCACGAGGTTGCGTGGCGCGAGTTGCGCGTAGGCCGCCAGCCCCTCGGCCTCATCCTGCGAGGTCAGCGAGCTGCAACCGACCAGCCATCTGGCCCCCGCGGACTGCGAGTAGCGGGCGATGCCCTTCCAGAGCAATCCGAGCACCGTCTGGTTGCGGTGCTCCGCGGCCACGCAGGCCCGGCCCAGCTCGATCAAGCGGTCACGCGCCGGCTCGAAGGGCGCGAAATCAAACTCCCGCGCGCTGTAATACCCCCGCCCCGCCGCCGCCATGCGGCCGGTTTGCAACCGATAGGTGCCGACCACCGCGCCGCCCGCCCGCTCCTCGACCAGCAGGTGGTCGCACACCGGGTCGAACTCGTCGGCGTCCAGACCCGTCTCCACCGAGCTGCTCAAGCCCTCGCTCAGCTCCAGGTTGAACACCTCGAAACGCAGTCGCTGCGCCCGCGCGACGTCGGCGGCGGACGCGGCCAGGCGCAACCCATAGCCCTCGGTCTCGACCCTCAGCTGGTTCACTGCGTTCATGAAAGCGCCTTTCCGCGACGAGCCACCAACCGCCAAAATTCGCCCAGGGTCAACGGCCGCGCCCCCGCCGCGCGGTTGGCCGCCCCGATGCGAAACGCGATCGCCCACTGGCGGCACAGCATGGCCCAGCCAAACCAGACCGAGTGCCCCGGGTCATACATGCTGGTCGCCTCGGAGGTCACACCGTTGAGCTCGATCAAGGTGAACTCGCCGCGCGCCAGCGCCTCCGCCGATTCCGTGCGCACGTCGTAGCGGCCAAACCAAAACCCGTCGAAACTCCGGCTCACCGCCTCGGTCGCCGCCGTCAACTCCGGGGTGATCAGCCGCCCCCCGTCCAGAAACAACGCCCCCAGGCAATGCGTGCCCAGCTCCGACAGGCGCACGGACTCCCCGGGCGCCGGCACCTGGTCGAGCCGCACCTCGTGTCGCTTCAGAAAAAAACGCGCCATGCACACCGCCCGGTCGTCCGCCAAAATCAGTTCCTCGAGCGTGCGTCGGCCGTCGCCGGTCACCGACACCAGCCGCTTCTCCGTCACCGCCAGGATCCGTCCCGCCGGCTCACCCGGTATCCGGTAATAGAATACGCCGAACTCCGCGCCCGGCACGTAGCGCTGGGCGATCAACGGCTCCGGCGCCTCCGCCAGCTTGGCCCGGGCCTGGGCCGCGTCGCGGGCGATCACCACGCCGCCGCCGCGCTCGCCCACGTCGGGCTTGAGCACCACCGGCCAGCCCGCGCCGGTCTCGTGCCGCCAGTCGTTCAGCGCGGCCAGCCGCGCGTCCGGCTCGCCGGGCGCGAGCAACGTCCAATCCGCCACGCGTCCGCCCGCCCCGGCCAGCCCGCGCAGGATCATGCTCTTGGACTCGCCGACAAAACCGCCGTCGCGCCCCATGCCCGGGTTCACCGCCGTGAACAGCGTCGCCCCGCGGTGCCTCAGCCCCAGCCACAAGATGTAAACCACCACCGGCGGATACACCGCCCACGCCGGCCAAAACTCCCAGCGCGTCAACCGCCGCCAGCGCGACAACAGCAAGCGCCGCCCGCGCCAGGTCGCCAGCCCCGCCGCCACCCGCGTCAACAGCCACGCCGCCAGCCCCGCCAGCAACACCGCCGGCACCAGCCCCTGCCACGTTTCGAACCAGCCCAGCGCCGCCTCGCCCGCCAGCGCCGCCGCGCCCACCAGCAGCGGCGTCCACAACAGACACGCCAGCGCGAACCAGCCGACAAACCGCATCCAGGGCATCCGCAGCACCCCCGCCGCCACATAGGTCGCCAGCCGCGTGCCCGGCATGAATCGGCTCGCCAAAATCAACGACGGCCCCCGCCGGGCGAACCACCGCTCGGACCGTGCCAACGACGCCTCGCTGATTCGCCCGCGCAACGGCCACCGCCCCAGCGCCGCCCGCCCCAGCCCGCGGCCCAGCGCCACCAGCAGCAGGTCGCCCGCCAGGATGCCCGCGAAACACGCCGTCGTGGCCGGGGCGAATTCCAGCGTGCCCCGTGCCACCAGCAGGCCCGCCGCGATGCAGGCGAGGTCCTCGCTCACAAAGGTCGCCAGCGCCAGCGCGGGCAGCGACCACCACCCGCCCTCGGAGGCGGCCGCCAGCGCGGACTGGGTCCAGTTGCTCATTTCAAGGCCAGCGTCAGGATCTCCGTGCGGCTCGCCGCCAGCGCGTCGCCGGACCACACCACCGGCGTGTAGGCCAGCGTGGCCTCGTCCGGGCCCACCGCCGCCTCGCACACGCTGCGCGTGGCCGCGTCGGGCCGGCGCATCAACACCGAGTGCGCCCCCGCCGCCGGATCGTGCGACCAGTGCAGCGCGCGCAGCGCGTTCTCGTCGGCCTTGTCCGGCAAGAGTTCGTAGCGCGCCCGCCGGCCCGCGATCACCTCGGCCGGCCGATACGAGGACGAACTGAAAAACTGATCCACGCCGTCGCCCGAGAAATGGTCGAGCCGCTCGCCGTTCCAATGGTGCACATGCGCCTCGGCGTTCCGCCCGAGCACGATCAGGTGAAACGCCCCGGTGCTCCCCAGCTCGAAGTCCGCCACCAGCCGGCCCGCCGCCGCCGGCGTGCGCGCGCCCAGCACGAGGCTCACCAGCCGCCCCCGGCTCTGCGTCGGCGACGCGGGTCGCCAGTCGACCGTGTAGTCGTTGAGCAAAACCACGCCGATCCCGTGGTCGTTGACCCCCAGCCAGGTCCCTCCGGAATCCGCGTCGCGCGGCGCGATGCGGGCCACCCCGCCCCCGACCGCGACCACCGGCGGCAACTCCGGGCCGCGGGTGTTCAGCTCGTCGCGATTAAACAAAAAGCCGTAGCCGCCGGGCGTGGGCCACCAGGAAAACGTGCACATGGCTCACGACGCCGCCAATGCGCGGGACTCCCGGTATTTCAACGTCGAGGGCGCCATGCCGAAGTCGGCGGCAGGCTCGTGGCCCAGCAAACGGCACATGATGGCGATCAACGCGTAGTGATGCACCGTGTGACTGAGCAAAAACTCCAGCTCGCGCAGCAGCGAGGTGTCGCCCCAGGCGTCGGCGGCGTCGGCGGCGTCGCCCGCCGACTCGGCTCGCACCGCGATCATCCGGTCCTCCGCCTCAAGCAACGCGCCCAGGCGGTCCATGATGCCCGCGATGATGGCCGCGGCATAGTCCGTCTCGCCCTCGATGCGGGGATCCCGCGAACGGCATTCGTAGTCCACGCGTCCCCCGCCCAGCCCGTCGAGCAAGCCGAGGTAGTGGTCGATCACATGGCGCAGGTGGCCGCCGGGAGTGGAGTTGAAACAGGCCGGCACCCGGGCGACATAGCTGGCGGGCTCAAGCGCGTTGAGCAGGTCGTGCCCCTGTTGCAGAACGTGGAGATTGGCGCGGATGGCTGCGGCGAGCATCTGAAGTCGGGAGTTTAGTCGGCGATGATTTTGGGCCAGTTGGCACGGGCCGCCTTGATATGGGCGGGAATGTCATTCTCCCACTTCTTTTGAACGTCGAGACTGTAATTCAGATACAGTTTACCCTCCACGATCTTCCACGCCCGCGGATCGATACCCGCCGTGTGGCCCTGCGCCACGGCCCACGCGCAGTAGCCGCCAAACTGCGGCGCGTATTTTTCCGGGTCGGCCTTGAACGCCTCCAGATTCGCCGCGCTGGCGAAGCGCCAGGTCGCGCCGTTCCAGTCGAAACGATGCGTCTTGTCCCCCTTCGCCGGCACGCCGGCCACGAAGTAGGCGACCGGGTCGTAGCCGTCGATGGCGACACCAAGCCAGGTGGCGTTGACGGGCTTCTCGGCCCGCAGCGCCAGACCCGCGAAAAGGAACAGAAATGACCAAAGTAACGTTTTCATGACGGAGGGGTTTCAGGGGAGTTTCGGGCCGATGACCGGCAGCATCCGCCGGTGATGCCACAGCACAAACGCGCTGCCGGCCCACACCACCAGCGCGAGGATAAAGAGCAGCCCGCCGTCGTCCTGCACCACGATGCCGAGCTTGGTCAGATGGAAAAAGATCGCCCCGCTGATCACCCCCAGCGCAAGCAAGGCGCCCACCGCCACGAACCGCGGTGTCAGCAGCAGGATCGCCGCGATCAGCTCCACCACGCCCGAGCCGTAGCGCCCCCACGGCTCCTGGCCCACCGTCTCGAAAATGTAGACCGACTCGGGCGCGCCGGTGAATTTGAAGAACAAGGTCTGCAGCAGGATAAGCGCGACCACGATGCGAACGATCCAGAGTGCGATTTTCATGGGATTGGGTGATTCTAAATTCCGCAGCTCAATCTGACCACGGATTACACAGATTACTCGGATATAAAGGATTACAGGGTATGCGGGAGGCCGAATCGATTCACCCGCAGGATGAAAGACTGAAAACGCATCGTGCCTTGAAAATCCGTGTCCATTCGTGGAATCCGTGGTTTCAACTGCGTTTTTCAGGTTGATTCAGAATTTCACAGCAACGTGCGCAGATCCTGCCCGTCGCCCGCGCCGGCCAACACGTAGACAAAGCGGTCGTCGGCCCAGGTCAGCGCCGCCCGCTGCTCCTTCACGAGCAGCATCGGCATCTCGTCGCCGGGCTCGACACGTGCCGCGTCACGACGAACCAAATACAGGTGGTAATACCGGTCGCGCTTGAAGCACACCTCGAACACCTCCAGCCCGCCCACCTTGAGCACGTGGCAGCCATCGCGCCGCAGCTCCTCCGGGGAAAACGCCAGACCCTCCGCGAGCCGCGTGTCCGCGGCCAGCAGGCGGCTCTCCAGCGGCGAACCCTCGCGGGCGTGCGCCGGGTAGTGCAGCCCGCCCAGCTCCCGCAACGCAAACGTCGCCAGGTCGCCCGGGCCCCGCGGCGCGGAGCCCGCGGACCATCCCGAGAACCACAGCCCCGCCAAGGTCGCCAGCAAAGCCAGCGTCGCCGCCAGCCCCATCCAACGCGGCTGGCGCCACCACGCGCGCCCCTCGCCGCTCATCCGCGCGCCGGCCAGGATCGCCGCACGCAGACCCTCCGGCGGCGCGACCGAGCGCAGCTTCTCCGCGACCGCCGCGTCGTGCGCATGCTCGCGCTCAAACCAGGTCCGCAACGCGGGATCACGGCGGACCTGTTCGAGGGCTCCGGCCATGGCGGGATCACGCGCGTCGGCCCCGCCGGGGCGGTAGGCGCTCAGATAAAATTTGGCGTCTTGGTTGTTCATGTCAGGCGGTCCCCTTCCGTTGTGCGGGAAAATCTATGATCGCGTCGGCCTTGCCTTCGCCCAGCGCCGCGAGCCTCGCGCGCAGCTGCCCCTTGCCGCGCGACAGGCGCGACATCACCGTGCCGATCGGCACCTCCAGCGTCTCGGCGATTTCCAGGTAGGACAGATCCTCCAGATAAAACAGCGTCAGCGGCGCGCGAAAAACCTCGTCCACCCCCTGCAGCGCCTCGACCACCTGATCCGCGTCCAGCTTGCGCACCAGATCGACCGCCTCGTCCGGCACGTCCTGATGCTCCGGCGGCAGTTCCTCGATCGACTGCCAGCGCTGGGCCCGGCGGCGCCCGCGTAAAAACTCGCGGTAAAGCGTGGTGAACAGCCACGTCTTCGCCTTCGACACATCGCGCAGGGACTCCCCCTTGGTCGCCCACACATAGAACGTCTGCTGCACCAGGTCGCACGCGTCCGCCTCGCGCCGCGCCAGACTCAGGGCGAAGCGGTAGAGTGGCGCGTAGTGCGCATCCACCAGTGAAGTGAAGACATCTTGGCTCATCGGGACCATGGGAGTGTCCGTGCCAAAACTTTATTCCCGCCACCCCGCCCCCGCGCCAGCCCCAACCCGTTTGTCACTTAATAAGTGACAAATCCCCCGCCCCCCCCTCCCGGAAAAGTGTCACTTCATAAGGGACAAACCGCCCGGCGGCGCGGACGCGGTCATCGCGGCGGCGCAAGGTGGCGGCGGGGTGTCGGGCGTTGCTCAATCTTAACGCGGCAAACGCCGCCGGGCACTTGGCACGGGCCATGCATTGAGTAATTTGCAATCATGGCTACCATGACCAAACGCGCCAAAACAAACCACGGAACGACCGCCGCCCGCGAGGCCGCCGTCTCCGCCCGGCGCGACCAACGACAATCGGGCCGAAAGCATCCGTCTCGCCCGGGTCGTCCGGCCTAGGAAACCGCGCCAAGCGGTTTTTCCCGAAATAGGCAGCAACGAACCACCGGGGTCCGCCAACCACCGCAATCTTCCACCATTTTCAAATCAATCCCATGTCCACGATCATCCATCCGCTGAAGCCCGTCCGCAGTCTCCGTCGCACCGCCGCCACCCCCATGGTGAGCAAACCGCACTACGACTGCACCGAGCAACTCGGAGCCGTGACTCTCAGCATCTTCCTGCCCGAGGTCGACCCGGTCGGCGTCGAGATCATCGTCCGCGGCGCCGACCTGATCGTCACCGGCCGCCGCCGCCACGTTGTGCGGGTCAACTGGACCGCCCTCCACCTCGAAAAGGCCCTGCACGACTATGAGCTGCGCCTGCGCCTCGGCTCGCACCTCAACTACGGTGCGCTCAAGGCCGACCTCCACGACGGCCTGCTCACGCTGGTGATTCCCAAAAAGGATCTCGGCCGCGCCGCCGGCCGCCACGCCGCCTGAGCGCGGCGCGGGCGACGGCGGCGGGTCCGGTCATCTCTCGGCGACGGTTCACCCTCCGGCCAGCGCGACCAGCGCCCATGCCACCGGCGGCGTCAGCAAGGCCGCGTCCGCCAGCACCCGCGCCGCCCGCCGGCCCAGGCGCGG
>JBDRJH010000423.1:0-9161 GCA_043815125.1 Verrucomicrobiota bacterium
CTGCTGCGCAAACGGGTGTTCGGCGACGGGTGAGCCGCGGCACCGGAGAACGGACATTCCTGTCCGTTCCGAAACCATCGATCCACACCGGCAAGGCATGAACGGACAAGAATGTCCGTTCTCCTTTGTTCCGCCTTGGCATGGCCCGGTAGCGTGGCCGCCCTACCCTCAGACCTTGATCCAGGCGCCGCTCTGGGCGGAGGCGTAGCAGGCGGTCATCAGGGCCACCGCGTCGAGCGAAGCCTCCAGATCGGAGCGCAGTTCGTCGGCGGGGATCTCGCCGCGGATGATCGCCACCAAGCGGTCCACGCGGTTCGGCTGGTTGGCCGGAGCGGGCGCCACAGGCTCGGGCGTCTCGCCGGGACCGCCAACCACATAGCCGGTCGGCGTGTTCCAGAGTGTTTTCTTTGATCCGACCACCTCGAGACCGCCGATGCCGCCGGTCTGGGTCCAGCCAGCCTCGATCGTGCCGAGGATGCCGTTGGCAAAACGCAGGTGCGCGATGCCGACGTCATCGCAGGCCGGATACTGCGCGGAGTGGTTTTCAATGATCGCAAAGGCTTCCGTCGCCGGGCCGAACAGCGTGCGCACCAGGTGCAAGGCGTGCGTGCCCATGTCCATGAACGCGCCGCCGCCGCTGAGCTCCGGGTTGTGAAACCACTGAACCTCGGGGTTGTCGAACCAGCGTGCGTAGGCCGCGTGGTGGGCGTTGCGGTAGCGGATACGCGTGATGTCGCCGAGCACACCCGAGCGGATGACGTCGATCACCGGCAGCATCGGCGCCATGAACGGCTGGAAGTAGCCGCCAAAGAGCGCGGCCGGGTTGGCCGCGATCAACGCGCGCAGCTCGGCGAGATCCGCCGGGTTGGTGACGAGGGGTTTTTCGCAGAACACCGGCTTGCCGACCGGCAGCGCCTGGCGCAGGAGCGGCAGGTGGCGGGTGTTTTCCGAACAGATGATGAAGCCGTCGATCGTGGGATCGGCGAGCACCTGGTCCAGATCGGCAACGAAGGGCGCGCCGGCCAGCGCGGCAAAGGGCTCGGCGCGCGACGGCATGTCGTCCCAGATGCAGGCGACTCCGCGGCCGTCGGAGGCCTTGAGCATGTTTTCGATAAAGGACTTGGTGTGGACGTGGGCCGTGGAGAGAATGGCGATGCGTGACATGGAGAAAAAAGAAGTGGGCTTGGAGTTCGGGAATGTAGGGGCGTCGCTTGCGACGTCCGTCCGGTATTCCCGGCGACGATACGCCGTCGTTGGCTGAACGGGCTTCGCAAGCGAAGCCCCTACGGTCGGATTCGATGATGATGTTGGCTCAGACCGACAGCGTGATCTCGCGGCGTTCGAGCTGGGACGCGTAGATGGCCTCGAGGATGGCCATGACCTGGATGGCCTCGGTCCACGGCACCGGCGAGGGACCGCCGTTGCGGCAGGCTTCGAGGAACGCGGCGATCAGCGCGGCGTGGGGTTTCTCAACCTTGTTGGGAAACGCGACGCGACCGTCGACAAACGTGCCGTTGCAGGTCGAGGCGAACTCGCCCGACGGCCACTGCACACCGGCCTCGGTGCCGTAGAGTTGGAAGCTGAAGTCCTCGTCCTCCTTCTGATGGCCGAGCCAGGCGGCCTCCAGCGTGAGCGTGGCGCCGTTTTCAAAGTGAACAAAACCCGCCGCGAAATCCTCGACCGAGAAACGCGCGCGGTCCCACTCGCCCCACTTGCCGGGGATCTTGTGGCCCTTGGCGAAGTTGACCTTGCTGGTGCCACTCACGCGCACCGGCTTGGGGAAGCCCATCAGCCACAGCGCGGAGTCGAGCGCGTGCACGCCGATGTCCATGCAGGGCCCGCCGCCGGACAACGAGCCGTCGATGAAGCCCGCCGGCGTGGGCAAAAACGCACGACGCATGGCGCGGACGCGCGCATGATAGACCTCGCCCAGTTGTCCCGTCTCCGCCCACTGGCGGATCGCGCGGGTCTCGGCACGGAAACGATGGTTCTGCACCGCGCAGAGCACGCGGCCAGCCTGGTCGGCGGCCTCGCCCATCGTGCGGATCTCGGCGGTGGAGGTCGCCAGCGGCTTCTCGCACAGAACGTGGCAACCGGCCTCGAGCGCGCGGATGACAACCGGCGGGTGCGCCTTGTTGGGCGTGCACACGTCGATGGCGTCGGGCTTGAGCGCCAACAGGTCGTCGAGCGTGGCGCAGGCGACGGCGTTTTCGCCCGCAAGTTTGGCCGCCTGCTCGGCCGCGGCGGGCACGAGGTCGGTGACGCCGACGATCTCGACATCGGCCTGGGACAACCAGGCGGGAATGTGAACGGAGCGGGCGATGCCGCCGGCGCCGACCAGGCCGACGCGGAATTTGGAATTGCTCATGGGAGGGGTTGGGTGAGGAGTCGTGGAAAAGACTTCCGCCACATTAGCCGGTTGCCTGCCCATTCGTCCTATGGCGGAATGACAAAATATTCCGTTTTATTGATGCACACTCTGACGCTCAAAAAACTACCGGCCGACCAGGCCTGCACCTATGCGCACTGGCTCTTCAGCCAGCCCACCGAGAATCCGCCGCTGCATGACCACACGTTTTTTGAACTGTTCTGGGTGACGGAGGGCGTGGGAAGCCACGTCATCAACGGCGAGGAGCGCCGCCTGGAGGCCGGCAATCTCGTGCTGATCCGGCCGGCGGACGTGCATGGGTTCACCAGCATCGCCGGGCAGCCGGCGCTGCGATTTGTGAACGTGGCCTTTCACTCCGCGCTTTGGTCCGCGCTCAAGCGGCGCCATCCGACGTTGCCTGGACGCTGGTTCGACGAGTCCGCCCATCGTGCGCGCGAGCACCGGCTGGACTCGATTCGGCTGGAGCGCATGCGACATCTGGCGGCGGATCTCGACGCGGGCCGACGCGATCCGCTGACCACGGAGGCGTTCCTGCTGTCGGTGCTCGCATTACTCGACCGGTTCACCCGGCACCATGAGCAGGGCGGTCCGCCCGAGTGGCTGGCCGAGGCCCGTCGGCGCATGGCGGAGCCGAAACACTTCGTCGGAGGCACGCGTGCCTTTGCCCGCCTCGCGGGGTGTTCACCGGCGCATTTGTCGCGGGAGGTGAAGCGGCGCTATCAACTGACCCCGACCGACATCGTCAACGAGGCCCGGCTGATCCACGCGGCGACGCGGCTGGCATCCACCAACCTGCCCATCCTGGACATCATGGCCGAGTGCGGCTTCGAGAACCTCGGGCATTTCTACAAACTCTTTCAGGCCCGGCACGGCACCACGCCCCGCCGCTACCGGCGCGAGGCCGAGCTGGTCGGCGGCCACACCACGCACCTGACGCCGGAGCATTTCAGGTGAGTCCCATTTGGGTTTTCATAAAAAAGCCCCGCCTGAAAAGACGGGGCTTATGTTTCACAGCCCGAGTTGTCGCAGCAGCTCAGGCATCACGATCTCGCGCCAGCCGTCCCCGGCCGGGTGAACGCCATCCGGCACGTAGCCGCGGAACATCGGCTCGCCCTGTTCCAGCAGCCGGGTCCAGGCCGGCATGTGGTCGATCAACTTCAAGCCGCGCTCTTTCGCGACCTCGCGGTAGTTGTTCTGATAAACCTCCATCATCGGCCGCCAGCCGCGGTCGCCCTGGGGCTTGTCGATGACGGGGTTCATGATCTGCAGAATGATTTCGCAGTCCGGCCGGGCGGCGTGGATGCGGTCGATCATTTTCTCAAGATTGGCCTTGGCCCGCTCGGGGCTGAGGTTGAAACGCGCGACCGCGTCGTTGATGGCAAACTCGATGAAGACGGCGTCCGGCTGGTGGGCGATGACGCGCTCGTCGACGTTTTGCAGCCCCCAGCCGGAGTGCATCCCGGGGCCGCCGGTATTGTGGGCGACGACTTGACCGGGGAATCCGGCTTCAAGCCGCTCGGTCAGGAGGCGCGTCCAGGCACCGGCCGCGGTCAGACTCGTCCCGTAGTAGACGATGGTCTGGGCGCGACCGGCGCGCAGGTTTTCAACAAAAACCGCCGGTGCCGGCGCGGCGTCTGGCGGCGGCAAATCCGCCGGCAAAGACGACACCCCGGACAACACGGCGGCCATGATCAACCCGAGTCTCATGCGCGGCGACGGCGGCCGGCCAACGCGAAGAGCGCGGCGGCGCCGGCCGCCAGCAAGGCGGTGCTGCCCGGCTCCGGGATCGCCACCGCGGTAACGGATTCCCAGTCAGTGCCGACGCGGAGGTCGTCGATATACATGAACTCAGTGCCGGTGGTAAAACTGACCGTGCGGATATAAAGGCCCATGAAGCCTGACGATCCTTCCCCAACAGCTCCGGTGTAGGAGGCGGAGACAGATTCACCCGGTTCCACGCCCGAAGTGGGGTTCAACCAAATGTTGGCGGTGCGGTAGGTGGCTCCATCCCAGCCGGTGTAGCCGATGACTACGAAATGGGTGGTGCCGTTGACAAAGCTGATCGGGCCCGTGGCCGTGTTGTTGGTTCCGCCGACGCGCGCAGCGACGGTGTTGTTGGTGTTCGTCAGGCCGATGGTGTCGTTACCTACATCCACGTCGCCGTCTTTGGCCTGCCAGCCGACGAAGGTCGATTCGGTGTTGTTGAAGATAAAGCTGACGTAGTAGTCCTGACCGCTGGTATCGGGCGTGGCGAAGACGTCGCGCTGCAGCGGATTGGAACCATTGTTAATCAGGAGGGAATTACCTCCACCCAGAGTGGTTCCACCAAAATTGTAGGTGATTTCTTGGTCGGAGATGATGGCCGCGTTGGCCGTCGCCGTGGGCACCGACCAAGCGCCGTTCCAGCCGGTGCCGCCGGTCTGGCCGTTGAGGTCGGCGGCGTCGGCGTAGCTGTCGAAGGAGTCGGCGGCGATTAGTTCGGCGTGCGCGGACAGGGTGCCGAGGGTGGTCGAGAGAAGCACAGCGGCGGTGCAGCGAATGATGTTTTTGCGGGGTGTAGTCATGATGTTGGGAGTTTGAGGTGGGGAATCATTTGGCGGTCTCAACGACCTCGGACCATTCGGCAACGAGGGAGACCGCATCGAGTTCGCGCCGCAAGTCGGCGTAGGAGATTTGTTGCACGGAATTGCATCCACGAATGGCGAGCTGAGCGGCGATGGCCGCCGCCTGGCCGATGCCCATAAAAACGGGCTCCATGCGGATCGAACCAAACGCGACGTGTGAGGCCGACAGGCAGAAGGGCACGATGAGATTGGCGCACTCGGACTCACGGGGAACGATCGACCGGTAGGAAATGCCGTAGGGACGTGGCACGCGGACCTGCACGTCGCCCTCGTTCCAGAGGCGGCCCTGGTGAATGACGCGACGGCAATGGTGCGAATCCATGTTGTAGGCACCGAGTGCAACGGGGTCGTCCACCGTCTCGACAGCACGGCAGTGGTGCTCGGTCATGACGACTTCGGAGACCATGCGACGCGCCTCGCGGATGTAGAGCGCGTGCGGCCAGCCGCCGGTCGAAACAAACTCGTCGCGGCAAAGTCCCCACTTCGACATCGGCTCGCGGATGCGGGCAGGAATGTCGGAGTCGTTGGCCAGGGTCCACATGAGGCCCTGCTGGTAGCGCACGTGTTCCTGAAAGATGCGCTCGCGCTCCTCGTAACCGGCTTCCGGATACGCGTGGTTGCGGCCGATATTGTCGGTGGAGAACGGACCGTGGTTGTTGGTGTCGGTCTTGCCGTTGCGGACGGCGTCGAACTTGCGGAAGGCTTCGTCCCAGCCGGTGGCGAGGTGGCGCTTGAGCAACTCGTAGAGCGAGGCGTCGTAACCTTCGGGCTTGGGGAACGGCACGCGGATGTCCTCGCGCTGCGTCAGGCACATGCGGAAATTGTAGGCCTGCACGCAGGCGTCGCCGGCACCGCGGCGGTAGCTGCCTTCGGGTTGGATGCCCGGCAGGAGTCCGCTGGAGGGATCGCCCGCGACCACATACGGATCGACGGCGTGCTCAAACTGGTGGCCCTCGTCGATGGGCGAGCCCTCGAGGGCCATGATCAGCGCGCCGTTGATCGTCTCGCCGTAGGTCGAGTTGTCCTCGCGGCCGACCGTGTGGGAAACGCCGGCGCGGGCCATCAGGTCGCCCTCGTAGCTGGCGTCGATGAACATCGCGGCGGACACCGTGAGACCGGAGAGCGTGGTGAGCGACACGATCCGCGCGTCGCGGGTCACGCAGGTGTCGACATACTGGCCGAGACGGGGCTGGACGGCGGCCTCGCGTAACCAATCGGCGAATACACCGGCGGCGACGTGCGGCTCGAAACGCCAATCGATGTCCACGCCGTAATGCCGGCCCACGCGCTCGTAGAACTCGCGCGCCTTGCCGCCGACCGCGTCCTTGTTGCCGATGTCGGTCATGCCGAGGCCGCCGGTGGTCAGGCCGCCGATGTGCATTCCCGGGTGCAGCAGCGCCACGCTCAGACCGCGACCGGCGGCCTCGATGGCGGCGATGATGCCACCCGAGGTGGCGCCGTAGACGCAAAGGTCCACCGCGAGGGATTCGTCGACGCGCGGCGCCGGTTGGAAATACGAGGGGGTTTGGATGGAGGGCATCAAAAAATGGAGAACACGACCAGCTTGGCCCGGCGGCGTCCGGGGAACAAAGCCGAAGGACTTCCTTAATGTCGTTTTCTATTATCGATTATTATCAATTTTGGCTCAACACACGTGCGCACCGGTCATTCCGCCGGGGGCTGCGGGTTGAGGTATTCGCTGCTGGTCTGGATGAACATGCGCGCCTGCGAGCGCATCGGCCCGGAGTCGGTCTCGTCGAACGAGCGGCGGGTGTGCAGGAAGGTGACGCTGCCCCGGTAGTTTTCGCGCAGCGTCACCAGGTCGCGCACGGCGGGGGTCCAGCCGCCCTCGGGCAATTGCAGCGCGGCCTGCAGGGTGACGCGGTGTTTGCGGTCGGGCACGGCGTCCACGATGCGCCATTCGAGCGGCGCGAGTGTCGAGTCCTCGGCGTTGATGCGGATGGCGGCGGGCCAGGGGGAGAAGTTGAACAGGCGAACCTTGCCGGCGGGGAACGCCCCGGCGTCGTTGGACAACGCGATCAGGCGATAGGCGCGGCGGCCCTCGCGGTCGGGCTGACGGATCAGGTGGATCTGCGCGGTCCGGCAATCCGGCGGCAGCGACGCCTCGCCGACCACCGCATGGGTGACGCCGTCGGCGTCCTGAACGCGCTCGTAGATGCGCACCGGCACGCCGGCACGCACCATCACCGGCGCGCCGAACTCGTAGGCGGGCGCGGTGATCGCGGTGAAATCACGGTCGTTGACGGTGATGAACAAGCCGGTCTGCTCGACCTCCCAGCTCATGAAGGCGACCTCGGTGCTCGCCGGCGCGCCGACCGGTTGCGCCTTTACCAGGACGCCTCCGCCAACCATGGCGACGAGGCTCAACAGAACACGGGAGACGAGGCGGTGAATACTCATAGGGCGTAGGGGCGGCGGCTTCAGATTTCGTCGGGAGCGAGCCAGCGGAAGCCGGTGACGATGAACTTGCGGCCGAAGTGTCGGTTGGTCGCCGCGAGCGCGGAGCGACTGTCGATGGCGTCGTTGGCGGCGGGGTCGACGTAGTCGGGCAGGCGTTGCACGGTAGCCTCGCACCAGGCGCGGCCCATGACCTCATCGGTGACGGGGTTGCGCGCCTCGCCGTAAGTGCGGATGCGGAAGGTGTCGCTGCGGGCGGTCATCAGCGGCACGAGCGCCTGCACGAGGTCGGCCTGCGAGAACCAGCCGGCGATGCCGTCCAGCGGATGCGAAGGGACCTGCTCGGGATAAGGAAAAACGGCGTGGTTGGACTCGGTGGCGCTGATGTCTACGGGGTTGTCGTCCCAGTTCTGGATCTGGTCGGCGACGGAGTCGTTGATGCCCGCGGCGTCGATGGCGGCCTGGAGCGGTCCGCTGAGACCGAGGTCGGCGTCGGTGGCGGTGTCGGCGACCAGTTTGCGATTGATGAAATCGGCCAGGCCCAGGGCCGGACCGCGGCGTTTGATCTGCTCGACGATCTCGACGGCGAGGTCGTCGAGTTGCGCGGAGGTGAGGTTGCGGAAGCCGGTCCAGGCGTTTTCCGAGATGCCGTCGCCCGCGCCGGCCGAGCCGCCGGGCTGGTTCACCGAACGGGTGAAGGGGCCGGTCAGGCCGGTCTCGCCGTTGAGCAGCGTGCCGGCGAGCGAGCCGAGCAGCGCGCGCCAGGCGGCGACCGAGGTGGAGTTGACGTTGAATCCGCCGCGTTGGATCAGATTGCGGGCGGGCAGGAAAACGTTGTCGGCGTCGAAGGTGGCATCCTCGCCGCGAAACGCCGCCGTGTCATTCGCGGCGACATCGTCGCGAAACGGCACCAAAGACGAGTTCGCAAGACGGTCGGTATTCAGATCGAACGAACGGGCCGGATCCTGCGGGTAGGTGGAAAAAAAGTAACCGTCGAAGAGCGCGCGGTTAAGCAGGTAGCTTTGGTCGTAGTAGGGCTCGCGCGTGCCGGTGGCCGGCCAGCGGGTGCGCACGAGGTCGCGGCGCACGTAGGCGTTGACGCGTGAGTTGCCGATGGGGTTGGGGTTGCCCACGTGACGGGCGCGCCAGAGGAAGTTGGACAGCGGTCGGGCCGATAAAGGCGAACTGGCGGGCGGCAATATCTGGCCGTCGTTGTAGCCGCCGGCGTTGAAGTGCTGTAGTTGACCGATTGATACGAGTCCCGAGACGGGACCGTCGGGTTCGCGCGGGACGTCCGCCATCGGCCAGCTCATGCGCGCCTGCGGCAACGAGGCCGAGCTGGAACTGAGACTGCCCTCCTTGAGCACACCCTGCCACTCGACTTCGGCGGCGAGGAACGGGTCGCTCTCACCGAAGCGGAACCAATTCCGGAAGCTCACGTTGTTGGCGCTTTTGGCAAACGTCTGGGTGTAGATCACCGACCCGTAAATCGTCGGCGAGGCCACGCCGCGCTGCCACTCGGTGCGCGCGATCATCGGCGCGCGGATATTGGCGAGCGCGTAGTAGGGGTAGCTGCGCACCGGCGAGAGCTCGCGAAGGGACTGTTTGTAGGTGGTGGACGGATCGACAAAGTTGCCGCTCTCGCCGAGCTTGAACATGAAGTAGCCGCGGACCTGCGGATCGTCGCGCGGTTCGCCGCTGGGGCTGAAAAAACCACCGTCGTAAACCGA
>JBDRJH010000424.1:0-7893 GCA_043815125.1 Verrucomicrobiota bacterium
GTTGATCACCCGCGCGGGGTTGCACGTGTGAACGTCGCACGGGCTTCGCGAGCGAAGCCCCTACACCCGGAGGCGATCCTCGATGGGGACGGGCAAGAATGCCCGCCCTCCTTCATCCTTGGCTCACCTCTTCACCCGGGCCATACGGTTCGGCGTGAGCTCCACCGCGACCACCTCCTCCGAGACCGTCCTCGCGTCCGCCGACTGGCAGGCGCGGGCGGCCGCGCATGAGCGGCGCGTGCGCACGTGGACTGATCCGCAACAGGCACGCGCGGCCCGCGGGGAAAAACATCCGGTCTACGATTTTTTGTTCAGCTACTATGCGTTTCGTCCGGCGTGGTTGCGCCAGTGGCATCCGGGGCCGGGCGTGGTGCTTTGCGGCGAGGACGCGCGGGCGTTTTTGCGCTGGCCGGAGTATCGCGAGACGACCGCGACCGACGGCGGGTTCGCGGTGGTGGCGGACGCGACGGCGTTTCCGGAAAAGCGTCGCGAGTTTTTGGGTTGGCTCGACGGCCTGCTCGCGGCGATGACGACGCGGCCGGCGTTCTTCGGCTGCTTCGGGTTGCACGAGTGGGCGATGGTGTATCGACAAACCAACGACGAGGTGCGGCACAACGCGTGGCCGCTGCGTTTCCCGCCGGAGGAGCTGGCAAGGATCGTCGAGGCGCAACCGGTGTGCTGCACGCATTTCGACGCGTTCCGGTTTTTCACCGCGCCGGCGCGGCCGCTCAACAAGCACCAGCCCACGCGCCAGTCGATGGCGGCGCTGGAGCAGCGCGGCTGCCTGCATGCGAACATGGATTTGTATAAGTGGGCGTTCAAACTGGCGCCGTTCACGCCGGGCGAGTTGCTGGCGGACTGCTTCGAGCTGGCGCGCGACATCCGCGAGATGGACATGCGGGCGAGTCCCTACGATATCCGCGCGCTGGGCTTTGAACCGGTGAAGATCGAGACGCCCGAGGGCCGGGCCGAGTATGAGCGCCGTCAGCGCGAGTTCAGCGCGCGCGGCGAGCCGCTGCGGGCACGTTTGCGTGCGGTGGTGGCGGCGCTGCGGAGTTGATTGCCACAAAGAGGCCCAAAAAAGCCGGGTGCCATCGAGGCCGATAAATCGTGCGATTCGATGCGCCTATAGGCGCGGCACGGTCAACGCAGCAAACCCGGACGAACGTCTGTCATTTTTTGTGCCTTTTCGTGGCCAAAAAGTCAGTGCGGGTCCGGATGCAGCGACGCGAGGGCGGCGGCGATGGACACGGTCTGGCGTTGGCGGTCGAGGAAGTAGCTGACGTCGGTGTAGCCGATGTCGGCGAGCGTGTTGAGGGCCTCGACGTAGCGGTCGCCGACACGGTCGGGGCGGTGGGCATCGGCGCCGATGACGACGGGGATGTCGCGGGCCTTCATCAGCGCGAGCATGTCGCGGGACGGATTCATCTCGGGCAGGCTTTTGAGCAGGCCGCTGGTGTTGAGCTCCATGGCGACGCCGGTGGCGGCGATGCGGTCGAGAGCGCGCTCGATGTCGGGGCGGATGCGCTCAAAGTCCCAGTCCCGCGGCGACTCGTTTTTAATGAGGTCGGGGTGCGCGAGGGTGTCGTAGAGGCCGGTCTCGGCGGACTGCGCGAGGTGTTCGAAGTAGAGTTGTTGGTAGGCGAAGGCGTCGCCGGTTTGGAAGCGCCGGCGGTAGTCCTGCATCTGGTAATGCACGGAACCGAGCACGTGGTTGAGCGGTTGGCGGGCGTGCAGTTCCGCCAGCCAGGGCTCGACGCCGGGGTAGTAGTCGCTCTCCAGGCCGAGGCGCACGTCGACGCGGCCCTCGAAGCGGGCGCGGGTGGCGGCGATCATGGCGACATAAATCTCGAATTCCGCGGGGGCCATGCGCACGTCGGCGGCGAAGCCGCCGGGCAGCGGGCAGTGGCAGGTGAAGATGATGCCCTTGAGTCCGCGCATCCCGGCGCGCGCCGCATACTCGTCGGGCAGACCGACGGCGTGTTTGCAGAGGGGCGTGTGGCAGTGGGATTCGTAGAGCAAGGGCGCGGACATGGAGCACCACCCTGCCACCCATCGCCCCCCGCCGAAAGTGTAAAAACGACCGCCGGTAGCGGCTTGGCCAGTCGTCTCCCGTCGCGTGCCAGAGCGGTTTAATCAAGGGCATGGCCGCGAGCGCCAGCGCGCGATTGATACACTCGCTGGCGCTCGCGGCTAAGCTACAGAAATCAGCGTGCGAGGGCGGCGGCGACCTCGGCGCGGGGGGCGGGCATGGTGGGCGGCGCGGCGACCGGGAGGGCGATGATGCCGGCGTTCTCGATCTCGGTGGTGTTGGGCAGTTCCTGGTAAGAGAGCACGGCGAGGCGGGGGAAGGAGGGTTCGAGGAAGCGCTTGAGCGGGAGGCGGATCTCGGTGCCGGTGACGAGCACGGGGTTGAGGCCGGCTTGGGAGAACTCGGCGGCGAGGCGGTTGAGTTCCTGCAGGAGGTGGCGGCCGCTGACGGGGTCGAGGGCGAGGCCGACCTCGCCGGGCGAGCGGTGGACCTTGGTGGCGAGGAGTTGCTCGAAACGCGGGTCGAGCGTGGCGGCCCGGAGCACGCCGGGACGGGTCTCGAGCTCGGGCACAAAGTAGAGGCCGAGGCGGCGGCGCACGAGTTCGCCGAGGTCGTCGGGGTTCTTGGTGAGCGCGGCGAAGTCGCCGATGCACTCGAGGATGAGCGGGAGGTTGATGACGGAGACGCCTTCGCGCAGGAGGTTTTGCAGGACGCGTTGGATGATGCCGATGTTGACGAGGTCGGGCAGGAGTTCGCTGACAAGCGCGGGGTTTTTCTCCTTGAGGTGGTCGACCATGTTCTGGACCTCCTGGCGGCCGAGGAGGAGGTGAACGACACCCTTGAGCGACTCGGAGAGGTGGGTGATCATGACGGAGGCGGGGTCGACGACGGTGTAGCCGTTGAGCTCGGCGGTCTTGCGTTCGCCGTCTTCGATCCAGACGGCGTCGAGGTTGAAGACGGGCTCGCGGGCGGGCACGCCGCGCAGCTGGACCTTGCTGCCGGTGACGTTCATGGCCATGAAGCGGCCGGGCAGGACCTGGCCGCGGCCGACGGGTTTGCCGCGCAGGAGGAAGCGATATTCGTTGGACTCTAGTTCGAGGTTGTCGCGCACGGAGACGGGCGGCACGAGCACGCCCTGGGCGCGGGCGATGCTCTTGCGCACGCCGGTGACGCGGGAGAGCAGGTCGCCGCCCTGGCGGGCGTCGGCGAGCGGGAGCAGGCCGTAGCCGATCTCGATGGCGAAGACGTCGAGGTCGATGAGCTTGCGGAAGTCCTCGGTGGCTCCGCCGCGGGCTCCGGCGGCGGCGTCGGGCGCGGCGCCGGGCTTGCCGGCGGCGGGGTCGGCGGCGGACTTGCCCCGGGCGGGGTTCGCTTCGTCGGCGGCGTCCTCGGGCCGGGGCATGAGGCGGGCGACGTAGTAGAGGGCGCCGCCGAGCGCGGCGAAGGGCAGCAGGGGCATGCCGGGCATGAGGCCGAACACGCCGAGCATGCCGGCGGCGGTCTTGAGCGCGCGGGGGTAGCGCAGGAGCTGGCCGCCGATCTGCTCGCCGAGGTCGCCGGTGCCGGAGGCGCGGGTGACGAGCAGCGCGGCGCCCACGGAGATGATAAGCGCGGGGATCTGCGAGACGAGGCCGTCGCCGATGGAGAGCAGGGTGAACTTGGCGGCGGATTCGCCAAGCGACATGCCCATCTGGAGCGCGCCGATGGCGAAGCCGCCGACGATGTTGACCACGGTGATGAGGATGCCGGCGATGGCGTCGCCGCGGACGAACTTGGACGCGCCGTCCATGGAGCCGTAGAAGTCGGCCTCCTTTTGGATCTTGAGGCGGCGGGTGGTGGCGGTCTGTTCGTCGATGATGCCGGCGTTGAGTTCGGCGTCGATGGCCATCTGCTTGCCGGGCATGGCGTCGAGGGTGAAGCGGGCGCTGACCTCGGCGATGCGGCCGGCGCCCTTGGTGATGACGACGAAGTTGATGACGATGAGGATGAGGAACACCACGAAGCCGACGACGTAGTTGCCCTGGATGACGAAGCGGCCGAACGAATCGATGATGTTGCCGGCGTGGCCCTCGGTGAGGATGAGGCGGGTGGAGCAGATGTTGAGCGCGAGCCGGTAGAGCGTGAGCCCGAGCAGCAGCGTGGGGAAGCCGGAGAACTCGGCGGGGTCCTTCACGTAGACGACGACCAGCAGCACGAGCAGGGAGAGGCCGATCTGCAGGGCGAGCATCATGTCGAGCATGATGGCGGGCACCGGCACGATGAGCATGAGCACGACGGCGAAGAGCGCGCCGGTGAAGATCAGATCGGCGCGCTTGAGCAGTATGGAAGGGGCGGCGGTCATGTGGGAAGGGGCGGGCCGGTGGCGGCGGGGTTATTGTCGTGATTAACAGGATACGATCAGCCCGCCCGGCGGGCGGTGGCCTCGGCAACGGCGCGGCGCATCTTGAGTTCGTGGAAGTAGAGGCGGTGGGTGCGGTAGACCAGGGCGAGGATGCCGGCGACGGCCTGGTAGAGGTCGGCGGGGATGGCGTCGCCGACCTTGCCAAGCGCGTAGAGCATGCGGGCGACGGGCACGTTCTCGACGGTGGGGACCTGGTGCTGCGCGCCGAGGGCCTTGATGCGGCGGGCGAACTGGTTCTCGCCCTTGGCCAGCAGCACGGGGGCCTGGTCGCGACCGCGCTCATATTTGAGGGCGACGGCGTAGTGGGTGGGGTTGGTGACGATGACGTCGGCGGTGGGCACGGCGGCGAGCATCTGCTTTTGCATGAGGCGGCGGGCCATGCGGCGCATGGCGGCCTTGGCCTGCACGTCGCCCTCGGCCTGCTTGTGTTCATCCTTGATCTCCTGGCGGCTCATCATGAGGTCGCGCTGCGTCTTGAACTTTTCGTAGGAGTAGCTGACGGCCGCCACGATGCCGAGGCCGAGGATGACCTTGGAAAGAAAGGCCATGGTGGCACGCCGGATGAAGTCGCCGAGGTAGCCGGCCTCGACCGGGCTGATGAAGATAGGATCGTTGACGAGCGTGCGCGTGCCGATCCACAGCACGAGGGCGATGGTGACGAGCTTGAGCACGTCGATGCCGGAGCGGACCAGCGCGCCCTTGTCGAAGACGCGTTTGAAGCCGGCCACCACGTCGAGCCGCTCGGGCTTGAAGCCGACGGCCTTCGGCGACATGCGAAAGCCGCTCTGGAACCCGCCCATGAGCACCGCCGCGATCACCACCGCGACGATGACCGGCAGCAACACCCCCGCGCAGACCTTGGCCGCCTCGGTGATTTGCACCGGCACCACGTCGGCCCGCAGGGGGCGGCCCGCCAGGTCGCTCCAGATGCCACCCGCCAGCGAGGTGATGTCGCGCGTGGCCGAGGACAGGAAAAAGCCGAACACCCCGAAGCCTGCCGCCAACCCCGCGACCACCTGCAGCTCCTGCGACTTGGCGAAGCGACCCTCGTCGAAGGCGTCGTTGAGCTTCTTGTCGGTCGGCAGCTCGGTTTTTGAGTCTTTGTCGGTGTCGGCCATGAGTGGGGCCGGACCTTAACGCAGGAGCGATGCCAGCAGTGTCAAACCTTTCACAAGAACCTGGTTGTAAACGCTTAAAACTTATTCAAACCCCGCCCCAGACTCCCCCGGCGCCGGCCGCGCCGGCCGGTCGGAAAAATCTGCCGCCCTCACGCCCCCGCCGCCGGCAGCAACTCGAGCAGGCGCACCGGCAGTGCCTGGAACTCCGGCCACAGGTAGCGCGCCAGCAACCCCGCCGACCCCGCCAGCAAGCCGAAGCCCGTCAACGAACGCAGCGAGTAGCTCAGGATAAACACCTGCATGCGCGGCACCGCCCGGCCCAACACCGCAAAGGCCAGCGTCACCAAAAAGTTCAGCGCGATGAACGGCGCGGCGATGCGCACGCCCAGCTCGATCACCCGCGCCGAGCCCCGCACCACGCTCTCCGCCGCGCCGGGACCGAAGGCCGGCGCGCCCGCCGCCGCGAAGTCGAAGCTCCGCGCGAACGCCGCCAGCGCACCGAGGTGCGCGCCCGCCGTGAAAAACATCACTCCCGCGAACGTCACCAGCAGCGTCGCCACCGGCTCCTGGCCGGGCTGCGGCGCGTCCACGCCCGGGATCGCGTTCAGGCCGATCTCGTTGGAGATCACCCGGCCCGCCATCTCCACCGCGGCGAACAGCAGCCGGCCCACCCAGCCCATCAACAGCCCCAGCACCACCTCGCCCGCGGCCATCAACACCAGATCGCCCCACCAGCGCGGCCACGCCTCCGCCAGCGGCACCAGCGTGTAGAGCAACGTCGCCAGGCACACCGCCAGCGCCGCGCGCAAGGTCGGCGGCAACGGCCGCCCCGCCAACGCCGGAAACAGCAGGATCAGCCCCAGCGCCCGCATGAACACCATCAACCAGCCAAAAAGCAGCTCCACCGGCATGGCTTAAGTCCCCCCGAGCCCCGCGATGCGCGTGATCATCTCCACCGCGAACTCCGTGAGCGACCGCAGCAACCACGGCCCCGCGAGCATCAACAACCCGGCCGCCGCCACGATCTTCGGCGCGAAGGTCAACGTCTGCTCCTGGATGCTCGTCACCGACTGGATCAGGCTCGTGATCAGGCCCACCACCAGCGTGATGGCCAGAAACGGCGACACCATGTAGAGGGCGAACATCACCACCTGCTTGAAGATATCGATCGCGATCTCGGGGTTCATGACGGGAAACGGCGCGCCCCGGCGCTACAGTTGAAAACTCTCCACCAGGCTCTTCACCACCAGGTGCCAGCCGTCCACCAGCACGAACAGCAGCAGTTTGAACGGCAGCGACACGATCGACGGCGGCATCATCATCATGCCGAGCGACATCAACACCGAGGACACCAGAAAATCGATCACCAGGAACGGCAGGAACAACAGGAACCCCATCTGAAACGCCGTCTGCAACTCGCTCACCACGAAGGCCGGCACCACCACCCGCAACGGCAGGTCCGCGATGCGCGTCGGCGGAAAGCCGCCCAGCTCCAGGAAAAACTCCAGGTCGCGCGTGCGCGTCTGCTTCAACATGAACTCCTTCACCGGGACCGTCGCACGGTCGAGCGCCTCGCCCGACGTGATCTGCTTCTGCAAATACGGCTGCACCGCCTCCGAGTTCACCCGGTTGAAGACCGGCCCCATCAGGAAAAACGTCAAAAACAACGACAGCCCCACGATGATCTGGTTGGACGGCGCCGAGGGCACGCCGATCGCCGTGCGCACGAAGCCCAGCACGATCACGATGCGCGTGAAACTCGTCATCATGATCACCAGCGACGGCGCCACCGTGAGCAACGTCATCACCACCACCAGCTGGATGCCCACGCTCACGTCGCCCGCCTCGCCCGAGCCCTCCAGCCCGATGTTGAGCCGCAGCGGCGTCGACGCCGCCGGGACCGCGGTCGGCGTGTCCGCGCCCGTCTCGCCGGCGGCGGGCGCCGGCAGGTCAAAGGTGACGCCCGCCGTGTCGGCGCCGGCCGTCTGCGCGGACAACCCCGCCGCGCCGGCCAGCAGCCACAACGGCAGCAGGCACCACGCCGTTAAAAATCGGGTCATCGTCGTCATGACGCGTCGGGCGACCGCTCCCCGCCGGTGTCGATGGTCGCGCCGTCGTCCGCATCCACCGCGTCGTCGAGCGGACTGAGCAATTGTATCCGTCCAGCGGTGACGCCGAGCAGCAGGCGTCGCCCCTCGCAGCGCGCGACGACCAGATACTGGCGTCCACCGACCGAGCGGGTTTCCTCGATGTCGATCAACCTTCGGCCGGTCGCCAACCGGCGCAGCGGCGCACCGCGGCGCTTGAGCAACAACCAGCCGCCGCCCGCGGCCAGCAGCAGC
>JBDRJH010000425.1:0-23411 GCA_043815125.1 Verrucomicrobiota bacterium
GCGGACCTGCGTTTTCAGCTGGTCGAGCACGGTGGCGGCCACCGCACAGGCCTCACGCATCCGCCGGATGCCTTCGCTGTTTTTGATGGGTATCATGACAGTTGGGAGAGATCGGCGGCCTGCAGCAGGCCAAGGGTGCGATAGTGTTCGTGGACGTGACCGGTGTTTACGTCGGTCATCGCAAGGACGGCGTCGAGCGACTCGTCACGAGTCTCGAGCCAGTCGTCGAACACTTGGGCTTGGAGCAACGTAGCCGGGAAGCCGGTGAGGGCGAATCCCGCATCAGGTTTGCGCGTCATGAACCAGCGGCGAATGATCGCCAGCAGCGGTTCTACCGGCAGGGGCAAGCCCTGCCGATGTGCCCGGGCGACGGCTGCGCCGGCCGGGGTTTGACGCGAAATCTCCCGCGCGATCAGTTCGGCGGAAGAGACGTGCTCAATATTCAAAGAACGGAGTTGGACCATCAGACTTCCCGGCATTAGGGCCGGATCATCGAGGAGCAGCAGCTTTGACCGGGCCGTGGCTTCAGTCAGAGGAAAGTTCGGTGATACAGACACCCTGCTCCTTGTAAAGCGGCTTTTTAACCACCTTGGATGATTTTGGTCAGCCAAGCGGCCATGCCGATGGCGAATAGTGTGCCGAGTGCGAGCCAGAGCTTGCCCACGGTCTTCATGTCGGCGGCATCGCCGACGGCGGCGGCGGCGTTACCACTGCGGGCGCGGATGCGTCCTTTTTTAAGGAAGCCGTCGTAGTGACGCTGCAACAGGAAGGTCTCGATCTGCTTCATGGTGTCGAGGACGACGCCGACCGTGATGAGCATACCGGTGCCGCCGAAGAAGATCGCGATGCGCTGGGGCACGTTGAGTTCGAAGAGCAGCACGTCGGGCATGACGGCGATGATGGTGAGGAAGAGCGCGCCGGCGAGGGTCAGGCGAGTCATCACGAAATCGAGGAACTGCGCGGTGGGCGCGCCCGGACGCACGCCGGGTATGTAGCCGCCGTATTTCTTGAGATCGTCGGCTATCTGGATCGGCTTGAACATGACCGACACCCAAAAATAGCTGAAAAACAGAATGAGGGTGGCGTAGCCGGCGTAGTAAACCCAGTGGCCGCGCAGCAGGTTGTTGGCGAACTCCACCAGAAAATCCCACTGCATGGCGGCGCCGAGCTGCGAAAGGATCTGCTGCGGGAAGAGCAGGATGGCGCTGGCAAAAATCACGGGCATGACGCCCGAGTAGTTGACCTTGAGCGGCAGGAAGGAGTTCTGGCCGCCCATGACCTTGTTACCGACGACGCGCTTGGCGTATTGCACCGGGATGCGACGCTGCCCCTGCACGACCATGATGATGCCCATGGTCACGAGCACAAAGAGTAGCAGCATGATGATCAGCTCGGGGGCCTTGATGCCCTCGACGCCGGCGGCGGGGGTGACCAAACGCCAGAGCGCGCCGGCCGCGCCGGGAATGTCCTGCAAAATACCGATGGTGATGAGCAACGAAACGCCGTTGCCGATGCCGCGGGCGGTGATCTGCTCGCCCATCCACATGAGCACCATGGTGCCGGCGGTCATGAAGATGACCGAGGTGATGAGGAACATCGTCTTGCTGACGATCACGATCTCGCCGTATTGGGCGACATCGTAGCCTTGGAAGAGCCGGGCCGGATTTTCCAAAGCGAGAATGAGCAGCGTGCCTTGAATCAAACAGATGATGACCGTGGCGTAGCGGGTGTATTGGGTCAGCTTCTGGCGACCGACATCACCCTCCTGCTGGAGCCGGCTGAGCGCGGGCACGACCGCGGTCATCAGCTGGAAAATGATCGAGGCGCTGATGTAGGGCATGATGCCCAGAGCGAAAACCGCCCCCTTCACCAGCGCGCCGCCGGTGAACATGTTGTAGAGACCGACCAGCGCGCCACCGGCGCTGCCGGCCTGCTGGGCGAAAAAGTCCTGCAACGGCTGCGGATCTAGACCGGGCAGCGGGATGTGCGCGCCGACGCGGGCGACGAACAGGAGGGCCAGGGTGTAGAAAATGCGCGAGCGCAGCTCGGGGATTTTCAGCGAATTGGTGAATGCGGAGAGCACGGTGTGGGAGAACCTGAGTGAAAATAGAAAGGGGCGGGAGTGCCGTTTGGCATCAACCCGCCCTGATCACAAGTCGAAGAGATGCGCCTGCGGGCGCGGAAACGAAACAATCAGGCAACGATGGCTTGGCCACCGGCTTGTTCGATCTTGGCCTTGGCGGATTCGGAGAACTTGGCGGCGGTCACCTTGATGGCGCGGCCGAGTTCACCGTTCCCGAGGATCTTGACGCTGGTCTCGCCCGAGCGGATCAAGCCGGCGGCGGCGAGGCCGGCGGCGTCGATCTCGGAGACACCATCCGCAAGGCGGGCGAGGTCACCGACGTTAAGAATGGCGATCTCGGTGCGGAAGTTGGCCTGGTTGAAGCCGCGATGCGGGAGCTTGCGGTAGAGGGGCATCTGGCCGCCTTCGAAGCCGGGGCGGATGCTGCCGCCGGAGCGGGC
Source organism: Verrucomicrobiota bacterium (assembly GCA_043815125.1). Lineage (GTDB taxonomy): Bacteria > Verrucomicrobiota > Verrucomicrobiia > Opitutales > Opitutaceae > JAUWBF01. Next base: position 2,524 of record JBDRJH010000425.1, read on the forward strand.
GGTCTGGCCCTTGCCGCCGCGACCGGAGGTCTTGCCGTGGCCGTTGCCACGGCCGTTGCCGACGCGCTTCTTGCGATGCACTGCGCCGGGGGTGTTGGTGAGTTCGTGAAGTTTCATGATGGATTCCTGATGAAAGGGGCGCCCCACCCCGCCGTGGCGGGATGGGACTCGGATTTAAGACAATGGACGGGGATCAGGACGCGCGGACGGCGGCGTAATCCTCGGCGAGGCGTAGCTTCTTGAGGCCGGCCAGGGTGGCGTTGACGATGGCGTTGTGGTTCTGCGAGCCCATGGACTTGGTCAGAACATTCTTCACGCCGGCAGCCTCCAGGACCGCGCGGACGCCGCCGCCGGCGATCAGGCCGGTGCCGGTCGAGGCGGGTTTGAGGAGGACCTTGCCACCGTCGAACTCGCCGAGCACCTCGTGGGGGATGGTGTCGCCGCGGAGCTTGATGTTGGTCAGGCGCTTCTTGGCGTGCTCGGTGCTCTTGCGGATGGCCTCGGGGACCTCATTGGCCTTGCCGTAGCCGACGCCGACGTTGCCCTTCTGATCGCCGACAACGGCGAGAGCAGAGAAGCTGAAACGACGACCGCCTTTGACGACCTTCGCGCAGCGGTTGATGAAGACAATCTTCTCAACCATCTGGGGACCGTCTTCGGTGGGGGCGTTGTCGCGACGGTTGTCACGACGGTTCTCACGGCGCTGACCGCCGCCTTGGTAATTAGTGCTCATGGGCTGTTAGAATTGAAGACCGCCTTCACGGGCGGCGTCGGCGAAGGTCTTGACTTTGCCCTCGTAGGGAGCGCCCGAGCGGTCGAAGACGACCGACTCGAGACCGGCGGCCTTGGCCTTGGCGGCGAAGGCGGCGCCGAGGCTTTTGGCGCTGGCGATGTTGGCGGCGAGCTTCTGCTTGCGGAGCTCGGGGTCGAGGCTGGAAAGGAAGACCAGCGTGGTGCCGGCCTCGTCGTTCACGGCCTGGGCGTAGATGTGCTTGCTGGTGAAGCGCACGCAGAGGCGGGGACGGAGGGCGGTGCCGTTGACCTTCTTGCGGATGCGCCAGCGGCGTTTCTGCAGGAGGTTGGCTTTGGTAATGGTGTTCATGGCTAGGCGGCCTTTGAAAATAAGGGTTGGAACGGGATGGGGTTAGGCGACGGTCTTGCCTTCCTTGCGACGGACGCGCTCGCCCACGATACGCACGCCCTTGCCCTTGTAGGGCTCCGGCGGGTAGAAGGAGCGGATGGAAGCGGTGACCTGACCGACGAGCTGCTTGTCGGGACCGGCGACTTTGACCTTGGTCTGATCGGTGACGGTGACGGTGATGCCCTCGGGGATCGTGTAGTTGATCGGATGCGAGTAGCCGAGGGCGAGGTCGAGGACCTTGCCCTTGAGGTTGGCCTTGAAACCGACGCCCTGGATCTCGAGATCCTTGGAGAAGCCGGTGTCAACGCCCTTGATCATGCCGTTGATGACCGAACGCACGGTGCCATACATGGCGCGGGCGAAACGGGTGTCTTGGGCGGGCTTGACGACGATGGTCTTGTCGACCTGCTCGATGGAAACGACGGGCTCGAAGGTCTTGGTGAGCTTACCCTTGGGACCCTCGGCGGAAACCGTGGTGCCTTGGATGGAGACTTTGACCTTCTCGGGAATTTGAACGGGAACTTTACCTACGCGTGACATGGTGGTGGGTCTCCTGGGTTACCAGACGTTGCAGACGAGTTCGCCACCGACCTTGTTGCGGCGGCAGTCAGCGTCCTTCATCAGACCCTTGGAGGTCGAGACGATGCTGATGCCGAGGCCGTTGAGGACGCGCGGGATGTCCGTGTAACGGAAATAAAGGCGACGACCGGGGGTTGAGACGCGGCTGAGATTGGTGATCGCGGGGGTGCTGCCGGCATACTTCATGGTCACGACGAGGGTCTTGTGACCCTGGGCGTCGGTGCCGTCGGCATAGTCGCGGATAAACCCTTCGGTCTTGAGGATGGAGGCGATGCTCTCCTTGAGTTTGGAGTGCGGCGAGACGCACTGGGCCAGACCAGCCTTGGACGCATTGCGCAGGCGGGTCAGGAAGTCGCTGACGGGATCGGTCATTGTGGTGGATGTTGGTGTTTAGGATGCCGGACGGGTCATATCCGTAGCGCCTCGCGGCGCAGACTCCCGTCGGCAGAAAGGATTACCAGGAGGACTTGGTGACGCCGGGGATCTTGCCGGCGAGGGCCAGTTCGCGGAAGGTGATGCGGGAAACCCCATACTTGCGGATGAAGGCGCGCGGGCGGCCGCTGAGCGAGCAGCGGTTCTTGATGCGGACCGCGGAGGAGTTGCGGGGCAGCTTCTGGAGCTTCTTCTGCGCGGAGTAGAACTCCTCGTCGGAGATCTCGGGATTGAGCAGGAGGGCCTTCAGCTCGGCGCGCTTGGCGGCGTGCTTGGCGGTGAGCACCTGGCGCTTGAGGTTGCGATGAATGGCAGAGGTCTTCGGCATGGCGGGAAGTTGGTTTAGGCGGCGTTGGTCTTGGCGACCTCGGAGCGGCGGAAGGGCATACCGAGGTTTTGGAGGAGTTCACGACCCTCGTCGTCCGTCTTGGCGGTGGTGACGATGGTGATGTCGAGACCCATGGATTTTTTCACGTTCTCAACCACGATTTCGGGGAAGATGGTGAAGTCGGAGACGCCAAGGGTGTAGTTGCCCTGACCGTCGAGACGGACGGGAACGCCGCGGAAGTCGCGGATGGTCGGCAGGGCGACCGCCAGCAGGCGGTAAAGGAAGTTCCACATGGCCTCGCCACGGAGGGTGACGAAGGAGCCGACCACCTGGCCCTGACGGAGCTTGAAGTTGGAGATGGCTTTCTTCGACTTGGAAAGCACGGCCTTCTGGCCGGCGATGGCCGAGAGATCGCGCTGGATGTCGGCGATCTGGTTCTTGTCGGCTTCGGAATCGATGCCGGTGTTCAGGGTGATTTTAACAAGCTTCGGGATCTCGTGCTTGTTGCTGTAGCCACGGCTCTTCATGAGGGCCGGTGCGACCTGCTCTTGATAGGCCTGCTGAAGGAAGGGAATTTGTTTGCTCATTGGATGTAGACCGACGGATTACCGACCCGGCGGTATTTGAGTGTGGTGTTTGGAGACGGAAAAAGGATGAGGTTACACGAAGTAACCTCATCCTTTGCAAGAAGGATTTTGAACGATCGTGCGATCAGGCGCTCTGAGCGACACGCTTCTTGGAGGAATCGTGGCTGGCCTTGAGCATCAGGTTGGAGAGGTGCACGGAACCCTCGCGCTCGACGATGGCGCCGTTGGGGTTTTCCTGCGACTTCTTGACGTGACGCTTGATCATGGCGACGCCCTCGACACGGGCGCGCTGCTTGGCGGGAAGGATCTCGAGGACCTTGCCCGACTTGCCTTTGTGGGAACCGGCGATGACGACGACTTCGTCACCGCGTTTGACGTGGAATTTCTGCATGTTAGAGGACCTCCGGAGCGAGCGAGATGATCTTCATGAAGTTTTTCGCACGCAGTTCGCGGGCGACCGGGCCGAAGATACGGGTGCCCTTGGGATTGCCATCGGCGTTGATGATGACGACGGCGTTGCTGTCAAAGCGCAGGTAGCTGCCGTCGGCGCGACGGACAGCGGCCTTGGTGCGAACGACGACGGCCTTGGCGACCTCACCTTTTTTCACGCTGGCGCCGGTGGCGCTCTCGGTGACGTTGACGGTGATGATGTCGCCGACGCCGGCGGTGTCGGTGAGCTGGCCGGCCTTGCGAATCATGGAGACCTTGCGGGCTCCGGTGTTGTCGGCGACCTGGAGGATGGAGCGGAGTTGGATCATGATAGAACCTACTTCAAATGTTGCGGTTAGGCCTGGGCGTTCTTGGTGGGAACGCTGGCGGCGACGTCATTTTCGGTGACGGCGACGGCATCGGCGGTGATGGCGGCCTCGACGACGCGGATGACGCGCCAGCGCTTGAGGCGGCTGAGGGGGCGGGTTTCCATGATCTCGACCTTGTCGCCGACCTTGGTTTCGTTCGCCTCGTCGTGAACGTGCACGACGGTCTTGCGATTGATGACCTTCTGGTAGCGGGGATGCGGGATCTTGTAGGGAACGGTGACCTTGATGGACTTGTCACCGGAGCGGCTGCTGACGGTGCCGATCAGGGTTTTGCGCGAATTGCGGGTGGTGGACATTGCGGTGTGTCTGGGTTGCGGCGCGAGATGACTCAGGCGGCCTTGGTTTTGCTATGAGCGGTGCTGGCGGTCTCCAGACGGGCGATGTCCTTGCGGAGCGCGCGGAGTTCGTGGGTCTTTTCGACCTGGCCGGTCTGCTTGCGCAGGCGAAGGCCGAGGAGTTGCTCGCGGGCGGACCGGAGCTTGGTTTCGATCTCGGCGGACGAGAGTTCGCGGATTTCCTTGGAAGTCATGGTGGGTGGTGTCCTGTGTTGAGCCGCGATTACTGGGCGGCACCTTCGCGCACGATGAAGCGGCAGCGGAAGGGCAGTTTGGCATCGGCGAGGCAAAAGGCCTCCTTGGCGATGGTGAGGGGAACGCCGGAAAGCTCGAACAGGATGGCGCCGGGCTTGATTTGGGCGATGTAATGATCGACCGAACCTTTGCCAGAGCCCATGCGCACTTCGGCGGGCTTGGTGGTGACGGACTTGTGCGGGAACACGCGGATCCAGACCTTGCCCTTGCGCTTGAGGTGACGGTTGATGGTCACACGAGCGGCTTCGATCTGGCGGCCGGTCATCGGGCCGCGGGAGAGGGACTGGAGGCCGAATTCACCGAAGGCAAGCGTGTTGCCACGCTTGGCGTTGCCCTTGCGGGAACCCTTCTGTGTTTTGCGGTATTTGGTGCGAGCGGGAGCGAGAGCCATGATGGATTTCTCTTAAATGTTATGGGTTGGGGGACGGACGGCTCAGACGCCGGCTTCGTCCTTTTTGCAGATCCAGCACTTGACGCCGATCTTGCCGTAAACGGTGTTCGCCTCGGCGAATCCGTAGTCGATGTTTTCACGCAGAGTGTGAAGCGGAACGCGGCCCTTGCGCTGCCATTCGCGACGGGCGATGTCGGAACCGCCGAGACGACCGGAGCACTGGATACGAATACCCTCGGCGCCGAGGTTCATGGCGATTTCCACGGACTTCTTCATGGCGCGACGGAAGGCGATGCGGCGCTCGAGCTGGAGGCAGACGTTCTCGGCGACGAGCTGAGCCTCGATCTCGGGCTTCTTCACTTCCTGAATGTCGAGGAGGATCTCCTTGCCGGTGAGCTGGCAGAGTTCTTCCTTGATCTTCTCGATCTCCTGGCCCTTGCGCCCGATGACGATGCCGGGGCGGGCGGTGTAGATCTTGACGCGGACGCGGTTGGAGGCGCGCTCGATGAAGATGCGCGGCACGGAGGCCTGCTTCAGCTTCTCCATGAGCTTCTCACGAATGATCTGGTCCTCGTGAAGGAGCGTGGCGAAGTCTTTTTTCTTGGCATACCAGCGGGAAAGCCAGTTGCGGCGGACGGCGAGGCGGAAGCCGATCGGATTGGTCTTTTGGCCCATGTCAGTAAGTGGATTAGTTGGAGGTGCCGTCGGAGAGGACGATGCGGATGTGGGACATGCGCTTGCGACGGGGCTTGGCGGTGCCGCGGGCACCGGCTTTGAAGCGCTTGATGACGAGACCTTGCTCGATGATGGCGTATTTGACCACGAGGGCGTCGGCCGAGACGTTGTTGTTGTTCTCGGCGTTGGCGATGGCGCTCTTGAGCGTCTTGACGATCAGGCGGGCGGACTTGCGCGGGATCAGCGTGAGCAGATCGACGGCGTCGGCGGCCTTGCGACCGGTGATGGTGTTGGCCACTTCGCGCATCTTCTTGGGAGACATGTGCGCGTTGCGGGTGAGGGCTTGGACTTCCATGTTGGTTGTAGGGATTCCCCGGAAAGGGGCGACAGCAGCGCGCAAAGCGCCCTGCCCTTTTGTTGTTTGGTGACGTGTCAGACTTGGCGCGTCCTGACCGCGGCGGTATCGCCGGGTTGGATACGCTGGCCGGGGGCCAGATTGAGGATGAGTGCGGTCGCGGCGCCGGAGCGCAGGTCGACCAGGAGGATGTCGCCGATCTCGGCTCCGCCGCGGGTGACGCGGCAGACCATGCCTTGACGAAGGCCGGCGGCAAAGCCGTCGCCGAGGACCACGAGGTCCGCGGCGCGGGCGGCTTGCACCGCGACGACCTTGGCCGGGGCCACCGTGCGCACAACCGGCATGGCCTGCAGGACCGGCGACACCAGAAGGGTGACGACGGCCAGCAAAGCGGGCAGGTTGAACGAACGGCGGAACATCGGCGGGATCGGCTAAGGGTTGAACGGGATCAGGCGTCCTTGCGGGTCATGCCACCGTGCGACTTGAAGACGCGGGTGGGCGCGAACTCGCCGAGCTTGTGGCCGACCATGTTCTCGGTGACGTAGACGGCGACGAAGGCCTTGCCGTTGTGCACGTTGAAGGTGTGGCCGATGAAGTCCGGAGTGATCGTGGAACGACGGGACCAGGTTTGGATGGGCTTGCGGGTGGGCGAGGCGACCGCCTTCTCGATCTTCTCGAGAAGGTGATAGTCGACGTAGAAGCCTTTTTTGATGGAGCGTGCCATAGGTGTGGTCGGTAAGGGTTACTTCTTGCCGCGCGGCTTGCGACCGTTGTGGCGAACGAGGATCTGGCTGTTCGAGGTCTTCGAACGACGGCGGGTCGGGAAACCCTTGGCGAGCTGGCCCCAGGGGGACACGAGGTGTTGGCGACCGCCACCACCCTTGGACTTGCCCTGACCACCACCGTTGGGGTGGTCGACGGGGTTCATGGTGACACCACGCTGACGCGGGCGTTTGCCGAGCCAGCGGTTGCGGCCGGCCTTGCCGAGGGACTGGTTGCGATGGTCGCCGTTGCCGACCTCGCCGATGGTGGCGCGGCACTTGGCGTTGAGGAGGCGAACTTCACCGGAGGGCATCTTCACCTGGGCCACGCCGTCCTCGACGTTCACAAGAACGATGGAGGTGCCGGCGGTGCGGCCGAGCTGGGCGCCGCGGCCGGGGATGAGCTCGACGCAGTGCAGCTTGGTGGAGGGCGGGATGATCGCCAGCGGGAAGCTGTTGCCGACATTGTAGTCGTTCAACGAGGCCTTGTCGGAAGCGAAGATGCTGTCGCCAACATTCAGGCCCTCGGGGGCGATGATGTAGCGCTTCTCACCATTGGCATAGGCCACCAAGGCGATGTTGGCACTGCGGTTGGGATCGTATTCGATCGCCTGCACCTTGGCCGGGATGTCGAGGATGGCGCGCTTGAAATCGATGATGCGATAAAGGCGCTTGTGGCCACCGCCACGACGGCGGGAGGTGATGCGACCGTAGACGTTGCGGCCACCGGTCTTGTTGAGGGACTCGGTGAGGCCGCGCTGCGGACGCTCGGTGGAGAGACCCTCGGCGCGGTTCAGCTGGGTGAAACGCTGGGAGGGAGTCAGGGGACGGGATTGCTTGAGAGCCATGTGGGTGTTCTCCGGTTAGGATGTTGCGGCTCAGACGAGCTCGATTTTGTCACCGGCCTTGAGGGTCACGACAGCTTTCTTGTAGTCGGAGGTCCTGCCCGGGCGGCCGACGCGGCTGCGCTTGCTCTTGCCGAGGTAGTTGGCGGTGTTCACCCGGGTGACGGTGACCTTGAAGGTCTGCTCGACGGCCTGGGCGATCTGGTGTTTGTTGACGTCTTTGGCGACCTCGAAGGTGTATTGGCCGAGCTCTGCGGAGAGCTGGTTGGACTTTTCGGTCAGGCGGACGAGTTTGAGAACTTTGGCGGCGTTCATTAGTTCTTACCTCCGTTGATGCGGGCGATGACCTTCTCGAGCGCCTTGGTGCTCATGATGATCTTCTGGTATTGGGCGAGGTCCAAGGCGTTGAGCTCGTTGGCTTCCTGCATGGAGACGCGCTGGATGTTGCGGGCGGCGCGGGCGGCCTCGCTGGAGAAGGTGTCGTCCACGATGAGGATCTTGCCGGTGGGGGCGATGCGACCAATGACGGCGTTGATGGCCTTGGTCTTGGCCTCGGCGATCTCCCAGGCGTCGATACCGACGATGTCGTTGGCAACGGCGCGGTCGAACAGCGCGCGGCTGAAGGCGAGGGCCTTCACCTTGGTGTTGACCTTCTTGGAGTAGTCGCGGGGCTTGGGGCCGAAGACGACGCCACCGCCGACCCAGATCGGGGAGCGGGTGGAGCCGGCGCGAGCGCGACCGGTGCCCTTTTGGCGCCAGGGCTTCTTGCCACCGCCGCTGACTTCGCCGCGGGTCTTGGTGCAATGGGTGCCGAGACGCTTGTTGGCGTTGATGGCGACGATGACTTCCTTGAGCGCCTGGACGCCCTTGGTGCCTTCGAAGGTGGGCAGACCGGCGAAATCCTGTTCGCGCGAGGTCTGGCCGTCGGAACTAAAAACGGTGAGTTTCATGTCGGGTGTTCTCCTTTAATTAGGCGTGAGCCTTGGGTTGACCCTTGATCGCGGTGCGCACGATGACGTCGTCACCGTTGGCGCCGGGGATTGCTCCCTTGACGAGGATGAGGTTCTTGTCGGCGAGAATCTTCACAATGGAGAGATTCTGGACGGTGCGGCGGACGCCGCCCATGTGACCCGGCATGATCTGGTTCTTCCAGACGCGACCCGGAGTCTGACGCATGCCGATCGAACCGATGCGGCGATGGAACATGGAGCCGTGCGAGGCGGGACCACCGGCGACGCGGTAGCGCTTGACGACGCCCTGGAAGCCTTTGCCCTTGGTGACACCGATGATGTCGATGAGCTGGCCTTCGGCGAAGGCTTCGACGGTGACGATATCACCGGCCTTGAGTTCGGTGGCCTCGGTGAGACGAACCTCGCTGAGGACGCGGGGAGCCTCGGAAACACCGGCCTTGGCGGCGTGGTTCTTCTCGGCCTTGGAGGCGTTCTTGGACTTCTTCTGCGAGAAGCCGAGCTGAACGGCGTTGTAGCCGTCGGTTTCGACGGTCTTGACTTGGACGACCGGGCAGGGGCCGGCTTCGACCACGGTGACCGGGACTAGGACGTTTTGGGCGTCATAGACCTGGGTCATTCCGATTTTTTTCCCTAGGAGTGTTGAGATCATGGGCTAAGTGGTAGGTGGAGGTTATCCGTTTCGTTGGCCTACATTAGCGACTCCGGAAGTTCTCCGGAGCGGCGCTAGACTGTATGGATGGAAACTAGGCGGGTTGGTCAGACGTTGATGGTGATATCGACGCCGGAAGGGAGGTTGAGCTTCTTGAGCTCGTCGACGGTCTGCGCGGTGGGCTCGATGATGTCGATGAGACGCTTGTGAGTGCGGGACTCAAACTGGTCCATGGACTTCTTGTCGACGTGCGGAGAGCGGTTGACGGTAAGTTTTTCGATGCGGGTGGGCAGCGGCACGGGACCCGAGACGCGGGCGCCGGAGCGCTTGGCGGTCTCTACGATCTCGGATGCGGACTGATCGATCACGCGATAGTCGTAGCCCTGGAGTCTGATGCGAATGCGTTGGCCTTTCATGGCGGTAAAAGAACGGTGGTTTAAGTGCGGGCGGGAGCCTTGGAGGAGGACTCGACGATCTTGGCGAGCAGGTTCGAGGGAACCTGTTCAAAGTGCGAGGGAGTGATCGAGGCGCTGGCGCGTCCCTTGGAGAGGGAGCGGATGTCGGTGACGTAGCCGAACAGCATTTCGAGGGGAACGTGGGCGTTGACGATGCAGGCGCCGTTCTTGTTTTCCATGCCTTGGATCTGACCACGACGACGGTTGATGTCGCCCATGATGTCGCCCTGGAAGTCTTCCGGGGTGGTGACCTCGACGCCCATGATGGGCTCGAGCAACGCGGGGCTGGCGGACTTCATCGCCTCCTTGAAGGCGAAAATGCCGGCCATCTTGAACGCGATTTCCGAGGAGTCGACCGGGTGGAAGGAGCCGTCGATGATGCTGATCTTGGCATCGACCACCGGGTAGCCGGCGACGACACCGTTGTTGGTGCCTTCGATGATGCCGTCGGTCGCGGGCTTGATGAATTCCTTGGGAATAACACCGCCGACGATCTTGTTGAGCACCTCGATGCCCTTGCCCTTTTCATTGGGCTCGATGCTGACAACGACGTGGCCGTATTGACCTTTACCACCGGTCTGGCGGACAAACTTGCCCTCGCCTTGGGCGGAACCATGGATGGTCTCGCGATAGGCGATCTGGGGCTTGCCGACGGTGGCCTCGACCTTGAACTCGCGCTTCATGCGGTCGATGATGATCTCCAAGTGGAGTTCGCCCATGCCGGCGAGAATGGTCTGGCCGGTGTCCTCGTCGGTCTTGACTTTGAGGGTGGGATCCTCGGCGACAAGACGCTGGAGGGCGTTGCCCATTTTTTCCTGGTCGGCCTTGGAATTGGGCTCGATGGACATCGCGATAACCGGCTCGGGGAAGGAGGGCGGCTCAAGACGGATGTCGTAGTCTTCGTGGCAAAGGGTATCGCCGGTGATGACTTCCTTGACGCCAACGAGGGCGCAGATGTCGCCAGAGTAAGCGACGTCGACCTCTTCACGATCCATGGCGCGCATCAACACGAGGCGCGAGACGCGCTCGCTGCGGCGGGTGCGCGGATTGTAGAGGGGCTGGCCCTTGAGGACCTTGCCGGTGTAGATGCGATAGAATACCAGCTTACCCACGAACGGGTCGGTCCAGAGCTTGAACGCGAGACCGGCGAGCTTGCCGTTGTCATCGGCCTGCGCGAAGACCTCGTTGCCATCGCTGTCCTGGCCCTTGATGGGAGGAAGGTCGATCGGGCAAGGCAGGAAGTTGACCACGCAGTCGAGCAGGCGTTGCACACCCTTCTTTTTGAAGGCGGAGCCGGGAACGACGCCGGTGAACTTCATGGAGATGGTCGCCTTGCGGATGGCGAGCATCAGCTCAGGAACGGTGATCTCCTCGCCACCAAGGTATTTCTCGGCGAGAACATCGTCGAAATCGGAGGCGGCCTCGATGAGCTTCTCACGATATTCCTTGGCCTGCGCGGCGTATTCGGCCGGGATCGGGTGGGTGGTCGGAACGAGATCGAGATCCTTCTCGTCGGTCGTGAACATGTAGGCCACGTTTTGAACGAGATCGATGAGACCGGTGAAGTTCTCTTCCTTGCCGATCGGGATGAAAATCGGATGGGCATTGGCGCCCAGCTTCTCGCGCATCTCGGAGACGGCACGGAAGAAGTCGGCACCGGTGCGGTCCATCTTGTTGACGAACGCGATGCGGGGGACGTTGTATTTGTTGGCCTGGCGCCAGACCGTCTCGGACTGGGGCTGCACGCCGGCGACGGCGCAGAACACGGCAACAGCGCCGTCGAGAACTCGCATAGAGCGCTCCACCTCGGCGGTAAAGTCCACGTGTCCGGGAGTATCAATGATGTTGATACGCTGCTGGATGCCCTGCCAGGGACCCCAGGAGGCGTTCCAAGCGCAGGAAATGGCGGCGGCGGTGATGGTGATGCCACGTTCGCGCTCCTGCTCCATCCAGTCGGTCACCGCGGATCCCTCGTGAACCTCGCCCATCTTATGGACGACGCCCGAATAGAAGAGGATGCGTTCGGTGGTGGTCGTCTTGCCGGCGTCGATGTGCGCGGCGATGCCGATATTGCGGGTCCACTCCAAGGGAAACGGACGCTCCTTGGAATTGGCGGCCGAACTTTTGGCGCGGTCGACGACGATCGGAACTGCTTTGTTTTCGAGAGACATGGGACTTACCAGCGGAGGTGGGCGAAAGCGCGGTTGGCCTGGGCCATCTTGTGGGTGTCTTCCTTCTTCTTCACGACGACACCGGTGTTGTTGTAAGCGTCGACGATTTCGGCGGCGAGGGCATCGCGCATGGTGATGCCCTTGCGGGAGCCGGCGGCGCCGACGATCCAACGGAGGGCAAGGCTCTCCTGGCGCTCGTAGGAAATCTCGATCGGCACCTGATAGGTGGCGCCACCGACACGACGGCTCTTCACCTCGAGACGCGGACGAGCGTTCTCAAGGGCACCGATGAGCAGGTCGACCGGATCGCCTTTCTCGAGCTTCTCGGAAACCTTTTCAAAGGCACCGTAGACGATGCGCTCGGCAAGGTTCTTCTTGCCGTCGAGCATGACGACATTGACGAGGTGGGCGACGAGCGGGCTGTTGTAGCGGATATCCGGCTCAACCTTGCGCTTAACGGCTCTGTGACGGCGTGACATGGCGAATAGTGGGTGGGTTAAAGATTACTTCTTGGCGGCCTTCGGGCGCTTGACGCCATACTTGGAACGGCTGCGACGACGCTTCTCGACGCCGGTGGCGTCGAGGGCACCGCGAACGATGTGGTAACGAACACCGGGAAGGTCCTTCACGCGGCCACCACGAACGAGCACAATGCTGTGCTCCTGAAGATTGTGACCCTCGTCGGGGATATAGGAGATGACTTCGGTGCCGTTGGTCAGGCGCACCTTGGCGACCTTACGAATGGCGGAGTTCGGCTTCTTGGGGGTGCGGGTCATGACCTGCACGCACACGCCACGGCGGAACGGGTTGGAGTCCAGAGCCGGCGACTTGGATTTGGCACGGATCTGACGGCGGCCTTTGCGCACGAGTTGGTTGATGGTCGGCATGGTGAAGATGTCTGTGAAAAGTGGAAAAAGACGGAGAACCTACTTGGCCGACTTTTCACGGCAAGCAGATTTTCTGCGGTTCTGTAAATTTATCCAAACCCGCCAGCCCGGACCGCGTGGGACAGCAGGCGGGCGATAGAAACCTGACACGAAACTCGAAAAAAAACGCCCGGCCATGAAGGCCGGGCGATAACCTCAAGGAGCTAGGCTCTACAGGAGGTTTTGGCGGGAGGGATTGAGAGTGTCGAATTTGAGCGGGCGAAAATCAAGCCTTAATCTCACGAGTTTTAGCTGGGGTCGTTTTAGACTCAGAGCCGACTAGGAAAGCGGATGCCAAAGCAATTTCAATGAATCGAACGCCACCAACGGATAGACGGCGACAGTGCCAAAAAAACCGCCCGGGGATTCCCCGGGCGGTCGATGCCAAGAATTAATGTCGCCGGAATATGCTCAGGGTGCGGCGGGGCCCTCGGGAGCAACCACGATTTCCGGGGCAAGGGCGGATTCCGTTGAACGGAAACCGGGCAAGTCGCTCCGCTTCAGACCGACGTCACTGATTTGACGAGGATCGTAGATTTCCTCCACCGGCGCGGTCTCGGCACTGACGATTTTGGCAGTGATGAAGATCATCAGATTCAGACGGTTCTTGGAGTCGGATTCTGACCGAAAGAGACGACCGATGCCGGGAATATCGCCAAAGAAGGGCAGCTTGTTTTCCCCCTTGGTGACCGTGTCGGTGATCAAGCCGCCAATGCCCAGCGTATGGCCATCCTTAAGCGAAACCTGGGTCTTGGTCTTGCGCGTCTCGATGATCGGGATTTCAGCGCTGCTGCCGCCACCACCGCCGAAGTTAACGCTGGTGTTTGACGAACTGATCTCCGGCTCCACGGTCAGCCGCACGAAGCCTTGGCTGTTGATTTGCGGAGTGACCTTGAGGAGCACGCCTATCGGCTTGTATTCAAAGCCGCTGATTTCGAATGCACCGCGCTCGGCATTGTAGCTGTAGCTGGGAATCGGGAACTCCGTGCCGACATTGATCTCGGCCTCGGTGTTGTTGAGCGTAACCAAGGTCGGGTTGTTGACCACGCGAACGTTGTCCTTGTTTTCGAGGAAGTTAAGCGTCGCGGCCAACTGGGCGCTGGAAAGGACCGAGGTGGCATAGTCCGTCGAGTTGGTAAACGGAGCCAGTTGCGGCGCAAGCGCGGCCGCGACCGGGGGGTTGTTGCGATTGCCGCCACGGCTGCTGCCGGCGACATCACCAACCGCACCCGCGGCCAAGGACCAGTCAAGCCCCAGCTCCTTGGCTTGGTTCGCCTGCACCTCGATAAACTTGGACTCGATCATCACCTGCTCGGTGGCCTTGTCGAGTTTGTCGATGATCGGGCGGATGCTGACGAGCTTGGAGGGGCGCTCGGTGATGATGAGTGCGTTGCTGCGGGTGTCGACCTGCACGCGACCGCCCTTGGAGGGTTCTACCAAGGGGTTGATGGTCGGAAGGATTTCCGAGGCCTTGGCGTAATTGATAATAAAAACCTCCGTGGTGACCGGCTCAGCGGCCAAGGAATCGGTGGTCACCACCTTGATGATGTTGCCGTCCTCGACGAAGGTGTAGCCGATCGGCTGGAGGATGACCGAAAAGATCTGACGCCAGGTGACGTCGCGCAGTTTGATGGAGGTGCGCCCCTGCAGGGTGTCGGGGATCACCAGGTTCAGTTCAAAGAGATCGGCGACGTTACGCAGGATGCTGCGGATGTCCTCGTCGGGGAAATCAACGGCGAGGGTATCCTTGGGCTTGACGGTTTCGGGAGCCACCTCTTCGGCGACGACCACCTCGACCTCGGATGTTTGGGTGGCGACCAGGGCGGGTTCGGCTTCCGTGGTGGTCACGATGATCGACGACTCTTCGGGAGCGTCCGGGGCAACCGGTTCCTCGGCGACGGCCGGGGCATCGGTGGTTTCGGCCGGGGTCTCAGGCACCACCGACTCGGCGGATTCGGCGGTCTGCGATGACGCGGACTGCAATGCGAGCGGGATAAAAAGGCCGATCAGGGCCGTCCGTTGTAGTTTGCGACAATTCATGGTCTGGTTGCTGGTTTGATGGGGCGAACAATCTCGGCTTCACCGAAGCGAATCGAAAAACTAGTGCTTTGGATGTCGGTCACCAATACGTTGTAAGTGACACCTTCAAAGACAATTGGGAGGCTCTCCCCCACTTTGAACTTTTTTTGACCAAAGAGCAGGTAGGCGTCGCCCCCCAGGCTGATGGTGCCGGTGGGGTTCAGAGTGCCGGCGAGCTTTCTGAGCTGGAGGTCGTCGCTCATGCGAGCCGGCGCGATCGGCTGGACCACGGTTGGCTCCTCGACCACGGGTTGACCGCTGGCCGGGTCAAAAGGGTTGATCGCTTTTTCAGGCAGCCGGGCGGCGGCCTCGGTGTCGCGATTCATCAGGGCCTTGGCACGCTCGACCACGGCTTCGCGCGCCTTGGGCGGCAGAATGTCGGCGCGTTGGGCCGAGACTGTGGAGGTCACGAACGGTGCGCTCAGGGCGAGAAGGAGGAGATGCAGTGACGATCGCATGGTCTTCAGGGTTGAGCCAGCAGCTCCACGGAAATGGTGAGGGTGACGTTGGTCCTCGGATTCGAGGGTCGCAGCGTCGCCGAGTTTATCTGGCCGAGATGAGTGCCGTTTTCCAGTTTGCGAAGGAAGGTCATGACTTTCTCAAACTCGCCCTGGACACCCACGCTGAAGGGCAGGCTGACAAAGGTGGCCTTGGGCGCGTTTTTGGGAGCCGGCGGATAGACCGGGTTCAACTGACGCAAATCGATCAGAGTGACTCCGGCGTCCGCCTCCAATTGATAGAAATAGCGAAGGTTTTGCGCCAACGCCCCCGGATTCAGCGAGCTGGCCTTCAGGGATTCAACCGCCTGGGTGAGCGTGTCGACCTGACCGGTCAACTGCGCCGAGTAATTGATGTTCGACTTGAGGCGATCCGCCATCGCGGTGGCTTCATCGAGGCGGGTCTGGGTTTCCTCGATTTTGCCCGCACGCAGGTAGAGCACGACCAGCAATAGGATACTCAGCAGGGCACAGCCCACACCGACCGGATGTTTTTTGGCCACAACGGCCAGATCTTTTCCCGTGAGACTCATGATGGTGGTTATTTTTTCTTGGGCGCGGGCTTTTTCGGCACGGGGAACTTCAGCACCAACTCCATGTTGATCATCTCGGCGGCGGTGTTGCGGCTCATGTTGGTCAGCTCGATTTCTTCGAAGAGTGCTTTTAAAACCGGGTCTTTCCGCAGTTGTTCGAGATAGGCGGTCACCATGCCGCTGGCCTTTTCGGGAGTGCCGCTCACCGTGCCGGTCAGGTTAACACCGGTTCCGCGGTAGTCGATGGCACTGAGACTGACCTCGGCGGGCAGAGTGGCTCCAAGATGGAAAACCAAGTCGGAAAACACCAGCTTGCCACCGAGCAGGGCTTCGGCGGCCTTGAACTCTTTTTCGACCGCCTGAAATTTGCGGAAATTGGCAATCGCCGCGTCGCTGGCCGACTTGTTGTCGGCGATGATCCGCTCGGCCTGAGCCAAGCTGTCGTTGAGTGTGCCCAGGTGATACTGCTTATACGCCGTGTAGACCAGCAGCACGACCGCGGCCAGCACGGCGAGACCGTTGCCAAAAAAGGCCGTGCGCACCGCCTTGGTGTCGGGCAAATGCTCAACGTTGCGAAAGTTGGGGCGCCAGGCCGGCTGAGTGGCGGCGGACTTGTCCCCGGTCTTTTTAAGAAGCGACGGCATGGGAAGCGGTAAATTGAGTCATCAGGCCCAGGAGGGCAAAGCTGCGGGAGGTCAACACCCCGGTCGGCGCGGTGTCGGCCAAGGTTATCTGACGGGCCTGCAACCAAGGCGCGAAATCCGGCTTCAACACCCCGACACCAAGCTGGGCGGCGATCGCCGCCTCGAGCCAGACAAGCTTTTGCGGCAGGACCGTGCAAACGAGCTGACCGATGGACTGGCCGGTCTGCACCTCGTAGAATCCGATGGAAGACTGCAACTCCTTGAGCAGCTTCTTCACGAGGACCGGGGCCATGCCGGTAAAGTCGAACGTATTGGATAAAAATAATTTGCGAGCAGACTCCTCGTCCTTGAGGCCGAGTTCCTTTTGCACCACCGGCACCATCGCGTTGAGGCCTTGTTGGATGGGACGGGACGCCTCGATACCATCGGGTGACACGATGTAGGAGTGCGTGGACTCGGTGCCGATTTCGAGCACGAGGGTCGGGGACGAAAGCTGATGAAAACCCGTGTAATCGATGACCGCGCCCAAAGCGGCGATGGAGCCGATTTCCAAACGGTCGGGGTAAAGTCCGTCGGCCAGAAGGCCCTCCTGGATGGCGATGATGTCCGCCGCCGGCAACCCGCAGAAGATCACATCTTTCTGGGACGCCCGCCCCATATCGTATTCCTGACCGTTGCCGGCGTTCAAAAGCGCCATCGTGTAGTTCGCGGCGTCGATCCGGAACTGCGAGTTAACCAACTCATTCAGATAGCCCTCTTCCCGGACTTTTTTGGGATCCAAGGTCGCCCGCCGCACCACCCGCGTCTCGGGACTCACGCCACAGGTCGCCATCAAATAGGCGGAGGCACCCTTCTTCGGGCGGTAGTCCGCGCAGATCGCGGCCAACGCCTGCGCATCGCCCACGCCGCATTCCCGGATGTCCTCGACCACCATCGCCCCACCGGGCGCGGAGGTTCGGGCAAAGGTCACCCCGAATTCGTTTTGTTCAAAGTAGAATCCCTTCGTCTTTGCGGGGAATAGCATGGAGCTGGGTTACAAATATTAAAACCTAAGGTGGGCCAAGCCGATATCGCCTGCGGTCAGTCGCGCTGGATGCGCTGCCACGGGGAAACGCCCTAGCTCAAAGCACACAATACGCCACGTAAGCAAGCCCAAGGCGACGCCTCCGGGTTTTTACGTCCGGTAAACCACCCAACCAGCTCGCGGCCAATTCGTAGCCACAAAAAAACCCGCCGGTAAAAAACCGGCGGGCATACGGAGAAACAATCCGGGCGGGGCCGTCTTACTTCTGCCAAGTAAGTCCAGTAAGCGTATCTTACGGCATTTCAGGGGTAGTTTTTGCGGCTCTGACAGAGGAGAAAACATCCGCTTACTCCTCCGTGTTGCCGTAAGTAGTTCTTACGGCGAATGCGTCGATTTCTGGCACCGAAATAGCACCTACACTCTCTAGGTCATCACCCTGCGTTTCAGTCGCAAAAACCAGAGGTAGAAATAAGCAGCCCCTTCCTTTGGGCCTTACTCAACTTAGCACAGGTAAGCCCGACCTTGGTGCCTTCACACCGGCCCGCCGCCCCAATTCCAGGTCATTGACTAAACATTAAAAAATACGCCAAAACCGTAAGACGATCGCACCGTAAGTAACTGAACAAAAGCATGTTGACGGATTATTTTTTAGTCACCCATAAGCAGCCTCGATGAACAAACTAAATGAAATCCACACAGTCACCGTTCCCGTTGAAATCCCCCGCGCCCTCTGGGCTGCGCTCATCTTCCGTTTCTCTGGGTAGAGGGTCGCCATGAGGAAGGGTTGGCAGCAGCTCACGTCGATCTCCACGGTGGGCCGGTGGTCGATCAAGAGGTGTTTCCTGAGAGCCTTGGGCATGGTGGAGACGTTGTGGAATAGGCGTCCGGTTTTGGGGTCCTCGCGTAGCCAGAGGCACCGCCCTTGCAGTTCGTGGTAGGACCGGAGCCATGATGCCTTGGCTTCCCATGTTTGAAGCGTGGCGAGGCTGGCCTGGAGGGCGGACTCGGCGGAGCGGTCAAAGCTGAGGGCTTTCAGGCTCTCCATGAGCCCGCGTTTGGTCGGGTTCGTTCCGACAACCTCTTCGGTTCTAGCGTGGCGACGACGGGAGATTCTCTCGGCCAAGCGTCGATCCTCACAGGGGATCATTACCGGGGGGCGGTTACGGTAGGTGTCGGAGAGGCGGTAGCCCTTGGGGTAGCCACGACCAGACAGGGATGAAACGCTAGCTTGGTAGCCCGTGGGGGCGTCAATGACTCCCAGAGAATGGAGGACCTCGGGGATGCCTGCGGCAGGACGATGGCCTACCACGCTCCTTATCTCATCGGAATGAATGCGAGCCACGCCAGTAGCCTTGAACGCTTCCTGACCGACACCCTTGCGGGTCATCAGGTCGATGAAGTAGGCCAAGCCAGATAACCGTTTCTTGGTTGTCCACTGACGGAGGGATTTGTCCCCCAGGAGAGCAGCGAGGTTGAGACCTTCGGGCACCAGGAAAAACGGTGCAACATAAGGAGGATTCGGCTCCTGGGTTTGCTCTAGGTCTTTATCTCGGAGTTCGGAGGGGAAGGACGGGGATGGGTTATCACTCACTGGTCATCACCCACCAAGGAGACTTTCCTCGGTAGTATCTCAGGAGGCTCCAAGCCTGGGTCTCGGTCACCGCGTAGACGGTGGCTACCGAGGAGGTCCTTGGGTTCCTGAAATTAAACCAACGGGGGGTGTTGTCTTGGTCAGCTTTGGGGGAGTGGGAAGGCACAGAAGACGGGGGTGTCATCGCACCAGCATCCGAGCTTGAAACTCTTCAAGGTCCTGGAGGCGGTAGCTGACTACACGGCCAACACGGACCTGAGGGATTTGTTTTGTTCGGATGAGTTCTTGGAATTTGTTTCGGCAGACCCGAAGGAAGATACGGGCCTCCAAGGTGGTCATGACCTTGGGAGGGTTGCGTCGAATGCCTTCGGCCTGATCGGGCGAGAGGCTTGGAGTAGAGGAAGGTTTTCTCATGGTGTGAATGATGTCGGTGATGGACACCCAGCGCGGACTCACGAAGGGCCTGAGGAGGGCCGCGCTGGGCATATATGGAGGGGATTAACGAACCCCGGTCCAGAGGCCCTGGGAATTGAGGGTCCTGCCGGTGGCGTGGTTCATGAATCGTTCGAGTTTTTTCTTGAGGAGGTCCTCTTTGCGGGCCTCAAAAGGACTCCCAGAGGGCGTAACGCAGCCTCCGGAAGGGCCGCCGCGTTCCCATATATGGAGGGGATTAAGCCCCACCGGGTCCTGAGAGGAGCCCAAGCAGAGCCGCGCTGGGCATATACGATGCAGAATTAACGAACCCTGTTCGGTAAAGAGGCCTGCCGAATCCAAAGAGAGAGAGAGTCTGCGGCTCGCGGCCCTGGCTAGGAGGATACTCCGTAGCGAGGCACCTCGTTGGCATGTCTAAATACCCATAAGTTAATCATAAAAAACAACATTCATGACTCTACTTGCACCAAAACTCAAAGCCGCTACACCCCGATTATATGGCCGAACGCACACACACCCGCGCATCTGAGAACACCACCCTCACCCTGTCTTGCCCCAAGGAGATGAAGGCCCGCCTCCGGCTCATCGCTGGGCGCAAGGGCTCCGGCTCCCTGTCCGCCGAGCTGGTTGCCATCCTGGAGCCGCAGCTTCCGGCGATCTGCCGATCCTTGGGCATCACCCAAGAGGAGGTAGACAGCCTAGCTTCTCGCCTGTGAGACCTGGCCGATGCGCACTGCGGGCCTCTTGCCCCCTCAAAACACGGGCTGGTGCCCCTCCCCCGCCCTGATCCACATGAGAAAAGCGGCCCGAGGAATGAACCAGGGGCCGCTGAGGCTTGACCACGGTCAACGCGTAGAACCGCCGAGGCAGTAGTGGCAGTTGTCGTAGCCTGCGCTTTGCGCCGTGCTGAGGTAGTCGAACGGCTTGTCGTTACCAGCGGCGATGATCTCGTCGATCTGACACTGGGTTTGCTCATTATCGAGGTCATGAACCTCCTTGGTGTTGGTGTTTCCAAGGTAACGTTCACCGTTCATGTTTCCTGTGTAGCGTCGGGCCATTTTCGTTTTGGGTCAGGGGTTTAGTCGAGGCAGGATTGCCTTTCATATCCTATATGATATCCAGAAAGTTGTGAACTATAATGCTCCAGACTGATTGTAACGCAGCGAGTCCCAAGGCTTCCTCGAACGCCCTTGGCCCTACCTCGAAAGACGAACATCCAGAGGATGCAATGCCGAACCCCTGACAGGCACAGGGTCGCTGACCGAGTTGTCGACCCTCACGGGCAGGGTGATGGAATCGCTCACGTCCACCCGAAGGGGGTCCGAGGCGATAACATACACCGTTGGGCTGTTGGCCACACGAACCGCAGGAAGTCGCTCAAAGGCGAGACGACGCTGTTCAAGATTCTGCACAG
>JBDRJH010000426.1:0-12530 GCA_043815125.1 Verrucomicrobiota bacterium
CCATCTGGGGCGCGACATTGACCGTCACATGACATGGGCGCGTGGATCTGCGCTGACGAGGCTGACAGATGACCAGGCTGGCGCGCCTACGGCGCAGGTCGTTGCCACTGTGTCCCGTGAAGCCAATCGCGTCTTCAACGAGGCCCCGAAAAAAGAACTCAACGACGCTGCGGCTGTTGTCGCAACGCAAGCGGCACTGCTCGGAGCCGGCTTCAAGGACCTCAAGCCAGGCTTGGACGTTAGCGGGCTGTCCTTCGGTTCATCGGCGTTTGGACTCCAAGACGCGAATGTCCCTGCTCGATTGTGGGGCTTAGGGACGAGGCGCATCGCCGCGCTCGCTATCCAGCAAACCGGCGTCGGAGCGGATTCCGTCCTCCTGATCGATGAGATCGAGACGGGGCTTGAGCCGCATCGTGTTCGCCATCTGGTGGATTGTCTCCAGAATCCGGAGAAGAAACCCAAGGTGAAGGGGCAGGTAATCTTCACGACACACTCTCCATCAGCGGTTATTCCTTTGCCGATAGCACACCTTCGTTTTGTTCGCTCCAAGAATGGTGAGACTACGATCACGGAGGTAGCTCCCGAGCATCAATCGAAGATGCAGGGATACGTTCGCTCGTATTCCCACGCCCTCTTCGCCCGAAAAATTCTGGTATGCGAAGGAGCAACGGAAGAAGGAATGTGTCGCGGGCTGTTGGATACCTGGTGTGTCGAGCACGACGCTGTTCATCCCACTCATCTTGGATTCGTTCCTTTGAACGGCGGCGGATGCACCAGCGCGCCACCCATTGCCATGGAGCTGAAGCGCCTCGGCTACGAAGTCTCGATGCTGGGCGACGCTGATGAGCCTTTGAATCCAACGGAAGCGGTTCTTCGTGCTGCGGGAATCCCCGTTTTTCTTTGGGACGGCAAGATGGCAACCGAAGAGCGCATCACTGCGGATATCGCGATGGAGGACTTGCAGGTGCTAATAAACATGGCCGTCGATCTCTTGGAGGAAGGCCCTGTCCATGCTCACATCAAAGAGTTCGGGAAAATTGATCTGGGCGGAGAGGATGTTGACGGTTGGCTCCTCATATACGACGAAGCCGATATCCGCACTGCTATTGGAAAAGCTGCCAAGAAGGGCGGGAAAGGTTGGTTCAAAAACATTTCCCTCGGCATCTCGCTCGGGAAACTCTTAGGCACCGCGCTTCCTAAAGTTCCCACCACCCCGCTGGCTAAAAAGCTCAAAGAAGTCACTGACTGGATTTATGCCTGATCTAGCAGCTGATTTTGCGAATGCGAAAAAAGCGCTCGTGGTCGCCCCTGCCGGGTGCGGCAAGACGCACCTGATTGCTGCCGCGGTTAAGAAGAGCAGCGGACGACAGCTGGTTCTCACGCACACCCACGCTGGCGTGAAGGCGCTGCGTGATCGAATGGATGAGTTACAGGTTCCTCCCGACGCCTATCACATCACAACCCTCGATAGTTTTTCTCTACGCTACGCCTCCGCCTACCCCTCGGTGTCTGGATGGACGGTGAAAGAACCCGAGCGAGCCCAGTGGTCTCAGTTACGCCCCGCCGCCTTGAAAGTGGTTAAGTTGGAGGCCATCGCAGACGTGCTTCAATCCACCTACGGCGGTGTTTTCGTGGACGAGTATCAGGATTGCGGACTCCACCAGCACGCGCTGATCACTCGGCTTTCGGAGGTGCTCCCGTGCCGAATCGTAGGCGATCCGCTACAAGCCGTCTTCGCGGTGATGAACGACCGGAACCAAGATTCGCTATCGTGGGGGAAGGTGGAAGCCGACTTCCCCCAGCTCCCGCAGCTCAATACCCCGCATAGATGGACGGGGAAAAATGAAAAATTGGGACAATGGTTACTCGAAATACGCGAGCCGCTGCTGAAAAACCAGCCAATCAACCTCAGCGGTGTTCGCTTCGTCACACACATACCCATAACTCACGCGACGATTGCCAAAGAACAGCGGGACATCTGCTACGCTTTGGCTCGATGCAAGGGCGAGACGGTCATCGCTATGCGTGCCATGCGGAACCGCTGCCACGATCTTTCCGGTCAACTCGGCAACCTGTATTCGGTTTTCGAGGACGCTGAAGGTGCAGACCTCTTGGCGTCGGCGCGTTTGATCGAAGGAAGCGCAGGCATCGACCGGGTAAAGGCTGTGGTGGTCACCGCTCAAAAGTGGCTGACTCTTAGTGCGCACAATTTAGATGCGTTGATCGGTAGCCTAGCAAAAAACAAACCACCGGCGGTTCGGGACCCGCTCATCATCGCTATACATCCGCTACTGGCTGCCGTCCGTGATCAGAGCGACCTTGGAGCGTGTGTCCCCGCCATGAGGGCAATCGGAGCCCTTCCGAACGCCAAATATAGAAGCCAAGAGGTTTGGCAGGGGCTTATGGACGGAGTCAACACGGCCGCCGCGACCCCAGGTCTTTCGATTCGAGATGCTATCTGGAAACGTCGCGATCTGATGAGGCGGGTTGGACGCAGACCTCCGCCTCGCTGCCTTTCGACCCCCTTGCTGGTAAAGGGTCTTCAGTGTGATCACGCTGTTGTTCTGAATTCGGCGGAGTTTCCCCAAGCCGAATCGCTGTATGTCACCATGACCCGCGCATCCAGGACACTTACGATTTTAGGTTCCTCTCCGACCATACAGGTGACGCTACGGCCCTGAAAGATGCGTGGTGAAACCGAATCTCTTAGCTAAGGAGCACGACTTGGCCACTGGCCGAATCGTAGCTGTAGCCATCCTCGCGTGCTCGTTGCCGTCGAGCACGCGCCGCCGCTGCGCGTCCGCGATTTGGCTGTGACTACTTGGAGGTGCCTGACGGTGTTTAAATTAGTCCGCCGCTGCGGAACGAGTAGTAGCCCATGCCGAGCGGATCGTCGGCGGTGCAGCCGATGATGACATGATCGAGCAGTTCGATCTGCATGACTTGTCCCGCCTCCCGGATCTTCCGGGTGATGGTGCAGTCGGCGGATGACGGAGCCGGATCGCCGGATGGGTGGTTGTGAACCAGCACGATGCTGCACGCCGAGGCCATGATGGCGGCGCGGAACACCTCGCGCGGATGAACGAGGCACGAATTCAGGGTGCCGCTGCTGATCTTCACCCGGCCGAGTGGTCGGAACTTGGTGTTCAAGGCGATCACCCAGACGGACTCGAGTGTAGGTTCAGCGGCAAAGGCTCCGTCCATGTAGCGGACGATTTGTTCGGGACGATCCAGCGGCTCTTCGTTGCCGAGTCGGACAAGGTGATACTGCGGTGTGATTTCATAGACCTGCATGGTGAACGCGAAATCGCGCTGGTTGCGGTTCCGGCGACGTGCCGGTTTGTCCGGTCAACCCGATCTCGCGCCCCGTGCTCACGCCGAGGCAAAGCCGGACCGGACGACTGTCCGGCCCGGCGTGGTGGAGGCGCGCAGCGCACTACCTTGCCCGGCGTGATACGATGGGGAAGCCAGAGGAAAGGCTAATTCCCAAGCGCCCGCGTGCGTGCTCATGGGGCGTGACGGTTTTGTCACAAAATTCTTGTTGAGGTATATTCCGTTTATGGAATTTAGGTGAGGTATGGACCTCGTGACCATCTACGAATGCCTCTGCGACCGGACTCGGCTTCGCATTCTTAATCTGCTCTGTCAGGGGCCGCTTTGCGTCTGCCACATTCAGGAAATTCTGGATGAACCGCAGGTGAAAGTGTCCAAGCACCTCGGCTACCTGAAAACACATGGGCTGGTTAGCGTGAAAAAAGAGGGCAACTGGCGCATCTACAGTCTGGCCGCCAAACCGACCAAGGCGCTCGAAGCCAATCTGGCCTGTCTCCAAGACTGCGCAGGCGAGGACAAGACTTTCCGACGCGATTCCGAAAAATTGAAAGCCGTGCGCGCCTGTATCGCCGGGGACGCTCCCGACTGTTGCGCCAAACCCCAACCCATCCGCTTGAAAACCAAATGAGCACCAAAAGTCCTTACAAAGTTCTGTTTCTCTGCACCGGAAATTCCGCCCGGAGCATTCTCGCCGAGCATATCCTTCGCGCGCGCAGTCGCGGCCGATTCGAAACCTACAGCGCCGGTTCGCATCCCGCCGGGGCGGTGAATCCGTTCGCACTCGAAGTGCTCAACGAGCAGAAAATCGACACGAGCGGAGCACGCAGCAAGTCGTGGGACGAACTGCGCGGAATCCCGTTTGATTTCGTCATCACTGTTTGCGACAAAGCGAAGGAGACCTGCCCTCTCTGGCCCGGTCAGCCGGTGATCGCCCACTGGGGATCCCCCGATCCAGCGGCGGCGGAGGGTGACCATGAGGCCAAGCTCAGGATCTTCCGCGATGTGGCGAATCAGATCGCTGCACGGATAAATATTTTCTGCGCGTTCCGCGATGAGCAACTCGACGAGTGGAACGTCCGCCGTATCGGCGAGCAGTTCACCACCCCCGGCGCTTCGGTCTGATTTCCTTCCTTCTTCAACTTATCACAGCATGAAAAAAGTTCGCATTGGTATTAATGGTTTTGGCCGCATCGGCCGTCTCACTTTCCGCGCCGCTTGGGGCTGGCCCGAATTCGAGGTAGCCGTCATCAACGACCCCAAGGGTGGCGCCGAGTGCGCCGCGCATCTCCTCACCTTCGACTCCGTGCAAGGCCGCTGGCCGCAAGAGGCTGTCGCCGAGGGTAAGGACGCCATCCGCATCGGCGAGAAACGCATCGCCTTCACCGAACACGCCAAACTTACCGACGTGGATTGGGCCGCGCATGGCGTGGACATCGTGCTCGAATGCAGCGGCAAGTTCCGCACGCCCGAGCAACTCACCCCGTATTTCGACAAGGGCGTGAAGAAGGTCATCGTGGCCGCACCAGTAAAAGGTGGCGATGCCCTCAACATCGTCATGGGTGTAAACGATCACCTTTACGACGCCGCCAAGCACCGACTCCTGACCAACGCGTCTTGCACGACCAACTGCCTCGCGCCCGTGGTGAAGGTCATCCATGAAGGCCTCGGCATCGAGCACGGCGCGATCACCACTGTCCACGACGCGACCAACACGCAGACGATTATCGACGCTCCGCACAAAGACCTGCGCCGCGCCCGCGCTGCTGGCCTTTCGCTCATTCCCACCACGACGGGAAGCGCGACCGCCATCGCCCTCATTTACCCTGAACTGCTCGGCAAGCTCAACGGTCACGCCATCCGCGTGCCGTTGCTCACCGGCTCTCTCACCGACTGCGTTTTCCAGGTGAAACGCGATACGACGGTCGAGGAGGTCAACGCGCTGCTCAAGGCTGCGAGTGAAACCGCCCCGCTCAAGGGCATCATGGATTACGAGACGCGTCCGCTCGTCTCCATCGACTTCAAGGGCAACCCTGCCTCAGCGACCATCGACGCGCTCTCCACGATGGTGGTGAACAAGCGGATGGTGAAAATCTACGCGTGGTATGACAACGAGTGGGGCTACTCCAACCGCATGGCCGAACTCACGCGCAAAGTCGCCACGTCTCTCTGATCCGTTCGCGTGAACATCCGAAATTACATCCTCGTCACCGGCGCTTACTGGGGCTTCACGCTCACGGATGGGGCGCTGCGGATGTTGGTGCTGCTGCACTTCTTCAATCTCGGCTACTCGCCGGTGACGCTGGCGTTCCTGTTCCTGCTCTACGAGTTCTTCGGCATCGTCACGAACTTGCTGGGCGGCTGGATCGCCTCGCGGATGGGGTTGCGCGTCACGCTCGTCGCGGGTCTTGCACTCCAAGTCGCGGCGCTCGGGATGCTCGCGTTGCTCAATCCGGAGTGGTCTGAGTTCGCCTCGGTGGCGTGGGTGATGGTTTCGCAGGCGCTCTCCGGCATCGCGAAGGATCTCACCAAGATGAGTTCCAAGAGCGCGATCAAGGTGCTCGTGCCGCCCGACGCCAAGGGCACGCTCTTCAAGTGGGTCGCTATCCTCACCGGCTCTAAAAACGCGCTCAAGGGCGCGGGCTTCTTCGTCGGCAGTTTCCTGCTCGCGACCGCCGGCTTCTCCGGCGCGCTTTGGATCATGGCCGGTGCGCTCGCCATCGTCTGGCTCGGCTCCTGGGCCTCGCTTCCGCGCGAGATGGGTAAGTCCAAGGTCAAAGCCGGTTGGAGCGATCTACTGTCGAAAAGCCGCGAAATAAACGTGCTCTGCCTCGCTCGCTTTTTCCTCTTCGGCGCGCGCGACATCTGGTTCGTGGTCGGCGTGCCGGTTTTCCTGCGTGGCGTGCTCGGTTGGAGCTTCGCGCAGGTCGGGGCGTTCATGGCGTTTTGGGTGATCGGCTACGGCATCATCCAGGGCGCGGCTCCGGCGATTCTGCGGGGGCGCGCTCCGGCGGGCGGGACCGCCTCCGCCATTGCCTTCGTGCTGGCGGTCGTGTCGGCGGCCATCCCGCTCGGCCTCGCAGCAGGCATCCCTGCAAACTTGGTGATCGTGGGTGGACTCGCGATATTCGGCGCGGTCTTCGCGCTCAATTCCGCCGTCCACTCGTATTTGATTCTCGACTACACCGACGGCGACAAGGTCGCGCTGAACGTCGGTTTCTATTATATGGCGAATGCCGGCGGTCGGCTCGTCGGTTGCCTGCTATCAGGTGTGCTTTATCAAGTCGCCGGATTGGCAGGTTGTCTGTGGGGGGCATTCGCTTTTGCCGTCGCGGCTGCTATGGTGGCCCTGAAACTCCCTCGCGAAGCGCTGCACGCCGAAAAATTGGCGATGGCTTCGGTGAAAGCCGATGGCGAGTGAACCGCACGAAATAGACCGAACACCTTTACGATGAATACACCCAACGAATCCACCTCCTGTGGCTGCTCCACCTCGAAGCCTGCCAGCACGGCCATCACCATTTCCGCGCTCAAGGCCGCTTTAGCTGCGGCTCCCTCGCTGCCGCTTACGGTGGTCTGGACCGATGGCGAAGCGATTGAACCGCATTTTCACGTCACCGAAGTCGGCCGCGTGCAAAAAGACTTTGTCGATTGCGGCGGCACCGTGCGCCGCCTCGTCACCTGCCTCCTCCAAACGTGGGTCGGCGATGATCTCGACCACCGCATCACCGCCGGGAAACTCCTCAAGGCGTTTGAGCACGCCGCTCCCGTGCTCGGTGGCGAGGATCTGCCGGTCGAACTCGAATACGAAACCTGCAATGTCGTTCAACTCGTCGTTGCCTCCGTCAAACAGGAATCGGACCGGTTGGTCCTTCAACTCGGTTCCAAGCACACGGACTGTCTCGCGAAAGAACTCTGCGTGCCCTCGACGGCTGGCAAGAGCGGGTGCTGTTGAGCGAAGGGGAATCGGGGCGCGGGTTCGCGCCCCGACACTACGCGCAGCCCGTTAACCGCGAAGGGCGAAAGCGCCGCCTTCTTTCAGGCCGGCGGCGTAAGCGCCAAACACGAGGGCGATCTGGTCGCGCACGCGGCGGAAGTCGGCCATGATTTCTTCCTCGGTCCCCTTCGTGTGGTGAGGATCGTCGAAGCCCCAGTGGTGGCGGTTCACTTGGCCGGGGAACATCGGGCAGGCTTGGTCGGCGTTGCCGCAGACCGTGATGACCGTGTCGATTTTCGTATTCAGAAATTCGTTCATCGACTTCGAGCGGTGACCGGAGATGTCGATGCCGATTTCCTTGAGCACTTGCACGGCGCGGGCATTCAAATGTCCGGCGGGTTTGGAGCCGGCGCTGACGACTTCGATGAGGTCGCCGACGGCGGCGCGCAAGAGGCCTTCGGCCATTTGGCTGCGGCAGGAGTTTCCGGTGCAGAGGATGAGGATGGTGGGTTTTGGCATGGATGAAAAACAGGGCGTTGGAGCGCGAGGTAGAGGATGTTCGCGGGATCAGCGCGCGGCGGGGGCGAAGCGGCTGCGCAGGCGGAGCGCGACGTGGACGAGGCCGATAAGGACAGGCACCTCGATGAGCGGGCCGACGACGGTGGCGAAGGCAACGGGCGAGTTGAGTCCGAAGACCGCGATGGCGACCGCGATGGCCAACTCGAAATTGTTGCCCGACGACGTGAACGCCAGCGTCGTGGCGCGCGGGTAGTCAGCGCCGAGTTTTTTCGCCATGAAGAAGCTCACGAAGAACATCACCACGAAGTAGATCGAGAGCGGCAGGGCGATGCGCAGCACATCGAGCGGCATGCTCACGATGGATTCGCCCTGATAGGTGAACATCACCACGATAGTGAAGAGCAGCGCGCTGAGCGTGATCGGCGAGATGCGCGGGATGAACGTTTGCTCATACCACGCCTCGCCCTTCATCGGCACGAGGATGACGCGGCTGAGCACGCCGGCGGCGAAGGGGATGCCGAGGTAGATCATCACGCTCCAGAAAATGTCCTTCATCGCGATCTCCACCACCCGGCCTTCCATGCCGAAATAAGGCGGAAGCACGGTGATGAAGACCCACGCGAAGACGCTGTAGAAGAGGATCTGCGCGATGCTGTTGAGCGCGACGAGTCCGGCGGCGTATTCGTTGCTGCCCTTTGCGAGCTGGTTCCAGACGAGCACCATCGCGATGCAGCGGGCGATGCCGACGAGAATGAGGCCGACCATGTAGTCGGGGTGGTCGCGCAAAAACACCACGGCCAGGAGAAACATGAGCACCGGACCGACGAGCCAGTTTTGCACGAGCGAGAGGCCAAGGATGCGCGTGTCGGCGAAGACCTTGGGCAGCTGCGCATACTTCACTTTCGCCAGCGGCGGATACATCATCAGGATGAGTCCGATGGCGATGGGCAGGTTGGTGGTGCCGACGGTCAGCGGCGCGAAAAACGCCTCGGGATCGGTGATGACCCAGTGGGCCAACGCCACACCGAGCGCCATCGCGGCGAAGATCCAGACCGTGAGGTAACGGTCGAGGAAGGACATGTTTTTGGCTACGGAGTCGGTCATGGCGAAATGGACACGCGGTTAGTTACGGATTGAGTTAATCACAGCAGCCGCTCGGGCCGCAACCGCACCCGCCGTCTTCGGGCTTGGAGACGGGGGCGGTGGATTTGAGCACGCCGATGCCTCCGAGAACAACGCGGCGGATGGGCTCGCCGGTCTCGGGGTGACGCGAGAGTGCGGCGGCGTTCAGGTTTTGTTTAATCTCGAAATACTCGGGCTGTTCGCCGTGCGTCGGGATCGTTTCGTAAACATAGGTGGTCATGGGAGGGCGGGAGTGGGAATGGGAAAAAGTTGGGACAGGGCTTCGATACCGACCGGTTCGGTGGCGAGCCAAGGGAGGGCTGTGGTGAGTGTGGCGTGGGTGTTCACGACTTCCTCAAAGTAGGGCTGTTCGCGACGGGCGCGGGCTACGAGCAAGGGATCGCGGGTGTCAGTCAGCGCGAAGCTCTGGTTGATAACCCAGGCGAAGGGTTCGATCTGGGCGCGGCGTAAATCGGTCTGCAACGCGGCGGCTTCATGCACGGGTGTGGCCTCGGGAAGGGTCACGAGAAGCACACGGGTGTAGGCCGGGTCGCGGAGACGTGGCAGGAGTTGCAGCACGTCGTCGGGGACGCTGGGGTCGCGCGCCTGACGACCGAGTTCG
Source organism: Verrucomicrobiota bacterium (assembly GCA_043815125.1). GTDB lineage: Bacteria > Verrucomicrobiota > Verrucomicrobiia > Opitutales > Opitutaceae > JAUWBF01. The sequence continues at coordinate 9,531 of JBDRJH010000426.1, forward strand.
CGATGATAGGCTTCGGTGGCGTCGAGTAACAGAAGGGTGTGGCCGGTGGGCGCGGTATCGAGGACGACAAACCCGGATTTTCCGGCGGCGACGGTGCGGGCGAAGGCGCGGAAAACGGCGATTTCTTCGGTGCAGGGAGAGCGCAGGTCTTCTTCGAGGAGCGCCCGGCTTTCGGCATCAAGGGTCGTTCCTTGTTTGCCCATGACCTCCGCGACGTAGGCGGTGGTTTCCACGGCCGGGTCGATACGGCTGACGGTGAGGTGCGGCAAGCTGCCCGCGAGTGCGGCGGCCACGTGAGCGGCGGGATCGGTGGTGGTGAGATGGACGGTGTGACCTTCGCGAGCCAGGGAGACGGCGAGCGCGGCGACCACGGTGGTTTTGCCGACACCGCCCTTGCCCATCGTCATGATGACGCCGTGGCCGGAGGCACTTAGTTGCGCGATCAAGTCCGCGGGCGGAGTAAATGGCGGCAGCGCGGGTGCGGGGGCCGGTTGATCGACCGTGGTGGCGAAGGCCGGCAGCGGTTGCAGGAGAGCGCGCAGCGCCTCCACGCCGAGCAGGTTGTGCGGGCGAAGAGGGACGGCGTAGTTCGGAAGAGTGGCCAGAAACGAAGCGTAGGCTGCCAGTGCGTGGTCGCCGCGCGACTCCAAGGCGAGGGCGGTGGCATCGGTGCGGTCGGTGGCGCGGAAGACACCGTTGACCACGAGGATTTGGTTGGAAATGCCGACACCGGCCAGTTCGTCGCGAGTGCGCTGGGCCTCGCGGAGGGCGGCGGTCTGGGCGCGAGCGACGAGGACGACGGTGGTGGTGCCCGGCTCGGCAAGGGCGCTCATCGCCTGTTCATAGACGACGCGTTGGGCGTCTAGCCCGGCGAGCGGGCCGAGGCAGGACGTGCCGGTGGTGTTGGCGTCGAGAAAATGCGTCCACGCGCGCGGCAGCAGCATGAGCCGCAAGGTGTGGCCGGTCGGCGCGGTGTCGAAGATGACGTGGTCGTAGCCGGCGGTCGCGGCGGGTTCGCCGAGCAGGCGGGCAAACTCGTCGAAGGCGGCAATCTCCATCGTGCACGCGCCGGAAAGTTGTTCTTCCATGTTGCGCAGAGCGGCCTCGGGGAGAATCCCGCGCATGGGGCCGACGACTTTTTCACGGTAAGCTTGGGCGGCCGCTTCGGGGTCGATGTTGAGCGCGTCGAGTCCGGGCACGCGGGCGACGGCGCGGGGCGTGCGGTCGAGCGGGGTGGCGAGGACTTCGTCGAGATTCGAGGCGGGGTCGGTGCTGACGAGCAGCACGCGTTTGCCACGGTCGGCGAGGCCGATGGCGACGGCGCACGCGAGCGAGGTTTTGCCGACGCCGCCCTTGCCGGTGAAGAAGAGGTGGCGGGTGGTGGCCGTCAGCAGGGTGTCGAGCGGGAGAGGTTTCATGTGACGGGGTTTTCTGTGAGGGGACGAGCCAGGCGCATCCAAGCGGCGCGCGTGGGCTGGTCGGGATACGAGCCTTTGAGGACGAGTTCGCCGTCGATGAAGATGGCGGGGAGTGCGTCGGCGCCGGCGGGGCTGTCCAGGAGCGCTTTGACGGCGGGATTTTGCACGAAGGCGAGCGGCTGCTGCGCGAGGTTGTAGCGCTCGACTTTCACGCCCGCGCCGCCGAGTTGGGCGAGCAGACCGGCAAAGCGCGGCAAGGTGGGATCGACGTTGGGGCCGCACACACCGGTGGAGCAGCACATGGCAGGATCGTAAATTTGGATGGTTTTCATGGGGAATTGTAAGCGTTGAGGGTTGGCGTGGATAGGGGGTGTTGTTCCCAGCAATCAGGAGGCGCAGGTCGCCCCGGGGCTGCGCACGCATTCGGGGCAATCCGGGCCGAAGTCGGCGCGAAGTTTGGCGAGGCGGGTGGCGTCGCCGCGAAAGACCGGCTCCTCGGTCACGCAGTCTTGGAGACAGGCGAGATTGGCGACGAGTTGGGGCGACCGCTTTGAAGGCAAGCGATAGATGACGAGGTTGGCGCAGCGCTCGGATTCCACGAGGCCGTGGCGCTTGAGGTAGCCGAGGTGCTTGGAGATTTTGACCTGCGGCTCGCGAAGCACGGTCTGGAAGTGGCAAACACAGAGCGGGCCGTGCAGCAGGAGATTGAGTATCCTCAGACGGGTCCGGTCACAGAGGCATTCGTAGATGCGGACGAGGTTCATGGAAAAAGCATACGCCTGCTAGAATATACCGCAATAGGTATATCGAAATCATGAGCCCGTCTATATTCATGGATGCGGCGTGCTTATCGCTTTGAGTCAGGCCTGCGAATGGGTTTAGTTGATGCCTCCGACGGAAATGCGCGCCGGTCGCGCCGGCGCGCTTCGCGGTCAAAGCCACTTATGGGTTAACGGTCGGCCAGTGCCGACGAGAACATCGCTCAGGTCACGAACGCTGGCGTATCCAACATCCAAGCCCGCCCCGGTGATTTTGACCGCGTCATGCTCCCGGCAATACTCTCCTTGGATGGAGAGGGCCACGTCCCATGTTATGCATTTTAGTTGGCCGTCGTGGATGTGGTAGAACTCGACCCAACGGCAGGTGCCGAGCTTGTTCTTGCGTCGCAGAAGGACGTAGATGGTCGCTCCCGGTGTGATGACTTCACGGAGTTTTTTGATGGCGGTGTCGCGTTGAACTTCGGTGTTCATGGTGTGTCGCGAGGTCGCGCGTGGTCGGATTCCGGCACCGTGCCGGGTATCTCCGCCAGCCCGATCTCCCGGCCCGTCTGCACGCCCAGGCAAAGGCCGTCCGCGCCCATGCGCGGAGGGCCGTGGTGGAGGCGCGCAGCGCACTACCTTGCCGGGCGTGGTAGGCTGGAAAAACAGAGGGCTGCCCCTGTCCTGACTGGCGCTCCCGTGGGTTGCTCAACATGAGCTAATCTTAGCGGCCCGCGCGAAGTCTCGGGTCGGTCGGAGCCGAGCGAGCCGGTAGCCGGAGCGGTGCCGACGAAGGAGGCCCGCGCAGGCGGACGGAGAAGCGA
>JBDRJH010000427.1:0-2078 GCA_043815125.1 Verrucomicrobiota bacterium
CGTCGCAAAGCATGACGCTCGCCGACGGCCGCGCCGATCCCGACGACCTGCGCCGCGCCGCCATCGCCAACGGCTCCTCGCCCGACGACGCCACCCTCGACCGCATCCCGCGCGCCGACCTGCTCTCCGCCCTCGCCGGCAATGCCAAGCTCAACCTCTGGTCCGCCCTCCAGGCCAAGGCCGACCTCGAGTTTTACGGTTTCGGCCGCGAACTCACCCCGCTCGGCACGCCCTTCGCCAACGGCGCCGAGCCCCGCGCCGCCGACGCCGCCACATTCTTCAAAAACATCCCTCACGACCAAAGCCTCACCGCCCTCGGCGACGCCCTGCGCGACATCCTCGACCGCAAGCGCGGCCAGTCGCCCGCCGGCGTGCTCATCGTCACCGACGGCGCGGGCAACACCGGCGCGCCGCCGCTCGAGGTCGCCCGCCTCGCCAGACAGGACGGCGTGCCCCTCTACCTCTACGGCGTCGGCGTCACCACCCCGCGCGATCTCGCCGTGCTTGAGGTCAACGGCCCGCAGCTCGCCTTCCTGCGCGACCGCGCCGACTTCACCGCCCGCCTGCGCACCACCGGACTCGCCGGACAAACCGCGCAAATCGCCCTCCTCGCCAACGGTCGCAAGGTCGCCGAGCGCACCCTCGACATCGCCGCCGACGGCGAGCAGGAGGTCCGCCTCGGCTTCGTGCCCGAGGAACTCGGCGAGGTCTCCATCGAGATCAACGCCGCCCCGCTCGCCGGCGAGACCGTGGTCGAGAACAACACCGCCGCCGCCACCACCCGCGTCGTCGATACCAAGACCCGCATCCTCTACATCGAGGGCGAGCCCCGCTGGGAGTTCCGCTACCTGCTCGCGTTGCTCAAGCGCGACCGCCGCCTCGCCGTCGATTGCGTCGTCATCGACGGCGACCCGCACCTCGCCGCCCAGCCCGACTCCGGCTACCTCGCCGGCATCCCCGACGACAAGAACCGCCTCTTCACCTACGACGCCATCCTCGTCGGCGACGTGGACCCGCGCGACATCGGCCCCACCCGCATGGGCCTGCTCGCCGAGTGGACCGAGAAAAACGGCGGCGCCCTCGCCTTCCTCGCCGGCCCGCGCCACAACCCCGGCGCCTATCGCGGCACCCCGTTGGAAAAACTCCTGCCCGTCGAGCTCGACGCCGCCACCGCCGACACGCCGCCCTACGCCAGCCCCGTGCAACTCCGGCTCACGCCCGCCGGCGAACGCTCCATGGTCATGCAACTCTCCGAGGACCCGCAGGCCAACCTCGCCATCTGGTCGCGTTTCCCCGGCGTCGACTGGACCGCCCGCGTCGGCCGCGCCCGACCCGCCGCCCAGGTCCTGCTCGCCGATCCCACGCCCGCCCGCGCCAACCGCACCGGCCCCATGCCCGTCATCGCCCTGCAACCCTACGGCCTCGGCCAGGTCGCCTACGTCGGCACCGACTCCACCTACGTCTGGCGCTCCCGCGTCGGCGAGCGCCACCACACGCGTGTATGGGGTCAACTGATACAAAGCATCACCGCCGCCCGCCAGCGCGGCGGCTCGCAACTCACCCAGCTCGCCAGCGACCGCGCCCGCTACCTCGTCGGTGACCGAGTCGTCGTCACCGGCCGCGCCTTCACGCCCGACTTCACCCCGCTCGACGACAGCGCCCTGCCCGGCACGTTGTCCATCCAGGCAACGACCGCCGACGGCGCGCCCGCCCCCGCCGAGCTCAGCGAACTCCGGCTCGCCGCCGTGCCCGGCCGCCCCGGCGAATTCCGCGGCGAGTTCACCGCGCTCAAGCCCGGCGGCTACACCTTCACCGCCGCCCGCGACTCCGCCGCGCTCGTCAAGTTCGAGGTCGTCGAACCCCGCCTCGAATTCACCGACACCGCCATGAACGAATCCCTGCTGCGCGGCATGGCCGAGGCCGCCGGCGGCGTCTTCCTGCGCGAGGAGGATCTCGCCGGGTTGCCCGACCTCGTCGCCTCGGGCGCCGCCGGACTGCCCGTGTTCAAGTCCGTCGACCTCGCCTTCTCACCCTGGCTGCTCGGCCTGCTCATCCTCGCCGCCGCCGCCGAATGGCTC
>JBDRJH010000428.1:0-6434 GCA_043815125.1 Verrucomicrobiota bacterium
GGTGCGTCCGAGGGAGAACAGCCCGCGCTCTTCGGGCAGCAGGTCTTTGAGGCCGGGTTGGACGGCGGCGGAGGTTTCGAACCGTTCCCGCTGCCGGTTCATGCCGTAGATAAAGGCGAGGTAGGGGGCGCGGGTGGGGTGGGTGAGTTCCGCGGGCGGGAGTTTTTCGAGGATTTCGAGGCCCTTTTGCTCCATGTCCGACTGTGCGAGCGCGAAGGCGTAGCCGACGGCGTAGTGCGCTTTGTCCGGGTCGGCGGTGTAGAGGTCGTGCATGGCCTGTTTGGCCGGAGTCCAGGTGGTGCGGTTTTGAGTCAGCAGCGAGAGCAGCGCCCAGTCGTATTTGTAGCGGGGCACGGTGCCGTCGAGGCTCTTGAGGGTTTCCATGAGCTCGCGGATTTTCTCGGTGTCACGGCTCTGGCGATAGCGGCTGAAGAGGGTCTCGTGAGCCCAGGCTTCGCTGGGGAAATTGCGCACCATCGTCCACAGGGTGCTTTCGATTTGGTCGGACCAGTTCCAGATGCGGGCGAGGCGGTGCAGGGTGTTGAGTCCGCTTTGGGATTTCGCGGTGATGCGGACGGCTTCCTCCCAGAGTTCGGGCTTGAGGCGGGCGTTGTTGCTGGACTCGACGAGGCGGGCGGTGAAGGCCAGCCGCAGGGAGTCCTGCGGGATCGGCCCCCAGGCGCCGGCTTCGAGCAGGTCGCCGAGTGTGTCCCAGTCTTCGGTCGCCGCCGCGAGGTCGGCGCGAATGGCCTGGACGGGTCGTTCGTCGCCGGTGCCTGCCGGCCGGGCATCCAGCCAGTCGGCGGCGGGTTGGGGCTGGCCGATGACCAGCATCCAGCGGGCGAGGGTGGCGGTGTCTTCAGGGGATTTTTCCGCCAACGGGGCGAGGTCGCGGAAGATGTCCGCAAAGGATTCCCGGTCGATATTGAGGCGCAGGTTGGCGAGATTGAGCCGGTCGTTCATGGTGGCCTCGGGGTTGGCCGCGATGAGCGTGGCCAGTCTGGAGGCCTCCGGGAAGGATTGCCGGTAGAGTGCCACGCGCAGCAGCTCGCGTTGAATGAAGAGGGTGTTGCGCGGGAGCAGCGCGAGTTCGTCCAGGCGGGCGCGGGCCGCCGCGGCGACGTCGGGTTGCGGGCTGTGCAGGCGCAGCAACGCGTGCATGACCTCGAGGTTCCGGTTCTCGGGTTCGGTGATTTTCAGGCGGTCAAAGAGCGCGTCGGCGACGGGGTGGTTGTTGGTCGCCATGGCGTAGGCGAGGCCGGCCTTGAGCACCGCGGGGTCGTTGATCAGGCCGGGGGGCACCGCTCCCAGCGCGTCGCTGGCGGCGTTGAGGTCGCCGAATCGCAGTGCGCTGTTGATCAGCGCGACCTGATCGGCGGCGGAATCCGGATTCACGGCGAGCATGCGACGGCGCAGCGGCATGGCTTCGGGCGAGCCGACCTCCTCGAGCAACTCGGCCGCGACGCGCATGGTCTCGGGGTCGCCGGGGATGGCCTGCATGGCGACTTTCAGCGCGAGGCGGGTGTTGTTGTAGTCTTTTTGAGCGAGGAAGTCCCGGGCTTGGACGAGCGCCCGCTGTTGTTTGGCGGCCTGGTAGTGCCGCATGATCGGTTTGTGGCCGAACCAAGCGACCGCGCCGATGAGGATCAGGGTTCCGACGGCTCCGACGCGCAGCCAGAATTGTAGCGGGGTGAGGTTTCTGGACTGGAGGATGTGCATGTGGGCTGGAGTGGTCGGATGGAGGGTTTCGTCGGTGGGCGTTGTTTGGTGTTTGCGACCGCCAGACGGGGGCGTTCGACAATGCGCGATGTCATGGAGGTCGTGCCTGCATGGGAGTCACGACGGCATCCGGGCCGGGTTTGACCGTTCGTCCGGCTCCGCGTCTCAATAGGTCCGGGTGATGAGATCGCCCTTGGCCGTCTCGAACCTGAGCATGCGTTTGCGCGTGTCGATGCCCGCAAAGGTGAGTTCGAGCTGGAAGTCGATCATGTCGCCGGGCTTGAAGAGCACGCCGCCGACGACGATGCGGGGGGTGGTGCCGTGGCGGATGCCGTTGATTTGAAAACCGGTGACGCGCGCGGCCATGAGTTCCATCAGTGCGTCGGAAAGGTCGGAGCCGGGGAACTTGGTGAAGTTGACCTCGATGGGGCTGCCGGGGGCGTAGATGGAGACTTTGACCGGCTCGGCGGGCGCGCCGATGAAGGCGGAGTCGGGGATGGGTTGCTGATTGGGGTCGCCGGCGAGCGCCTCGGGGCCGGGGGCGGCGGCCAGCTGGCCGGAGGGGGCCGGAGGTTCGATGCTGCCGGTGCCGGTGGGGTCGGCGAGGATGGCGTCGAGACGGGCGACGTTGGCGTCGTTCTTGGCCACGACCTGGCGGGTCTGTTGGATGGCCTGCACGAAGACGGGGGCGTCTTTGTCGACCCCGGCGCTCACGGGGGAGGGGTTTGACATTTCTTTGAGCACGGGGACGACGGAGGTGAGGGTGAAGTAGCCGATGCCGCCGATGATGCCGGCGGCGATGCTGAACTTGACCATCAGGGTGAAGGCCCGGATGACACCGGCGGACGAGCCGGGGGCGGGTCCGGTGTAGACCGGAGCCGGGTTGGCGGGCATGGGCGGAGTCGTCGGGTTGGTGGCGGCCGGGGGGGGCGTCACCGGGTGGTCCGGAGGCCGGACCGGGGCGGGGGCGGCGGTCCGGAGGGGGGGGGTCTTGGCCGGAGCGGGCGCAGGCGCGGAGAGCTTGGCGGGGGCGCGGGGGTGTTTCTCGGGAAGTCCGATGAGGGTGTCGCCGCTGATGGCCTTGGCCAGGGCAACCGCCGACATTGCCGAGCCTGAGGCGCTGGGTCGGTGACCCCGGTTAAATTGTGGGCTCTCGTTGGGCTTCATTGCGCTGAAGTTCGGCTTACCGGCCCACAGGCATGGCGGATTTTGGAGGGGGTGTCTGTAAAAAAGTGGTTATGATTGTCATTAGCCGGGCTTGATGCGGGTGGGGGGATCGCCCGGCCCGGGCTGCTTGCGCATTGCTTGCCGCGCTGAAGGCGTTCTTATGGACGGGTGTCCGGCATCCTGTTGGCTGGGGTCACGACAATCGAACCACAGGCATGAATTTTTCCCTTAGGATTGCGATGAGAGTGTCGGGTGCGGCGGCCGTTTGGCTGTTGGTGCCGGCGGGGTCGTGGGCGGTCGCGGGCGGGGAGGGGCTGACGTTGTCGTTGAAGTGGCGGCACCAGTTTCAGTTCGCGGGTTACTACGCGGCGCAGGCGGAGGGTTATTACGAGGAGGAGGGGTTGTCGGTGAGCATCGTGGAGGGGGCTCCGGGGGTGTCCTCGGTGGATGAGGTGCTGGCGGGCCGGGCGGACTTCGGGGTGGGCGACGCGGACATCGTGCGTTTCCGGCTGGCGGGAGAGCCGGTGGTGGTGTGCGCGGCGATTTTTCAACACTCGCCGTATGTGATGATGACGTTGGCGGACCGGGGGATACGGCGTCCGTCGGACCTGGTCGGCCGGCGGGTGATGTTGAACGACCACCAGGGGGTGGCGCAGTTCAAGGCGATGTTGCTCAACGAGGGGCTTGAGCCGGGGGGCGTCGAGATCGTGCCGCACAGCTGGGAGCTGGCGGATCTGGTGGGGGGGCGTGTTGACGCGATGGCGGGCTATGCGACCTTGCAGCCGGCGGAGCTGCAGGCGCTGGGCGTGGAGCCGTTTTTGTTGAGCGGCGCGGACTACGGGGTGGATTTTTACGGGGACACGTTGTTCACGACCGAGGGGGTGGTCGCCGAGTCTCCGGAGCGGGTGGCGGCGTTCGTGCGGGCGAGTCTGCGGGGCTGGCGTTTTGCCTTGGATAATCCCGGGCGACTGGCCGACCTGATCCTCGAGCTGCCGGGCGTGCGGGAGCGGGGCGTGACCCGGGAGCTGTTGCTCGAAGAGGCGCGGCGGATGCGCGCCTACATCCTGCCCGACTTGGTGGAGATCGGGCACATGAATCCGGGGCGTTGGCAACGCACCGCGGATACCTACGCGCGGATCGGCATGGCGGCGGATACCGGCCGGCTGGAGGGTTTTGTGCTGGAGCCCGAGGGCACGGATGGCGTGCTCTTGCCGCGCTGGGTGTCGCGCGTGCTGGCCGGTGCCGGTCTGGTCTGGGTGGGCGTGGTGTTGTGGAACCTCGCCATCCGCCGCCGGGTGGCCGAGCGCACCCGCCAACTGGCCGAAGAGATCGCCCGCCGCACCAAGGTCGAGCAGGAGCTGCGCGACAGCGAGCGGCGGTTTCGCATGATGTTCGAGGGGGCGGCCACCGGCATCGCGGTGATCTCGCCATCGGGGCGGTTTTTGCAGGCCAACCCCTCCTACTGCGCGACGGTGGGCTACAGCGAGGCGGAGCTGCGGCAGATGGGGATCGACGACCTGCTGCATCCCGACGAGCGCGTGCCCAACGAGCGGTTGTTGTCCGAGCTGATCGCCGGCGTGCGCGACCATTTTGTCACCGAGACCCGCTGCATCGGCCGGCGCGGCGAGATCATCTGGAAGCGGGCCAGCGTGTCCCTGATGCGCGGCCAGGAGGGCAAGCCGGTGAGCATCGTCATCGTGGCCGAGGACGTCAGCGCGCGTCACCGGATGGAGCGAGAGCTGGCGCGGGTCGACCGGGCGCGGCGGATGTTGAGCGGTTGCAACGAGGCGTTGGTCCGGGCCGAGTCCGAGCAGGGGTTGTTGCGGGAGATCTGTCGCATCGCGGTCGAGATCGGCGGCTACCGCATGGGCTGGGTCGGTTTTGCCGAGCAGGACGCGGCCCGCACGATCCGGCCGATCGCCCACGCGGGGCATGAGGACGGTTACCTCGCCGAGATCAAGCTCAGCTGGGACGAGACCCGTCCCGAGGGGCGCGGCCCGGCCGGATTGAGCATTCGCGGCGGGGCGGCGGTGGTCTGCGCGGACATCGAGCACGACGACCGTTTTATTCAATGGCGGGAGCCCGCCCGGCGTCGTGGTTATCGCAGCGTCGTCTGCCTGCCGTTGCGCGACAAGGGCGGCTGCTACGGCTTGCTCGGGCTGCACGCCGCCGAATCCATCGACATGGGCTCGGACGAGATCGCCCTATTGCAACAGCTCGCCAACGACCTGGCCTTCGGCATCGACGCGTTGCGCGCCCGTGAGGATCGCGAAAAAACCCTCGAGGCGGTGCTCACCGTCTCGCGCGGCGTATCCACGAGCATCGGCGCGGCCTTTTTCGACAGCCTGACCCAGAGCATGGTGACCGCGCTCGGCGCCGACGTCGGCGTCATCGGCCGGCTCAATCCGGCCGACCGGGGCGAGATCCGCACCCTGGCCCTGGTGGTGGACAACCAGCGCCGGGAAAACGTCACCTATCGGATGGAGGGCGGCCCCTGCGCCAACATCTCGCCCGAGCGGCCGGCGGTGATCGCGCACGACGTGCAGGCGACCTTCCCGGCCTGCGGCCTGTTGGCGGCCTTTGGCGCCGAGGCCTACATCGGCCATCCCCTGCTGGACGCCGATGGCAACATGGTCGGACTGATGGCCGTGCTCTACCGCCGGCCGGTCGCCCGCACCGAGTTTGTCCTCTCCACGCTGCGCATCTTCACCAGTCGCGTCGCCGCCGAGTTGGACCGGCAGCAGGTCGACCAACGCGTGCGCGAGCAGGCGGCGCTTTTGGACAAGGCCCAGGACGCCATCATCCTGCGCGACCTCGACCATCGCATCACCTATTGGAACAAGAGCGCCGAGCGACTTTACGGCTGGAGCGCGGCCGAGATCGCGGGGCGGACCATCGACAAACTGCTTTACCGCGCACCGGCGGATTTCCTCGAGGCCACCCGCCAGACCGTGGCCAGGGGCGAGTGGGTGGGGGAACTCCGGCAGGTCACCAAGTCCGACGCCGAACTCATCGTCGAGTGCCACTGGACGCTCGTGCGCGACGAGGACGGCAAGCCCCGCGGCGTGCTCGCGATCAACACCGACATCACCGAAAAGAAACGCATGGAGCAGCAGTTCCTGCGCGCCCAGCGCATGGAGAGCATCGGCACGCTGGCCGGGGGCATCGCGCATGATCTCAACAACGTGCTCGCGCCCATCCTCATGGCCACCGACATGCTGCGCATGGACGAGCCCGTGCCCGCGCGCGCCGCCCTGCTCGAATCCATCTCCGCCAGCGCGCAGCGCGGAGCCGCCATGGTCGGGCAGGTGCTGTCCTTCGCCCGCGGCATGGACGGCCAGCGCACGGAGGTGCAGCTGCGACGCATCCTTCAGGACGTCGAGCGCATCTCCCGTGACACTTTTCCCAAGGACATCGTCATCGAATGCGACGTGGCCGCCGATCTCAGTCCCCTCATCGGCGACGCCACGCAACTGCACCAGGTGTTGATCAATCTCTGCGTCAACGCCCGCGACGCCATGCCCGACGGCGGCCGGCTCGCCCTCACC
>JBDRJH010000429.1:0-2147 GCA_043815125.1 Verrucomicrobiota bacterium
ACGATAAAGCGATAAACTGGCGACATAACCTTCGGGTGTAATACCATGACGCCACGGCGGTAGAATGCAGCGCGGAAGTCGGCACCCAGGTTGAACAGAGTGCGCCCACCCCACGCCTCGGGATTGGCCGACGCCGAGGTCGTCTTGTAGTCCCAGATTTGGGTGCATTCATTGTCCGTCCAGTCCGGGCGAATGCGGCACCAAGCCTCACCTTCCCGCCAGATCATCGTGCGCTCGGACTTTCCATTTTCCGGCCGCAGCGCCGCCCGTACTTCCGGCTCTTGGAACTGATCGAGCTGCGGGCGGACGGCATCGACCATCGCCTTGACCTCTGCCCACTGCGCCGCGAGCAAGGGCACTTTGCTGGCGGCGTAGGCTTCGGCACGCTTGTCCTTTGCATCATTCGTCCGCCAGTCTTTCGCGTCGATAACCTCGACGACGGTCTCCCCCTCTAAAAGTAGCGCGTGCGCGGCCTTGCCGATATCAAAGGCCGCACGTTCCTCGGGCTGCCAGTTCGGATTAAGGCGCGGATGCTTTAGCCACGCGTGCCGTGGCGAGCGACTGAGCAGGGTGCTCGCGATACTCGCGGACAGCGACGGGACATGGCATGGGTCGCTGTGGTACTCCGCAGCGGGCAAGTTATCATAGACGCCAGCGGTCTTTTTCTCGGGGTCGGGCATCATTCACCACACCGCGCTAAGGGCCAGCACCACCGCGAGGATGGCACCGGCCACGAGGAATTGTTTCAGATAAGTCATTTCGGTTCCGCTCCGCTAGCTCGCGCATGGAACGGATTGCGCCCCATGCGGGTACGGCCATAGGGCGCAGTCACTCGCTACGCATTTCCTGATTTCCGTATCGTTTCCCCCGCTACAGTCCCGGCATTTGGCACGCACGGCTTTCATCGGGCTTGTCGGGCACCGGAGCGCACGAAGAGCCGACTTGGAAATCCTGCGGGGGTCTAACCCTATCAATTCACCCCTGTCGGCCTCATATGGCGACACCTCCAGGTATGAGTTTGCATCTGTCATGGTGCCAGCCTCTCGCCGTCCAGACAGACCAGCCGCAGCGACGGCGCCGCCGCCGGACCCGCCGCAGAAAGGCTGGTCTCGTCCGAGACGACTTCGGTGCCGTCCGCGAACCTGAGCCCGTAGCCGGTCAAGCGCGGCTGGAAACTCGTGGCGACCCGAACGACCAGGGCGAGCTGGCCCAATACAAAAACCCGGTCGCCGATGCGGTAGCGCGCCATCACGCGGCCTCGCCGTAACGTTGCCGAGCTTCACGCTCAATGCGGTCGAACGTACTGAGTCCTATCCCGCCGTCGCCCGCGATCTGGTTGATGGCGGCCTTGACATCGAGGCCGTCCTGTTCGACGAGCCGGCGCAAGCGCAACACGGCTTGCCGGTACGCCTCCTCGATCCGCTCTTCCTCCAGCCGTTCGCGCTTAAGCGCCTCGGCTTGGAGGTCGCAGTATTGGGCGATGAAGTCCGTCATGCCACCCTCCATATGCGGACGCCGCCTTCGACAGTCCGCGTCGCAAATTTGCGGTCAGTGCGGCGGGCAGTTTGGCACGCTTGCGAAAATGTCTTAGTGGTAACCGCAGGGACGAAAAACGAATCGCCGATGTCCATTTCTCGCCATGGATATTTCGGCGCCATCCCCGGCCCTCCAGGTCTTTTGGCAATAGGTATGCCCTTTTCGATGGGATAGTCGGTCATTTCGTGCCCTCCGCCTTGGCGATAGCGGTACGGAACTCGTCCCACTGTTTACGCATGCGCCTTGTGCTCTCTCCGCGGATATCCGCAGCTAGCAGTAGCTCTTGTCCAGCCCTCAGCAGCTCCGCGTTGACCTCGCGGAGGCGGTCGCGCTCCCTTTCCATGTTTGCCCGATCTCGGTCGGAAAATTTCGTGCTCATTTCCGTCTCTCCCCTTCCTGTCTCCCCTCGCCCCGGCGGCGCTTGTTGGGCTGACCCGCCGGAGCCTGTGGGATGTCGCAACGTCGAAAGCCTTAGTAAACCTTTGCTAGGGCCATGTCAAGGCTTTTTAGCATTTTGTTGTTGACACGGCGAATTTTCTCGGAGTACGGTAGCGGCATGAACACCTTGACCCCTGCAAATGCCCTCCGGCAAGCCATCGGGATTGTCGGTA
>JBDRJH010000430.1:0-11738 GCA_043815125.1 Verrucomicrobiota bacterium
CGGCCAGCGGAGTGGCCGCCCTACCGGCTCAGGCCGCGGCGAAGACCTTGCGCAGGATGTCGACCGAGCGGGTCAGCTCGGCGCGGGTGGCGTTGAGCGGGGGGAGCAGGCGGATGACGTTGCCACCGGCGCTGGGGACGAGCAGGCCGGCCTCGCGCAGGGCGGCGACGGTCGGGGCCGGGTCGGCGGGGAGTTGCAGACCGACCATGAAGCCGAGACCGCGCACGCCGAGGAGTTTTTGCGGGAACTCGGCGGCGAGGTCGCGCAGGGCCTGGTGCCAGACGACGCTTTCGGCGGTGACGTGGGCGAGGAGTTTGTCCTGTTCGATGACGTCGAGCACGGCGAGGGCGGCGGCACAGGCGAGCGGGGTGCCGCCAAAGGTGGTGCCGTGCATGCCGGGTTGGAAGAGGTCGGCGGCGCCTTCGCCGATCCAGATGGCGCCGATGGGGAAGCCGCCGCCAAGACCCTTGGCCATGCCGATGGCGTCGGGGCGCACGCCGGCGTGCTCGAAGGCGAAGAATTTGCCGGTGCGGCCGACGCCGCACTGCACCTCGTCGAGCATGAGCAGGAGGTTGTGCCGGTTGCAGAGGGCGCGCAGGCCTTGGAGGAATTCGGTGGTGGCGGGGTTGACGCCGCCCTCGCCCTGGATGGTCTCGACGAAGATGGCGGCGGTCTGGTCGTCGATGAGGGCCTCGAAGGAGGCGAGGTCGTTGAGTTTGCCGAAGGCGAAGCCGGGCACGAGCGGGCGGAAGCCCTTTTGGATTTTTTCCTGCGGGGTGGCGCTCATGCCGCCGAAGGTGCGGCCGTGGAAGGCGCTCTCGGCGCAGATGACCTTGTAGCACTTGCCCTCTTCGCCGCCGGCTTTGCGCATGCCGTGGAGGCGGGCGAGCTTGAGCAGGCCTTCGTTGGCCTCGGCGCCGCTGTTGCAGAAAAACACGCGGCCGGGACCGGCGTGACCGACGAGGCGGCGGGCGAGTTCGCCTTGGTTGGGATTGCGGAAGAGGTTGCTGACGTGGATGAGCTCGCCGGCCTGGCGGCGGACGGCCTCGACCCAGTGCGGGTGGCAGTGGCCGAGGGCGCTGACGGCGATGCCGGAGGTGAAATCGAGGTAGGCCTTGCCGGTGTCGTCCCACACGGTGGAGCCCTGGCCGCGCGTGAGGGTCAGCGCGGGGCGGCCGTAGTTCTTGAGAACGTGGGCGTCGTAGAGCTCGGCGGTGGAGGCGCGGGTGATTTCGGGCGGGGACATGGCGGGTCGATTCAAATCAGCCGTGGACGATCTCGGTGCCGATGCCTTTGTCGGTGAAGATTTCGAGCAGGAGCGAGTGCGGCAGGCGGCCGTCGATGAAGTGGACGCGTTGCACGCCTTCCTGGAGGGCGCGCACGGCGCTGCCGACCTTGGGGCGCATGCCCTTGTCGATGACGCCGGCCTGCTTGAGGCCTTCGACCTGGGAGACCTTCAGGGTCGAGATGAGCGAATCGAGATTCTTGGGGTCGTTGAGCAGACCGGGGACGTCGCTCATGTAGACGAGGCGGCGGGCGCGCAGGGCACTGGCGACCTTGCCGGCGACGAGGTCGGCGTTGACGTTGTAGGGCTTGCCGTCGGCCCCCCTCGGCAACCGGGGAAATGACGGGGACGTTGCCCTCGGCGATCTCCTTTTTGATGAGCTTGATCTTCACCTCGGTGACCTCGCCGACGTAGCCGAGGTCGACGGTCTGACCGTTGTCGTCGACGGTGAGTTTCTGGCAGCCGAGCACGGTGACGCCGGGCAGGCCCTTGCAGCGGGCCTTGGCGAGGGTGATGGCGGCGCAGACGTCCTTGTTGACGACGTCGTCGAGGGTCTGCTTGACGATGGCGACGGTGGCCTCGTCGGTGACGCGCATGCCGTTGGGGGCGAAGTGGGACTTGAGGCCGGATTGCTCCATGGCCTTGGTGATGGCCTTGCCGCCGCCGTGCACGACAACGACGTTGATGCCGCAGGCCGCGAGAAAGGCGATGTCGTAGGCGACGCGGTTGCGCACCTCGGGGTCGGGATCGTCCATGAAGCTGCCGCCGTATTTCACCACGAAGGTGGAACCACGGAAGTCTTGGATGTAGGGCAGGGCCTCGAGGAGGACCTTGGCCTTGGCGGTGATTTCGGCGACGTTCATCAAGATAACAACAGGTCGGCGACGCCCCGGGACGGGTGAGCTGGACAGGGACGCGCGACGGAGCGAAGGGTGAATGGAAAGGGGACGGGTATGGCACCGGCGGGCGGCTTTTCCATCCTAATTTTCCCCCGCCGCAGCGACGTCACACAAAATCGGCTTCACACCGCGGCCCGGCGGCACTCTGTTTCCTGCGTGGCCAGCACCCAACTCACCTTCACCTCCCGCGACGAACACCGCGCCTGGCTTGCCGCCCAGGCCGCCCTGCCCCGGGGCTTCCGCACGGGCACGGCGCGATTCGAGTTCATGCCGGCCGAGGCGCCCAAGCCGGCCAGGATGACCCTCACGCTCATCGCGCTGGACGAACCCACCGCGGACTTCGCGGCGCTGTTCACCAGGAACGCCTTTCCCGGCGCGCCCATCATCGTCGGCCGCCAGCGCCTCGCCGAACCGGCCCTCGGCGCGATCATCATCAACAACAAGATCTCCAATGTCTGCGCCCCCGGCGGCGTGGAGGCCTCCGAACGCATCTGCGCCGAGACCGCCGCGCTGCTCGGTCTCGAGGCCAACGCGGTGTTGCCTTCCTCCACCGGTGTCATCGGCTGGACGTTGCCCGTCGACGCCATCAGCAAGGCCCTGCCCGCCGCCGTCGCCGCGTTGAAAGACGGTTCCATCCTGCCCGCCGCCGAGGGCATCGTCACCACCGACCTTTACCCGAAGATCCGTTCCCGCGAGCTCGCCGGCGGCCGCGTCGTCGGCATCGCCAAGGGCGCCGGCATGATCGAGCCCAACATGGCCACCATGCTCGTCTACGTGCTCACCGACCTCGCCATCCCGCGCGAGCGGCTGCGCGCACTGCTCAAAGAAGCCGTCGACGCCACCTTCAATCGCATCAGCGTCGACAGCGACACCAGCACCTCCGACACCATCGTCGCGATCAGCTCGGGCAAAGTCCCCTGTCCCGACGAAGCCGCCTTCGCCGCCGCGCTCACCGAGATCTGTCGCGATCTCGCCGAGGACGTCGTGCGCAACGGCGAAGGCATCCGCCACGTCATCCGCGTGCAGGTGCGCAACGCCGCCTCGCCCGCCCTCGCCCACGCCATCGGCAAGGCCGTGGTCAACGCCCCGCTCTTCAAGTGTGCCGTCGCCGGCAACGACCCCAACGTCGGCCGCCTCGTGCAGGCCATCGGCAAACACGTCGGGGCCCACGCGCCGGAGACCGACCTCTCCAGACTCACCGCGAAGATCGGCGGCATCACCATTTTCTCCGGCGGCGTCTTCCGGCTCGACCCGCAAAAGGAGACCGCCCTCGTCGAACACCTCAAGCACGCCGAGCTCTACGCCAGCCAGCCCGACGCCGACGGTGGCTACGCGCCTCCCGTCGACTATCCCCCGCACGAACGCTGCGTGGAGATCGATCTCGATTTCGCCTCCGGCGATGCCGCGACCACCGTCATCGGCGGCGACCTCACCCACGAATACGTGAGCGAGAACGCCGACTACCGAAGCTGACCGCGCATGCAAACCGGCGAAGTCGGCCAGACCCAGCATGCCCCTCCCCCGACCGGGCGCGGGGTTTACTGGGCGATCAATGAAGACTGGCGCAGGCACGCGCTCTTCGGCCTTGGCTTCGTCGCGCTGACCGTGGCGGTTTTCACCCCGCACTTCATGCGGTTGACCAAGGCCCAGAACCAATCGTTCGCCGCGGTCTCCGCCTATCTGGCCGCCCACGATCTGCGCGAACCACCGGGGCAAAAAACATCCCGTCTCAGTCGCCATAACGACCGCTTTCATTGGCGCGGGATCGTCTGGAAAAACGCCGGTGACCGATGGGTCCCCTACATTTTCTCGATCCAGGTCGACACCTCGGACCACAACAGGATCACCGACGCGCAATTGATGCCCTACGAACGCCGCACCGCCTATGGTCTCGAAATTTACGACCGTGTGCATGAACACCCTGTTGACTGAACCCGCGTAAAAACCCTTCCCGCGCGGCACGCGTCCGGCTATCCGTTACCCCATGCCCGGAGCCAAGACGACCAAGACCCCCAAAGCCAAGAAACGCCCCAAGGCCAAGCCACCCGAGGCCGCCACCCCGAAAAGCCACACCGTCTACTTCGCCGGCGAGCTCTTCAGCCAAAAGCACCTGCTCGGCAACGCCTACCTCGCCGAGGCCATCTACGAAAAGTCCCACGGGAAATTCCTCTGCATCCTGCCCCAGGACCTTGAACCGCGCGGCAGCCACCCGCACGTCATCCGCGACACCGACATCCACGCGCTGCTCGAGTGCGACCTCGGCCTGTTCAGCTTCGACGGCCCCGAGCTCGACAGCGGCACCGTCGTCGAGTTCATGCTCGCCAAGTTCGCCGACATGCCCGCCGTGCTCCTGCGCACCGATTTCCGCGCCGCCGGCGACCAGGGCAAGGGCGACCCGTGGAACCTCATGTGCAGCTTCTACCCGCGCACCGTCTCCGTCTCCGCCAACAGCCTCGCTCTCTACAAAACCGCCTCCGCCAACCGCGCCAAGACCGCGCCCAGAGTCAAGGCCGACCCCGTGCTCAAACTCGCCGGCCAGCACGCCGCCGCCGCCGCCCAGCTGGCCACCGAGCAAATCGCCACGCAGGTCGTGCGCGCGCTCAACCGCGCCGTCGCCACCAAGCCCACCCTCGCCGCCCCGCTTCGCAACGACGTCTACACCTGGCTCGCCGCCATGCCCGGCTTCCGCGGCAAACCCAAGGACCTGCAAAAAACCTACGCCGCCCTGCTCGCCGCCAAGACCGCCCGCGGCCTGCTCTGACCGACAGCCACCACCACCGCCCCGCCTCGCCCCGGTCAATCCGGCACTCGTCATTGCCCATTCGTCATCTCCTCGCGCCTCCCATGCTCCACGTCCTCGACCACCCGCTCGGCCACCACCTGCTCACCCGCCTGCGCGATCGGACCACGCCGCCGATGGAGTTTCGCATGTGCTCCCATCACCTCGGTCTGCTGCTCGCGATCGAGGCCACCCGCGACCTGCCGCTCGCCGAACAACCCGTCGAGACTCCGCTCGAACCCCTCGCCGGCCAACGCCTCGCCCAGGGCCTTGTCGTCGTGCCCATCCTGCGCGCCGGCCTCGGCATGGTGCAGGCCTACACCGAACTCTTCCCCGACGTCGGCGTCGGCTACGTCGGCCTCGAGCGCGACCACGCCACCGCCGTCGCCCGCAGCTACTATTGCAAGCTCCCCCCGCTCGCCGGCAAACGCGTGCTCTGCGTCGACCCCATGCTCGCCACCGGCGGCTCCGCCGTGCAGGCGCTCGACCTGCTGCGCGCCCACGGCGCCGAAGACCTCTCGCTCGTCGTCATCGTGGCCGCCCCCGAGGGCGTGGCCGCCGTCCGCGAAGCCCACCCCCAAGTCCCCATCCACACCGCCGCGCTCGACCGCGAACTCAACGCCAGCAAATACATTCTCCCGGGACTGGGCGACTTCGGCGACCGGCTTTACGGCACCTGACGCCGGACACATCGGCAAACGACACATTTGCCATCAGGCCTGTCTTTGCCGCGATGCGGCCGCATGGCCTATGATGACGGCGGTCCGCCCCGATTCCGGAGGCGTCCCCCGAGCCCCGTGTCCTTGTCCAACCTTCGCCCCCGCCCCGCCGTCATCATCCTCGTCGCCAGCCTGCTCGCGCCACCGTGCCCGGCCCAGGGCATGCGCTACATCGGCGTCGACGACGAAGCCGAGCGACAAGCCAACTTCCGCCTGACCTACCAGGAGCCGGGCACCACCCACGATTTCGGCGTGGTGGACGGCATGATCGCGCACGCCACCCGCGGGACCGGCAGCGCGATTTTCCTGCTCGACACCACCCCCGACGACTCCGCCCCGGACCGCTTTCGCGACGTGGTGGTCGAGTTCGACTTTGTGCTCGGCTCCAACCTCGCCTCGATCGGCGTGGTGTTCGGCGGACGCGATCAGACCGCCTTCAACCTCGCGGTCTTCAACATCGGCCTCAACGGCGAGGATTCCCTGCGCTTTATCACCGGCTGCAGCGCCCACAGCCCGCGCATCGGCGCCCAGGCCGGAACCACCGTCGCCCGACCCGCCGGCGCCTGGCGCGCCCAACACACCTACCACGCCACGCTCACCCTCGCCTACACCGGCACGGAGACCGCCGACGCCACCTTCGCGATCACCGATCCGTCCGGTCGCATCCCCGCCCTGAGCGCCGACGCAAGCGGTCTGCCGGTCGCGCCCGACTTCGCCAACCTCGGGTTTCGCTCCGCATTCATGGTGCCCGCGACCACGCCAAACCGCTTCGATAACTTCATCATCACCGACTTTGCCCCGGTCGGCGCGTATTGACGTCCGCGGACAGCCGCGCGTCCGCACGACGCGGTTCAAAAAAAATCTCCCAACCCGCGCGCGACCCGCCAACACTGCCCCGCGTGGACCTCGCGCCCTACCGCACCTTCATCAACCGACTCGCCCGCGAAAGCGGCGACTTCATCCGCCCCCACTTCGCCAACGACGCGCTCGCCGTCGAGCACAAGTCCGACGACTCCCCGGTTACCCTCGCCGACCGCGGCGCCGAGGAGCTGCTCCGCCGGCTCATCGCGCAACACTACCCCGACCACGGCGTCATCGGCGAGGAGTTGGGCGACGACCGCCCCGACGCCGAGTTCGTCTGGGTGCTCGATCCCATCGACGGCACCAAGTCCTTCATCAGCGCGGTGCCATTGTTCGGCACCCTGATCGCCCTGCTGCACCACGGCCGTCCCGTGCTCGGCGCGATCCATCAACCCATCCTCAACCAGCTCCTCGTCGGCGACGGCGAGGTCGCCACGCTCAACGACCGTCCCGTGCGCGTGCGCCCCTGCGCCGACCTCGCCGCGGCCACCCTGCTCACCAGCGATCCGCTCAACCCCGCCCGATACCAGAACGGCCCCGCCTACGACGCCCTCGCCGGACGCGTGCGGCTCACCCGCACCTGGGGCGACGCCTACGGTTACCTGCTGCTCGCCACCGGCCGCGCCGACATCATGTGCGATCCGATCATGAACCCCTGGGACCTCATGGCGCTCATCCCCATCGTGCGCGGCGCCGGCGGCGTCATCACCGACTGGCAGGGCCACGACCCCGTCGCCGGCCAGTCCATCGTCGCCGCCGGACCGGAGCTGCACGCCCGCGTCGTCGCCGCGTTGAACCCCTGATTTCGCGGCGCACGCAAAATAGCCCTAAATTCTTTGAACGTCGGGCCGATCAACCACGTCTATCAAATATCTACAGCAGTAGTTTGTTTGTAGGTTTGTTGGTTTGCCAGAAGAGGCGGTCTTGGAGTGGTTTCCAAGGCCGCCTCGCTTTTTCTAGCCACGGAGACGCGAGCGCCTAGCTTTCGCACCATGCCCGATCACCGCGTATTCCACCCGCCCCTCGCCTCGCCCGCCGCCGAGCTGCGCCTGTCCGCGGAGGAATCGCACCACCTCGTGACCGTCAACCGTGCCCGCGCCGGCGACCCCGTCACCGCCTTCGACGGCACCGGCACCGAGTGGACCTGCTCGCTCGCCGACGCCAACCGACGCGCCGCCGTGCTCCGCGTCGAGACCACCCGCATCGCCTCCCGTCCCGCCGGCGCCATCACGCTGGTGCAGTCGCTGCCCAAGGGCGGCGTCATGGACGACATCGTGCGCCACGCGACCGAGCTCGGCGCCGCCGCCATCGAGCCGGTTGTTTCAACCCGCACCCAGGTCCACCTCGACGGCCACCGCTCCGACAAAAAGACCGACAAGTGGCGCACCACCGCGCTCGAAGCCGCCAAACAATGCGGCACGCCCTTCCTGCCCGTGATCGGCCCGGTGCGCTCGCTGGTCGAGTGGCTCGCCGCGCAACCCGCCGATGACGCCACGCTCCTGCTCATCGCCAGTCTGCACCCCGGAGCCAAGTCGCTCAAAACCGTGCTCTCCGACTGGCGCGCCGCCCACGCCGGAGCCTCCCCCGCCGCCGCCGTCTGGCTGGTCGGTCCCGAGGGCGACTTCACTCCCGAGGAGATCGCCACGCTCACGACCGCAGGCTACCGGCCCGTCACCCTGGGCCCACTCGTCCTGCGCTGCGACACCGCCGCCACCTGCGCGTTGAGCATCCTGCGTCACGAACTGGCCGGGTAAAGCGCGCCCGCCGCCTCGGCCGGCGTCGCGCAACCGGTCAGCGTCATCGCCATCTCCAGTTCCGCCTGCAAAATCCGCACCGCGTGCGCCACCCCCGGCGCGCCCGCGGCCGCCAGGGCGAACACATACGGACGCCCGATGAGCACCGCCGACGCGCCCAGCGCCAGCGCCTTGAGCACATCCGTGCCGCGACGAATCCCCCCATCCACCAGCAACGGCACGCGACCCGCCACCGCCGCGGCCACCGCAGGCAGGACGTCGATCGTCCCCGGCAACGTGTCCAACGTGCGCCCGCCGTGATTCGACACGATGATCCCCGACGCGCCCGACTCGACCGCGCGCGCCGCGTCCTCCGGGTCCATGATGCCCTTCAGCAAAACCGGCAGCTTCGTCAACGCCCGCAGCCAGTCCACGTCGCGCCAAGTCGCGCCCGCCCCCGCCAGTCCGCCGCACAGTCCCGCGCCCGGTTCCGGCGCCCGGCAACCGCGCAGGTTGACCATCTCCACCCCGGGCGGCCGGACCCCGCCCGCGCGTTGCTCGCGGTTGCGCGGACCATTGACCGCCGCATCGACCGTCACCACCAGCGCCTCGCAGCCCGCCGCCTCGGCCCGTCGCACCAACGACTCGGTGAACACCCGGTCGGGTTGCATATAAAGTTGAAACCACCACGGCGCGCCCTCGCCCGCCCGGGCAATGTCCTCGACCGGCTGCCCCGCCTGCGTGCTCACGACCATCGTCGCGCCCGTGGCCGCCGCCGCCATCATCGCGGCGCGCTCGCCCTCGACATGCGCCCACGTCTGCAACGCCACCGGCGCCAGCGCGATCGGATGCGCCCAGGTCCGGCCCAGAATCTCCACCCGCGTGTGCCCGCCGCCGGCGAACTCCGCCAGCACGCGCCCCCGGAGCCTGATCCGCTCAAAGGCCTCCCGGTTGTCGCACAATGTCACCTCGTCGGCCACCCCGCCCGCGAAGTAGGCCCACGCCTCCGGCGACAGACGCTCGCGCGCCAGCGGCTCGTAATCGGCCACCGCCGCGACCGTGGCCGGAATACGTTGCAAAGGAGGCAGCATGATCGCGCCAAAATCAGGACGAGCCCCCGGCAATGTCCACCCGTTTGTCGTTTGGGCGCAAACCTCGCCACCCACCACCTGGGCGCCCCGGCACATTTATGATCCAAGCCCGCCAGAGGCCTATTCATTCACTAACATCAGAAAAACATAAACTTAACCATATCGACGCATTTCAACTCAGGGCGCTTCTTTGTGAAAATGAGACGCAATCCCAAATAGAGCCTTGCATTGATGAGACAGGCTCTCATTAAACAAGCCCCTCTTCAATGCACCTCGCTCCTTCCCTCAATCAAACCTCCGACAAACAGGCCGCCGCAAACTCCTCCGGCGCCGCGCGCGGCCAGTTGGCCAAGACGCTGGCCTTCCTGCCCACGCTGTTGGCCGTCGGCTCCCTCGGCGCGCAGACCGCCGAACCCGCCGCCGACGCCACCGCCGGCTCCGATGATCAGGGCGACACACCCGTCGCCCTGCCCGAGGTCAAGGTCGAGGCCGCCCGCCAGCCCAAGCTCTCCTCGCCCAAGTTCACCGCCCCCCTGCTCGACACGCCGCAGACCGTCACCGTCATCTCCCGCGAGGTCTTTGAACAACAAGGCGCCACCACCCTGCGCGACGTCCTGCGCAACACCCCCGGCATCACCTTCCAGGCCGGCGAGGGCGGCACCGCCAGCGGCGACCAGATGACCATCCGCGGCTTCAGCGCCCGCAACGACATCCTGGTCGACGGCGTGCGCGACGCCGGCACCTACACCCGCGACGCCTTCAACCTCGAACAGGTCGAGGTCGCCAAGGGCCCCTCCTCCACCAACACCGGGCGCGGCGCCACCGGCGCCTCGATCAACCTCGTCACCAAGACGCCCAAGCTCGACAACACCCGCCAGGCCAGCCTCGGCATCGGCAACGCCGACTACCGCCGCGCCACCCTCGACGTCAACCAGACCGTCTCCGACACCACCGCGGTCCGCGTCAACGCCCTCTGGCAGGAAGCCGGCGTGCCCGGACGCGACGTCGTCGAGAACAACCAATGGGCCTTCGCCCCCTCCGTCGCCTTCGGACTCGGCACCGACACCCGCGCCACCGTCAGTTACCAACACCTCGAGCAGGACAACATCCCCGACTACGGCATTCCCTGGGTGCCCACCACCTCCACCAACCCCGCCATCGGCACCCCCGGCGGCCGGCCCAACGTAGACCAGAGCAACTGGTATGGCCTGCTCGACCGCGACTTCGAGGACATCGTCAACGACACCGTCGGCCTCAACCTCGAGCGCGACCTCACGCCCGACATGACGCTCAGCAACCACACCCGCTTCGGCCGCACCGAGCGCGACTCCGTCATCACCGCGCCGCGCTTCCTCGTCACCGGCGGCGTCGTGCAGCCGCAGATCCGCCGCAGCGACGAGAAGGTCCGCGACCAGGTCGACGACATCCTCGCCAACAACCTCAACCTCTCCGCCTCGGTCATCACCGGCCCGCTCGATCACGCGATCTCCACCGGCGTCGAGCTCTCCCGCGAACGCTCCAAGGCCTACAGCTGGGCCCCCACCGTCGCCCCCGACCCGGCCAACCCGACCGACCTCTTCAACCCCGATCCCACCGATCCCAACCTCGCCCCGCTCGCGCCCACCGGCGCCGTCAGCACCTCCGACGCCGACACCCTCGGCCTCTACCTGATGGACACCATCGAGCTCAACGAGCACTGGCAAATCGTCGGCGGCGTCCGTTGGGACCGCTTCGACATCGACTACACCAACGCCGCCGGCGCCAGCTTCAGCCGCGTCGACGAGGTCTTCAGTTACAAGGGCGGCCTCATCTTCAAGCCCGTGCCCAACGGCTCCGTCTTCATCGGCCACGGCACCTCCTTCACCCCCTCCGGCGACGGTCTCACCCTCAGCGCCACCAACTCCGTGCTCGCACCCGAGGAGGCCCGCAGCACCGAGATCGGCACCAAGTGGGACCTGTTCGACCGTCGGCTCTCGCTCTCGGCCGCGCTCTTCCGCACCGACAAGATCAACGCCCAATCCCGCGACCCGATCACCAACGTCACCTCACTGGCCGGCGACCAGCGCGTGCAAGGCCTCGAACTCGGCGTCTCCGGCTTCGTCACCCGCCACTGGAACGTCTTCGCCGGCTACGCCTATCAGGACAGCGAGGTGCTCAGCTCCGCCAACGCCACCGAGATCGGCTCCGCCCTCGCCCGCACCCCCGAGCACAGCCTCAACCTCTGGACCGCCTACGAGCTGCCCTTCGGCCTCACCGTCGGCGGCGGCGCCCAGTAAACCTCCGCGGTAGACCGCAGCAACACCACCCTCAACCAGGACGTGACCCCCAACAGGCGCGACAACGCCATGGCCGCCAACGAGGGGACCCCACA
>JBDRJH010000431.1:0-5292 GCA_043815125.1 Verrucomicrobiota bacterium
GCTTGGTGTAGGATGACATAGTAGTCTTTGGTTTTGTTGGTTGTTGAAGGCGCAACAGCGGACCACGGCGGAGAACCACCAATGCTCCGGTGCTGTGCGTTCCTCACTTAGCCGCGACCGTGCCACCCGGCATACGAATCACATATTTTTCTAATTATTAGCTGATTAAAAAATATTCATGACCGACACACGCCCCTGCCTGACCCATCGCGCGACACCTCGGGGTGCGTGCGGGCAAACACCTGTCGCAAGACGCAACACCCCAAGCGCCCACTGATCCGCACTGATGACTTGCCCGCCCCACTCGCGCGCCCGACGTTCGGCTCCCCATGGCCCGTCGCAAAAAAACACGCTCTTCCGGCAAGCCCGCCTCCTCCGCTCGCACCCGCCGGCGCCGCCCGCGCTGGTTGCTCTGGTTCAACCTCCTGCTGATCACCGCGCTGGCCGGCTGGTATGTTTTTCAACCGCCCGCGCGGCGCGCCGAGGTCAACCGCCTTGTGCGCAACTCCATTGACCGCGACAAACGCATCCAGCCCCTCGATGTCGCGTGGGACATCTATCAACTCTACTACAGTCCCGACTTCGTGGCCGTCGCGCCCGCTCCCGGCGACCACACCCATGCCTATGCCGGCCTGCCCGCGCCCACCGGGTCCAACGGTCGCGACGACACCATCCGCCTGCTCGCCAACCGCGGCTACCTCGTCGGCTACGACGACTCCCTGCCCTCGCCGCGCTGGGCCGCCTACCGCGTGGCCGACCTCACTCCCCTGCCCCCCGCGCCGGAGCGTCCGACGAGTTTCGCCACCGACCCCCGCACGGCCAGTCGCGTCTCCAGCGACGCCTTCACCAACACCGGCTATGATCGCGGCCACCTCGCGCCCAACTTCGCCATCGCCACCCGCCACGGCGAGCAGGCCCAGCTCGAAACCTTTTTTCTGAGCAACATCATCCCGCAAAAACACGCCCTCAACGCCGGCCTCTGGAAACAACTCGAGACCCGCATCGCCACCAGCTACCCCGCCCGCTTCGGCGAGGTCTGGATCGTCGCCGGCCCCGTCTTCACCGGCACACCGCCCCCCACGCTCGGCCGCGACGGCCCCGCCCTGCCCGACGCCTGCTACATGATCATCCTCGACGAGAGCGACGGGCGTCTCCGCGCCATGGCCTTTGTCTTCCCGCAAAACGCCGCCGGCGAACTCGACCGCTACCTCACCACCATCGACCACATCGAGACACGGACCGGACTGGACTTCTTTCCCGCCCTCGAAAACGCCGCCGAGAACCAACTCGAATCCCGCCCCGCCAGCCGCGTGTGGTGATCGCCTTCCTCGTCGTCGTCGCCGTCGTTCGTCCCGCGCGCACCACGATTTTCACCCCGTTTTCATCCCCGCTTCACACGCAGCACACACACGCCGCCCATGCTGCGATCGTGTTCAATCGGGACCAACATCCGCAGCCGCACCCCGCCTTCCCCGCGGCAACCACGCCTTCCGGACGTTGGCCCCGCTTGCGTCGGCTCAAGCTGCTCTGCCTCGGGCGCGTCGACGAAATCGCGCCCCTGCTCACAGACCGCACCCCCGGGTGGACCGCGTTTTGCGCACTGATCATTCTGCTCGGCTGCGGGCTCTACGGAACCTCGGTCGGCCTCTGGCGCTCCCCCCTGCAATCCGCCTACACCGGACTCAAGATCCCCCTGCTCATTTTTCTGACCTGCGCCGGCAACGCCCTCCTCAACGGCCTGCTCGGACAGGTGCTCGGCTCCGGACTCGGCTTTCGCCAGGCCACCTCCGCGATCATCCTCAGCTTCGTCACCGCGGCCTGCATACTCGGCGCCTTCAGTCCGCTCGCGTTTTTTATCCTCTATAACACGCCCGCCCTCGCCTCGGTCGACCAAGGCGCCGGACACAGCATCACCCTGCTGACCCATGTCGGTCTCATCGCCTACGCCGGCATCATGGCCAACATCCGCCTGCTCTCGCTGCTCCACCGCTTCGCACCCGATCGTCGCGCCGCCCGCACCACCCTGCTCGCCTGGCTCGGCGGCAATCTCCTGCTCGGTTCCCAGCTCTCGTGGGTCCTGCGCCCCTTCATCGGCTCACCCGGACTCCCCGTCGAGTTCCTCCGCTCCGATCCGCTGCGAGGCAACTTTTTCGAGGCCGTCCGGGCCGCCATCCAACAACTGCTGTAATCCAACAACTCCACCCACACCATGCACGATCACACCCCCCAACCGCCTCCGCTTCCTTCCGGTCGCCACGACGTCGCCGCCACGCTGGAAATCGATCCCCTGGCCGACGGCGCCGGCATCCCCGCCATCCTCGAGGCGCTGCTCAAACACCCCGGCGCGCTCATCCACGCCTTCAAGGGGCCGCACACCGGCGGCATCATTGCGCGCCTCCTGCTGATCATCCTGCTCTTCGGCGCCATCTACGGCCTGGTCATGGGCAGCCTCTCCGGCGGTGTGCAACTCTGGGCCGCGCCGGTCAAGCTCACCGGCGGACTCTTCTTCAGCGTGCTGCTGTGCCTGCCCAGTCTCTACATCTTTCTTTGCCTCAACGGAGCCGATGTCCGCATCGGGCAGGTCGCCGGAGCCCTCCTCGGCATGGTCGCGCTCGTCGCGCTGCTGCTGGTCGGCTTCGCGCCCGTGGCTTGGATATTTTCCCAGTCCACCGACTCGGCCGTCACCATGGGCATCCTTCACCTGCTCTTCTGGATCATCGGCCTGTGGTTCGGCCTCCGCCTGGTCACCGGTCTGCTCGCCCACAGCGGCGCGACCGACGCCGGCCACCTCAAGGTCTGGATCATCATCTTCGTGCTCGTCTCCCTGCAAATGACCGCCGTGCTCCGCCCGCTGATCGGCACCGCCGACACCCTGCTGCCCGTCGAGAAAAAGTTCTTCATCCGGCACTGGATCGACACGATGCATCAATCCCCGTCGCGCTGAACCGCGTTTTCCTCAAGGGCGCGCTTGCGCCGCGGACCGATCGGCGCACGCTGGACCGGTCAGAAGATCGTCCGGTTCGGCAGGCTCCGGCAGTTGGTGCCCCCGAACCGAGTCAGTTGTCAGTAGACCGACAGGCGCAGCGCAACATTCCGCCCGGCCAGGACCACCGATCATCAACCAAGGAACCGTCAGGCAAGGCCCCGGGATGTTTCGCCACGCACGTCGGGTTTTCACCCGCAACCACCAACGGAGCACAGGCCCCACCAACAGGAACTTCAATCATCATGAAACTCTCCGAACTGTTAGCCGCCCGCCCCGCGATCCTTCGCCACGCCCTCCTCGCCCACACCGCGGCCGCCTGGGCGACCCTTCACCGCCTCGCCGAACGCGTCGCCGCCAACCAACTGCACGGACGGGTGCGCATCACCCGCGACAACCCCGCCGGTCAGCCCGCCTGGCCCGAGCTCACCTCCCTCGAACTCAAGCCCTCCGTGCTCGCCGAACACTTCACCGAAGACGACGTGTTCGCCCTCGCCGAAGCCCTCGCCCTCGCCACCGACCGCGAACAACTCGACCTCACCTTCGAACTCGATGACCTCGGCGCCGATTACGCCGCGCCCCTCCTGCAGACACTGACCAAGGCGGGCATTCAGCCGGACCTCACCAACGAGCCCCCCTCCGCGGCAAACGACCGGCTCCGCAACGCCTCGTAGCCGCGCCCCTCAGGCGCACGCGGTCGATGCCGACGACAGTGTTGTCATCGACCGCCACCCCCGGGCGCCTCCGACCGGCCGCCGGATCAGCAAAACCGTGACCCCGTCCGGATCGCGCACCCGCCACCCGCCGTCGCTCCACGGCCCGCCCGGCGGCACTTCCTCGGCCTCGATGCCCGCGGACCGCAACTCCACGGCCAGCTCCCCCGGATTCGCGACCTCCAGCCTCAACCACAACCCCCGCGGCTCCACCGCCGGCACCAACTCGGCCGCCGGCGCATCCGTTTCCTCTTGGAGCAACCACAGTTGCCCGCCCGACGGATGCACCAGGCGAACCCACTCGCCACCCTCGTCAACCGTGCGAAAACCCAGGCGCTCCGTGTAGAACGCCCACGAGTCGAAAAATCGCCGCGTCACCAACCCCGTGTGAAACGACGCCGGGAACACCGGCCACTCCGTCGAGTCCTCCGCGCTCATCGCACGTCCTCCCCGACCCCGTGGTCATGCGCGTCGCGACCCGCCCGCCGGTGGATTGCCAGGCTGTTGCCATCGGGATCCAGAATCACCGCCAGCCGACACGTCGGTGAATCCACCACATCAATCACGAACACCACGCCCGCCGCCCTCAACGCCTCCACCGTCGCGTCAAAATCCGCCACCTCCAACGCCAGCGCCGGACCATCGCCGCCCGGCTTCCACTGCCCCTCAGCCAGATTGGTGATCGCCAGCGCGTGGCCGCCCAGCTCGTATTCGATCCAAGCCTTGCCCGGCCCCTCCGTCCAGATCGTCGCGGGCGTCAGGCCCAGCAAACCCTCGTAAAACCCCCGCGCCCGGACCAGATCGGTCACCGGATAACCGGTGAAGGCAAACTCGACGACGCGGATATTCGCTGCGGATGAAGTGCTCATGACCGCCACCCTAACACCCGTCCGTGACAACCCTGTGTCAGCAGCCGAAACGTTCTTCAAAAAACACCCCGCCCTCACGCCTCCGCCGCATAACGCGCCAGCACCCGCTCCGCCTGCTCACGCACCTTGGTCCGCAGCTCCGCCGGCTCCAGTGCCTCGGCCCGCTCGCCGAACGACAACAGCCACCGCGCCAGCCAGTCGTAGCACCAGGTGAACAACACGCACTCCACCCCGCCGTCGCGCCGCGCCCCAAACTCCAGCGTCGCGTAGCTCTCCCGCTGCGCCCGCTCCAGCGCCTCGTCCCCGACCCACACCCTGGCCGGAAACGTCTGCCCGCCCTCCGTGCGCTCCGCCAGATGGTCCTCCAGCGAAAAATCCCGCCGCGGCACGAACGTCTCCGCCAGCGTATCGATATTCTGGATACGATCCACGCGAAAGTGCCGCAGCCCGTCGCGCAGCCGGCACCACGCGACCAGATACCAGGCCTCGCCGTAGAACACCACCCCCAGCGCCTCCACATCGCGCCGGCTGTCCTCCGCCTGACCCTTCGCCCGATACACCACGCGCAGCACCCGTCGCGCGGCCACCGCCTGCTGCACCGGCGCGAGAAACGCCCCGCGCGCCCGCTCCGCCCCCGGTGGCGTCGGCGCGGGCCCCTCCACCGCGACGCCGCGCGCCAACCGTTCCAAATGATCGCGACGCTCGACCGGCAGCACCGCGCGCAGCT
>JBDRJH010000432.1:0-6004 GCA_043815125.1 Verrucomicrobiota bacterium
GTCGGTGCGTATCCTGAACTCCACCGGCATGACGCTCGGGGGACTGCTGGGCGAACAGTCGTTTGAAGTCGCCCCGGGTGACGACCGGGTGGTGCCAGCCGGTGTCTCCGAGCAGGGCCGTCTGCTGACGTTCAAGCTGGCGCGGCTCGAGCAGGGCGGGTGGCGTCGTTTGCGCTCGACCGGGCTTCCTATGTCGGACAGCTCGCGGGTGCTGTTGTTTGTGATGGAGGACCCTCAGGCTCCGGGGAGACCGGGACTGGTTATGATCCGGGATCAGGTGGCGCACTGAGGTCGGCTCCGCGGGTGGAGAGGCTGCAGCTGGGAATGTCGGAGGAAGCGCCAGGGCTGTAGCCGCTGAGGGTGAAGTCGACCTCATCGGCGAGTCTGTGCTCAACGGGCATTGTAAGCAAAGCCCCTGCAAATCGGGGACAACCCTGTTTGAAATGCGCCCGAGTCGCGAGCGGTGCTCCCGGTGAATGCGGTTGCGCAAAAAAACACCCTGCCGGTGAGGCAGGGTGTTCGGGTGTAGGTGGAGGATTGGCCGGGGTGGGCGCGATCAGTCTTTCCGTCCATCGCGGCGCGCCAGCGCGAGGCCTACGGCGGACAACCCGACCAGCAGGGCGGCGGTGGAGGGCTCGGGGATCGCGGCGATGGTGAAGGACCCGGTGCCGGTTGCGCTCACGCCGAAGCCGCTGAGCGCGGTGGCGTCGTAGGTGCCCGCGGCCAGCGTGCTGCCGGCGATGGTGATGCCGGCGACAGAGTCGGTCCCGGTGAAGTCGAGCTGCAGGATGGAGCCGCTCTGGAGGGTAAGGTTGCTGGTGTCGTTGAGCGCGGCGTTGGACTCGAGGATGAGGGTGGCGGCGGTGCTGACAAAGGTGTCGCTGTTGCCGAGCGTGCCAGTTGCGCCGACCACAAACTGGCCGTTGGTGAGGGTGGTATTGCCGGTGTAGGTGTTGGCTCCGTTGAACAGGGTCCGGTAGTTGTTGCTAGCGTTGGAGAAAATGCCTCCGGCGCCGGAGATGGATCCGTTGACGACGAAGATGTTGCTGGTGCTGCTGGACGAGGTGCCGCGGATGTTTAGCTCCAGGTCGCTGTTGAGCTGCACGTTGGCGTCTATGCTGTGGACGTTGCTGGCCGACGTGTAGGCGGAGATGGAGACGGGGGTCCCGCCGGCGCCCGAGTCCAGGATCAGCTCGCCGTTGCCGCCGGTCACGTTGCGGATGCTATAGCCGCGATTGCCGGAGGCGGTGCTGAAGGAGATGTTACCGATGGTGATTGAGGTGTCGTTGCCGCTTGCATCGGCCAGCAACGGGATGCGTTGGCCGGCGGCGGTGTTGCCATCGTTGTTGAAACTGATGCTTCGGGCGCTGCCGATGGGGGCGTCGGCGACACCGGACCAGTTGGCGAGTTCGCCCCAGTAGCGGCCTTCGGTGACCGCGGTGCCGGTGCCTTCCCAGACGGCGGTCTGGGCCGAGGCGGTGGACAGCATCGAGAGGGCCGTGAGGTATTTGAGGCAGGATTTCATGGGGTGGGTGTGAGTCTTGGGCATTGGACGAGGTAGATATCGGGGTGCTTGCTCTATTGGGATCGCCTCGCGGCTGTTTCCGGGGCGCGCAACAGGAATAGCGCCGAGGTGCCCTCAATGGGAGCGGCTCGTGGTTTTACCCGTAAACCTTGATCGAGCGTGTCCGTGCGGACACCGAATGCCACGGGGGCCGATATCAGGCGCCCGCCGTCGCCCTGAGTTTCTTCGGAGCGGAGGAGCGGCGTTTGGCGGCGGGCCTGGCGGATGATGCGACGGCTCGTTCTTCGCCGAGGGTCGAGCCTTCCTTCCAGGTGCCGTTGATGAGGATTTGCCGGGCGTGCTCGGGGATGCCGACCTCGTTGTGCTGGATCTGCGAAACGATCAGATCGACGGCGGCTGCGCCGACGGAAAAATCGTTCTGGTCGATGCCGCTGAGGTTGTGCCCGGCCGAGTTTCCGTAGGCCGATAGGACGACCAGTCCGATGTCGCGGGGGATGCGCAGGCCGAGTGTGGGCAGCCAGTGGGTGAACTCGTTGTTGGGGCTGATGATGACTTCGGGACGGTGCTTGCCGATCCAGACAGGCAGGCGTTCTTGCATCGGGTTCTCGGCGAGCAGGGGCGGGATGCGGTCTTTGGCGGGAATGAAGTTTTGCCAAGCCAGAAAGGCGGCAAGCCAGGCGTGGTTGACGCGGGCATCGGTGTCCACGGGCACCGCGAAGGCGACGCGACGCAGGCCCCGCCGGGTGCACTCGGCAAGGGCGCGGTTCATGCCATCGTTGAGGTTGGCCGCGGCCCGGTTGAGGCAGGGTTCCACGAGGCTGTAACCAATGGTGGCGCAGGAAAAATGCTCCCACTCGATGTCGAGTTTGGTGCCGGGCCGGCCCGCAGGAGGGACGATCAGGCCGCGAATGCCGCGGGCGCGAAACATGCGTGATAGGATCGCGCCGGTCATGCGCGGGGCGAAGGCCCAGAAAGGCTCGATCTTGTAACCGAGGGCCGCGGCGCGGGCGGAGGCACCCTGATGGTAGAGCTGGTGGGTGTGGTGCTGGTTCCAGCCGTCGTGGGTGGGGAACGTCGTCACCCAGGCGATGGTCGAGTGGTAGCTGGTCGGGTGGGTGGTCCGCAGGTTGGCCATGAGGGTCTGGACCAGCGGGTTCGGCCGGTAGCCCATTTCCTCGGCCAGCGCGCGGATGCGCTCGCGGGTGGCGACGGAGATCTTGGGGTGGCCGCGCAGGGCCAGCGACACGGTCATCTTGGACACGCCCGCGACGTTGGCGAGCTGCTCCATGGTCAGCGCTTTGCCTTGGGTGGGGACTTTGGGGGGCATGGGGTTGAACGGCCTCGCCCACAGGCTGCGCTCGCTCGGCTCGGTGTCAACGGCCCCGCCAGACGGGGAGTGTGCAGTCCGGTTCATGCCATGGTGAGGGAATACTGCTCGCTGACGGCCCATCGCATGGGCTCGCCACGTTCCCAGCGGTCAAACTCCTCGATCATCAGCCGGCCCATGCGACGGCATTCCCGGTCGAGGGAGCCGGCGATGTGCGGGGTGAGCACGACGTTGGGCAGAGTATACAGCGGTGAGCCGCTGACAGGAGTCTCCGGCCAGGTGACGTCGAGCACCGCGCTGACGTCCGGACGGCGCTGGAGTGCGTCGATCATCTCGGGCTCGTTGACCACGGCTCCGCGCGCGGTGTTGATGAAAGTGGCTCGCGGTTTCATCAGCTCGAAGTGGCGTCCGCAGATCATGCCTTCGGTCTCCTTGAGCCGTGGGGTGTGCAGGCTGACCACGTCGCACTCGCGGAAAATGTCGTCGAGCGACACGAGTTTCACGCCAAGACGGTCGGCTTCGTCCGGGTTGACGTACGGGTCGTAGGCGAAGATCTCAAGATCGGTGTCGCGCAGTTTCTGGCAGACGAGCCGGCCGATCATGCCGAGCGAGATGATGCCGACGCGGCTGCCAAAGCCGCCGGCGCAGGGGATGCGCTCGGTCAGGCGGCTGGTATGCTTGATCTGCTGGGCGTGAAACCAAAAATTTTTGAGACTGAGCATGATGACGCCGTTGGTGTATTCGGCGACCGGGACGGCGTTGGCGGCGTAGGCGCTGGTGATCACGATCCCTCTGGCCCAAAACGCTTCGGTGACATAGGCACGTATGCTGCCGGCACCG
The DNA here is from genome assembly GCA_043815125.1 of Verrucomicrobiota bacterium. Taxonomy (GTDB): domain Bacteria; phylum Verrucomicrobiota; class Verrucomicrobiia; order Opitutales; family Opitutaceae; genus JAUWBF01. Next base: position 3,693 of record JBDRJH010000432.1, read on the forward strand.
TAGAACACGGCTTTCAGGCGCGGCGTCATGGTCAGGAATCGCTCGTCCATGATCGGCCCTCCCCAGCCGCAGAAGATTACCTCGGCCTGCTCCAGCAGGTCGGGGTGCTTCATCGCTTCCTCGCGCGTCATGGACGGTGCGAGCAGCTTGATTCGCGAAGCGATGGTCCGCTGGTGTTCGTCGCCGTAGATCTGTTCAAAGCCGGGGCGACCGAGGATGATGAGGCCGGTGTGCATGGGGTTGCTCGCGGGACGATGGGTAGGCGCCCGTTTACCCTCAACCACCCCGGTTGTTTACTCGTAAACGTGCACGATCCATCCCGCCGGCGGACGCTTTCGCCTCGAGGGAACAGGCGCGCTGTGTTGGAGTGTCGGACCCGAACGGGTCAAACGTAGCGGCTTGCCAGAGCGCGGGCGGTCTTGGCGAGGCTGGCGCGCAGCGCGGCGGGGGAGGTGACCTCGGCCTCGGCGCCCCAGCCGAGGACCCAGCGCTCGACCTCGGCGAGGGCACCGAGACGCAGCGTGAGTTCGACGCCGCCGTCGGGCAGGTCGCGCAGCTCCTGGGTCTCGTGCCAGACGCGTTCGCGAATGCGGTCGGCGACCTGCGGGGTGAAGCGGATTTTGACCGTGTGGTTGCCGTCGCCGACGAGCACGCCGAGCGCGCTGGAGAAGAACTTCGACGGATCAAAGTCGGGGGGGCGCACGAAGGTCTGGTTGAGTTTGCGCGGCTTGGCGATGCGGGGCAGGGCGAAGGTGATGGCCTTGCCGCGCAGCGCGTCGTGGCCGATCAGATACCAGAGGTTTTCGCGGTGGGAGAGATGGTAGGGCCGCACGCGGCGGCGCGTGGGGGTCTTGTCGCCGGGCTTGCGGTAGTCGAACTCGACCTCGTGGTGGTTGAGCACCGCGGAGCTGAGCAGGTTGAAGATGGTGAGATCGGCCTTGGCGAGGCCGACGTTTTTGAACGACACGGTGGCGAGTTCGTCGGCGGGGGAAAAGCTGATGCGGTCGCGCAGGCCGTTGGTGAGTTTTTCGAAGGCGATTTCGAGCTGATGGTGAAAGGGCGTGCCCTGATATTGCTCGAGGGCGCGGCGGGCGACCAGCAGGGCAAGCAGTTCGCCTTCGGTGACTTGCACGGTGGGGAAAACCTCGACAGGTTTGGCGTAGCGGTAGGTTTGCGCGCTGCGGTCGAAGTCGACGGGCAGGTCGAGCCGTTCGCGCATGAAGGCGATGTCGCGCACGATGGTCTTGCGGTTGACCTCGAGTTGCGCGCACAGGTGCGTGCAATTGACGGTGCGGCCCCGGCGGAGCTCCTCGTGGATACGCAACATGCGCTCTAGCGGAGGACGGGAGGTTTTGACGTTGGGAACGGGCATGAGGATTTTTGCACAATAAAAACTAACCAGACAGGTTAGTTTTTATTTCAGTGGTGAAAGGAGGGATTTACGGACGAAAATCGTGATAAAAACTAACTTATCTGGTTAGTTTTTATTTTCGGCGGTTGGGGATTTTTTTGAAAAAAATGCATATGGCTTGATGGTGGGACAATAAATGTCCCAGTCGAGGGGTAATCTGGCGGCACTATGAAACGTCGCACCGTCGCCAAGAAAATCGCCGAGCCGGTCCTGCTGGCTTGGTTTCATCAGAATCGTCCGCACCGGGTCACCGTCTGGCCGGACGTGCGTTTTGAACAGCAGGTCGAGGGGCGCTGGCTGTCGGTGGAGCCGGACCCGGCGGATGCATCGTTCGCCAACGCTCAGGAGGCGCTTTGTCCGGTGACGTGGACGCGGTTCCTGTCGTTTTTCCCGCGCGAGGTGGCGGAGTTTGTGCGCGGGTTTCGTCAGGGGCGGCTGGCGGCGCTGGCGGTGTTGACGCGTTGTCCGGAGCTACTGGGCGATTTGCAGGAGACGCCGGCGCTGACGCCGTTTTTGGCGGCGCACACGCTGTTGCGCGGCACGGAGACGCCGCGTTGGGGCGAGATCAACGCGGTGCACGAGCGCGGCGGGGTCTTTGCGTTGCTCGAGTGGCTGGGCCTGCCGGCGACGCGCGAGGCGCTGGACATACTGGGACGCATCGCGGAGCCGGATCTGGCGCGCTGCCGGCTGGAGCCGATCCGGGCGCGCTTGTGGGCGCCGGAATACACGTGGCTGCTCAGCCGGGTGGGGGCGGTGGGGGAGCGCGAACTGGCGCGCTGTTGTCCGGCGATGGCGGCCTGAGCACGGGTTGAGGGGGCGGGGTGAGGTGAGGGGATCGTGTAGCAAGGGCCGCCGCTGGTCGGCGCGCCGCGTTGGACGATGACCCGCCAGAACGTCTCGC